>PXCO01000071.1 GCA_003565295.1 Cyclobacteriaceae bacterium
CCCTCCGGAGTTCAAGAAAACAGACAGCCTTACCATTCATCATAAAGGTGACTTGCAACTGTTGAACTGGACGCAAGGCATGGAATACTTTGTCCTTTATGAATCCGAAGAAAAAAGGGTACTTCTGGCAGATAGGCAGGGGGAAATCCTTCAAAAAAAAAGTCTAAGCAATACAGATACAGCAGGTTCGCTTCCCAGTAAGTTTTATTCCCTTCATTTTTTGGACGAAAACCAATTATTGTTGGTTGGTGCCACCAAGCTCTATTGGTTGGACGATTCACTGCAAGTGATAAAGGAAAAAGATATCCCTATAAACCAACTCTCGCTTTACTTCAACACCGGGCATTTAAACCTCCTCCACCAAAATCATCTCTTCACCTTTGGCTATCCCAAACATGTGATGGAATGGCAAAAGGATGCCCCGGACTTTTATTCCAGATACCCTTTTCTTTGGGTGTATGACATGGAGGAAGATGACTTTGTTGCTCAGGCAGAATTGCCCTTTACCATTAAGCAAAGGCAGGCACAGGGGCACTTTTTGGACATAGCCCCATATGCACAAATTCAAGAAGACAAACTTTACCTGCTATTTCCCCACAGCCCGTATATCTTCAGTTACTCCTTTCCTGCGCTAGAGTTGGAGGATAGTGTAAAGCTGGAGCCGGGGAAGGATTTCACAGCCTGGGAACCAATTCCTAAGGATGAGCTTGCTCCTGGACTTGCTTATGAGCGCATGATCATCTCTTCTGCCTGGATAGGCTTTCATATTTCCGGGGATAGGATATTAGCTAGCTACCGCATGGCAGCCAGCCGCAAAGCCTATTATTCCTATCTTCATGACCCTTCCCCAAAAGGGTTTAAAGAATTTATGGAAACACACAAAGGTGCAGTATCCTTGATATATGAAAAGGACAAAAAAAGATGGGAGGGGAAATTAGACCCTACCTTTGAGTTTCGAAATGGCCTCATTATCCGAAGGGAAAAGTCCAAAATTCAACCAACCACGACTTTTTACTTTCTATCGCTGCCCACATTCACCGAATAAGGGGGTCAATTCTTTTTCCAATCCTTGAGATTTGCTATTTTCGGATAAATCCAAGTAACCTTTATGAATTACCGATTTGCTATCCCCTGTTATTGGTTTCTCGCTATTTTATTATTCCAGTCTGAAGCTTATTCCCAATCCCAATTGAGGCCTAGGTTACTGGTGACTGCCGAAGAAAAGGAAGGACTTATCTCCTTGGAAGCATTAACTGCCTCGTTGAACGAGGGTCATGGTAAATTGCTTTGGGAAAGTGTGAAAAGTCTGGCGGATGAGGCAGTAAACCAGCCTCCATTTACCGCATTTACCCCATTGGAAGGCCGGACCGGCGAGGATATCAGAAAAGGCAACCGGGAATTCACCATTACGCATGCAGCGGGAATGCGTGTGAAAGCCTGTGCTTTAGCTCATCTGATCACCGGGGAAGGCAAGTATAAGCAAGCTGCCCTCACCCAGGTCAAGGTACTTTTCAACGACCAAGCTTGGCCGGAGTGGCAGGATATCTACCATAGGGAAAGTTTTGGTTTGGATGCGGATTTACGTACAGGCATGCTCTGCAGGGACCTGGGTTTGGCCTTTGATTGGCTCTATCCCAGCTTAAGTGCAGGTGAAAAGGAATGGTACATTAAGGGATTAGACCGAAAAGGCATTAAGCCCTACCTAAAAGCCGTGGGGGAAAATGCTTGGTGGCTGGAAAGAAACAACAACTGGACCACTGTGGTGGTAGGTGGGCTTGGCATTTTGGGCATGGCATTGGAAGGGGAGCATAAAGAGGCCAAGACCCTTGTGGACTTGGCAATACCTCGTTTTCAGGATTATTTAGATCATTATGGGCCGGAGGGGGAGTTTAATGAAAACCCAGCATACGCAGGCAGCTCCGGCCAACCGATTCTTTTTTTTACTGCCTACAGGTATTTTCGGGAGAATCCTGAACTACCAGACGAATTAAGGTTTTTTCAAAACCATTGTCACTGGTTGATCTATTCTACTGTTCCACCCGGTCATATCGTGCCGTTCGGGGATGGAGGACCTGAAATTCTCGCCGGTCAAACCACCTCCTTCTTCCCCGCTGTGGCCGCAGCTACAAAGGATCCGGTAATCCAATGGTATTATCATCAATTTGGAGGAAAGGATGATCGGGATCCTGTGCTTTCCTTATTGTATTATGATGCAGAGGTGGAAGCCAAAGCACCGGACATCACCAATTTTCCTTTGGGAAGGGTATTCCCTGCCTATGATGGAATCATCTCGAGCAGGTCTAGTTGGGACTTTGAGGCTCCCGCATCGGTGGTGATTAGCAAAGCAGGAGGTGGAGAGGTAAATCACAGCCATCCGGACGCAGGTCAAGTGTGTGTCTATGGCTTTGGTGAAGAGCTGATCCGGGATTTGGGAAAAGTAAACTATCCTGTCTGGTCTGAAAGGCAACATTATTACCATTTCAACAGTAATGGCCATAATGTACTCTCCTTTGAGGGTAAAGACTTAATCTGGAATGCTGATCATAAAGCTGAAATTACCCGGCAGGATTTTAATCATGAAGGAGGTGGAAGCTGGGAGATAAACACCACAGCTCTTTATAAGGGTGGCAACAAGGTGGTGAGAGCTGTTATGCATAATGTAAAGGGAGTGGTGGCCGTACTTGATGATGCCACTTTTGACAAAAAAGGCAAGATAAGGGTAAGATGGCATCCTCAAAGCCCCGTTGAGCCGGATTCAGAAGGAAACTTCCTACTGGAGGTAAATGGGGTCACCTTGGTGGGAAAGATGGTGGAGCTTAAAGGGCAATCCCTAGATTTCACTTCTTCAACTCATTTTTATCAAACCCCTTATCACAAAGACCGAATCGGTAATGAACTTCCACAGCGCAGAGAACCTTATCTGGATGCCGAATTAGAAAGCCAAAGTGCCAAAATCTTAACACTATTTGCAATTTATGAGGGTGAAAGTAATGTGGCCAAATGGAAGGAAGGTCATGGGCAAACCTGGAAAATTGACCTGCCTGCTGGGGATGTGGTGGTTAAATGGGACGGCAATGATATGATGGTTTCTCAAGAGTAGACAACGACTCTTTTCCCTAATTTTCTTAATACTGATATAATTTCTTTAGGAGAGCAAATTAAGAGAAAGTGAATTATTTAATTCATGTGTTTATATTTTCTTTTCAACGATCATTACCTGTCCCGAACTTGTTTCGGGAACTTGCCACGTACCACCGGTCGGGGTGGAGGAATCTCGCATCTCCCCGATAGCCCCGATAGCTATCGGGGGGCACCCCGGTGTGTGACGTGCTCGCCATGCCCTGACTGCCGTCAGGACAGGCTCGATTTCATCTTGGGAAAAATACTGCCCAGGAATGCATTAATTAAAAAATTGTATGTTTGTAAAGGTAAATGGTAAACCCTTTTTTAGATAAATACCTGCGCAAACATTCAGATGAATTGGAAAATCGGTCTCCTTTTAGTTGGAATAGTGCTCAATATGCCTTCAAAAGCAATTGGTCAGCATAAGGTTTTCACCCGTGCGGATACCCTTAGGGGAAGCATTACCCCCGAACGGGCCTGGTGGGACCTAACCTATTACCATCTTAATATTGAAGTATTCCCGGAGACAAAATCCATAAAAGGTGAAAACAGGGTGCAATACAGGGTGGATAAACCTCACCAAGTGCTTCAAATTGATCTTCAGGAACCCCTTAGAATAACAGCCGTCACCCAAGACGAGATAGCATTGCACTTTAAAAAGGAAGGTGCGGCATATTTTATCCAACTTGCCAAAGAACAACAAGTGGGTCAGATAGAGCAACTGAGCATCCACTATGAGGGCATCCCCCAGGAGGCAGAACGTCCGCCTTGGGATGGTGGAATCACCTGGTCAAAGGATAAAAATGGTAATCACTTTATCGCCTCCTCCAATCAGGGCATTGGCTCCAGCATTTGGTGGCCAAGCAAAGACCACCCCGCAGATGAAGTGGATAGCATGCTCATCAGCGTAAAAGTTCCCAAAGGGCTGATGAACGTTTCAAATGGCCGGCTGAGACAGGTGGACGAACATGATGAGGGTAACACTTTTCACTGGTTTGTCAGTAACCCCATCAATGATTATGGGGTCAATATCAATATTGGGGACTACGTGCATTTTGGGGAAAAGTACATGGGGGAAGAGGGTATGTTGGACATGGATTACTATGTGCTTAGTTACAACCTGGAAAAAGCCAAAGGCCAATTTAAGGATGCGGCACGCATGATGGAAGCTTTTGAACATTGGTTTGGGCCTTACCCTTTTTATGAAGATAGTTATAAGTTGGTGGAAGCCCCATATTTGGGTATGGAGCATCAAAGTTCCGTAACCTATGGCAATGGTTTTGAGAATGGCTATCTGGGCAGGGATCTTAGCGAAACAGGATGGGGAATGAAATTTGACTTCATTATCATCCATGAGTCTGGCCATGAGTGGTTTGCCAATAGCATCACTTATACCGACATTGCGGATATGTGGATCCATGAAAGCTTTACCAATTATTCCGAAAGCCTGTTCCTGGATTACCATTATGGTAAGGAGGCCGGGCAGGAATACGTGAGGGGCACCCGTCCCAAAATAGAAAACAAATTACCCATCATCGGTCGCTACTCGGTAAATCACCGGGGATCTGCGGATATGTATTACAAAGGTGGTAACATTTTGAATACATTACGGGAAATCATCCAAAACGATGATAAATGGCGTGATATACTGAGAGGAATGAACAAAGAGTTTTTCCATCAGAATGTAAGCAGTGCACAAGTGGAGAATTTTCTGTCCCAACAATCCGGGTTGGATTTAACTGCATTTTTTCATCAGTATTTGAGACATCCCTCCCTTCCTGTGCTGGAATATTACTTTTTCGACGAAAACACCCTCCGATTTAGATGGGTCAACTGTATCCCAAGCTTTGACATGCCCGTTGACCTTTTGCTCACAAATGAGCGCATCCGGATTTATCCAACCACCAAATGGGGTGAAAAAGAAGTAAGACGGGAGAAAATCATCATCGAACCAAACTTCTACGTGGGTAGTTTTCAATTAAGGTAGTGCAATTGAGTTGAATTCAAGCAAAACGCAAGCTACACACGAAGGAATGTTCTCCCTTAATATCGGGGCTATCGGGCAGAACTTGCGGAATCCCCCGAATCGAGTTCCACGATCCCGATAGCTACGAGATGGGGCAGGAAATCGGGCCATTGAAAGGCAATTAAAAACAGATGTATTTCATGAAATTTGCATACCTGTTAATCCCTGGCTTAAATTTTTACCAACCGATAAAATAGTATTCCCCTTTTCCCAAAAAAATTTTCGCCCTATATAAAAAGTATTTAGGTGTTTTCAATGAGTTTATTATTAATTTGAATTATTATTCTAATTTAATCGAATTGAAAGAATTTTAAGCGTAATTTTGTCTTTTTTATACATGTTTATTTTGCTTTACCTTAGCGAGCAGACAAGGTCACATTTTTGTACAACAAATTTATTTTATCAAAGTAATTCTATTTATCATGGTACCTAAAAATCTAAAACACATCTGTTTGATCGTATTATTCTTATTTCCTTTTTTCACTTCGGTGCAGGGACAGGCCTTCAAGGAAAAAGACCTGGTGTTACACGGTGGAATAGGTATTGGAAGCACCTATACATTGGGTTTATTGGGCGGTTTTGGCCTCCCAGTTGGAGTGGGCGCAGAGTATGGCATCACTGATTTTGAAAGTGGAGCAATCGGGGTTGGTGGCGAACTTGGATATGTGAATTACAGTGGATTTTCCATTACGCACATAGGAGGCAGGGGCTCTTATCATTTCTCCGAGCTATTGGACATGGACCATGACAAGTTAGATCTCTATGGAGGCTTAGGCTTGTATTACCGAAGTTTTAATTTTAACGGTGCCGCTTTTGCCAGCAGTGGCATGGTGCTTTCCCTGCATGCAGGTGCAAGGTATTATTTTACCGAAAAATTCGGGGGTTATGGGGAAATTGGCAACAACTGGGCCTGGCTCAACCTAGGGGTGGTATATAAAATTAATTGATGATTAGTCTCAGTTAAAGGAATCTTCAATTTAGATGGGGAAAGGGAGGCCATTCAAATCAGCCATTTTTTTGAATTGAGTCAGCCCCTTTCCTTTATCCTATCTTTTTATCGACTTAAGAATTTAATTGTTGAAGCCCAACTCCAATGCCATAAGTAGAAGTGTTTTCAATTTTAACAGATTTTGGAAATATTTAGTGGAAAAGCTATAGGAAAGAAAGCCTGGGGTAGGTTTAAATCCTTCAATTAAATTTCTTGATATTTAGCATTTGGTGAGTGTTTAACTAAATCCACCAATACCCATGAGACCCAATTTAAATACAACCATCATTTCATTCAAAAATTGGTTACTATGTTTCGGGAAGATCGGAAAGAAATCGCCAAAAAGCAGTAGATTTTAGGATATTGATCCTTCCTGCAAGGGTTTTCTAACTGGTCACCTTAGCTTACTGGCCACCACCACGGTTTTCTTTATTTGATGCATCTGGCCACTTGGATGATATAGTTCTGCCCAAAGAATATAGTATCCTGCACTTACCCTGGCACCCTTCGCATCTGTTCCATCCCAGGTATAGAAGCCCTCCTGGCCCCAAAGTACATTGTGGCACAATTCTCTGACCATCCTTCCCGTAACACCGTAAATCCTCAACGTGGCCATATAACCCGGGTTATCCATCTTATAGGAAATGGTAGTAAATGGGATTTCCCCTGCGGCATCCGGGATAAAAACTTCTGGGGAAATGTGTAGCCCCTTTTCCAAGGGGTTTTCCAAATATACACTGGAATTCCTCCGGCCGGGGGTAGCAAACCCGGATGTCGCAGAAGCAGAATGCCAATTGCTGGGGTCATCTACAGGGGCCCTGGCCGAGTAACGCTCCAAAGACCCCCCCCGCACATCCCTCAAATATCCATGATGCATTTTTTCGTGGTAGTCAAAGCGTTCCACAAATGTCTCATTTGGATCCAGCAAAACTACTGAACCACTACCCATTGGATAACTGGGAAGCACAAGCATCTTCATCTGCTCCCTGACTCCTTGGGGGTAAACCTGGTACAATTGATCAGGATCCGGAGTGAACACCAGGTAGGAATCTGGGGGCACTATCATATCCCCTGTAGAAATGGCCCTTCGGTTACTGATCTGATCATTGGACACATTGGCAAGTTTCCACTGCTTTAGGTTTACCCAATGATCCGAGGCATTGTAAAGCTCCACGAATTTGGGGGTGCCCAATCTGGGATTAAATAGCACCTCGTTGATCACCACATCACCCGGTTCCGGCTCACCAGGCAGTATCAGGTGGGCAAGAGAAGCATCCTGATCGAGCTCTTCTCCCGAACAGTCCCTGAAGTTCGTGGCCTTAATGGTATAGAATTGGTTGATTCGAATTTCATCTTTCAGTTTTACCAGGATGATGGAAGGATCCACGCTATCCTGGACCATAAACTCAACCTCAAAATTCGGATCTATTTCCACCGCTGCCTGGGAAACATTGAAAACCGGTTTGGTAAAATGGAGAGAAAGTGTGTTAGCATCCATTTTTTCCACCTTTGACAGCCTAGGTAATTGAGGCATCTGTTCGGGGCCATATAAGGAGTTGACTTTTCCTGGCGTTCCCCTGTCAGGGGATACCGAAACTTGAATATTTTCAGCATCTGCACAGGCATAATAGGGATTTACCACTTCCAGGCTATAACCTCCCTGTGCGAAGGTTGAACCTCCAAAGGATTCAGTGGTATAAACTAACTCATCAATGATCTCACCATCGGCATTGAAGAGTGTTACATGGTCGCCGGCATTCAAAAGGGTAGGCCAAGAACTTAAACCCAGCACTTCTCCAAAACCTTCAAATGCAGCAACTTGACTCATGGGACATAAAATCAAATAGGAATTGGGGGATAGGTGGCTTCTGGGCAAATGGGTATTAGAGCGGCTATTGCCAATTTTCATTCCTCCTAGGTAAATGGTCTCTACAGAAGGGTTGTAAATTTCAATGTATTCCGCATTGGGCAATTTCTGGTTTGGCCTCGGTGCAGGCATGATTTCATTGATGACCAGCTCCCGGTAAGCCGGGCTTCTGGGAGGGTCGAAGATTACCTCAAAATGGGTATCCTCCATTACATTGCCATTCATATCCTCAAGTCCAGAGAGCTCTAGGGAAAGCACCGAACTATCTTCAAAGTTGTCGATAAATACCAATAAGACCTGTTCTGAACTTTCGCCCAGCACTGCCTCTACGGGAGATTGGCCTTCTAGTGAGTAGAATTGGGGAATCACAGCGAACACGGGGGATAAAGGCTTATCAAAATACAATATAAATTCCTTGGCACTTATGACCCTCACATCCATAAGCCTAGGGGGGTTTGGATCCCATATCAAAGTTCTTGTGCTTCCTGCCAGCCATTTCCCATCCTTTGATTTCCTGGGAGGAATTTTTAAGGTAAGAATCTCAGCTTCTGGCATAGGGCCATCCATAACTAGTTGAAGTCTCGTGGGATCACTTTGGTTGAGAATGGGGAAAACAGCTACTTCGTTGTCTAATAACTTGAAATCACCTAACCATGGATCCGAATCATCCAACGGCACCTGCTGAACAACCGAAATACTTTTACTGTTTTCTACCCAGATATCCTGAATGGCATCATCATACAAAAGCTCTAAGCTGATTTGGCTATCTGGAATACCTTCATCATTTCCTTGGAGTGAATAGGTGAATTGTAGCCATCCGTTAAGTTGAAGTGAATTTGAAAGTGAAAGGAGACAATCATAGCCCAAATCCCCCTTTCTTACCATTTCTGGCTTTAGGCCATTTATGGAAAATTGATCCGGGGTAAATTCATGATCCTCTTGCAAATATTGGGTGAACATAAGTTGAACCTCTTTTTCCCCCCAAATTCTGGCCTCTCCAATAGCCTTTAAGGAATGGTCCTTTTGATACGTTAAAGGTTCAAGCATTCTCCCCTTTTCGTCCTTAGCTCCGAAAATGTTGATTTCAATCAGCCCCTTGGGCAATGGCGTCTTGCTTTCAAGAATATATGGCTTGTCTGCTACAAAAAATTCCATACGTTTGCCGTTCACCAAGACCTCATCCAGTTCTTTAATGGGTTTACTGAGATATAGTTCTATGCGATAAGGAGAAAGCAAATGTACAGAATCGATGACAGGGGGAAGGGTATCCCAGACAAAGTCCAGGTTGATAGTTCGGTTCATGGGTTGACCGAATAAATCTTTTAATTGCCTAATGCTGAGCCTATAGTTTTGGCCCTGCTCCCAAGGATGTTGGAATCCTAAAGCGACCTCATCGGCAGATATCATCTTCACACTCTTAGGCTCACCAACACCGTTGTTCACCTGATAGTGGGCAGGAATGGCAGCCCATTTGGGATCTAAGGATTTATTAAAGGTTATGTTGAATTTTCCTGGCTGATCCGCTAAGAAAGCGCTTACGGAAATGGCACGTGTATCCCAGGTAAACGACTTCCTCAAGGTTTGTAGTTTTTCCCCACTTAGGTCTTTTATGTTCTGTACGGTCAAGGTCATTGAGGTATTGGTAGGAAACTGCTTGGCAAAAAACAAATGAAATACACCAGTTTCCTCAATCCAGCTTACCTTTTCGGGGTGACCCATATCCCTGTCCAAGGTATAAAGAAGACGATTTTTGGCAGCAGCAGCTATTACCTCTTTTCCAAACTTAACGCCAAGCACCGTGGGGCTTACCCAATAAACGGTATCCAAATGATCCTCCCAGGTCCAACTATGAAAAAGGCTATCGGCAATATTTCCGCTTAGATCGCTTACATTAACAACCGTAAATATATAGCCCCTATTAATCTCCATGGGTTCCTTTACCTCGCAGTATAAAATGCTGTCCATTTCCATTCGGGATTTGACTATTTCATTCTGGCTGATGGATAATTGCTTTAAGGTAATGGGATGATCCGATAGCGATTTGTTGAAGTGCACCAAAAAGCCAGTTTTGTCCAAGCCGGAAATAGCATGGATCAAAGGGGCTTGGGTATCGTAAGTAAAAGAAACAAAGTTTGGAGTTAACGATTGACCATTACAATCATAAAAACCTTGAAACTCCAATCTATACGAAAGCCCATCCCTCATGGGAGCATCGAGCCTCGCCCAAAGTTGATCTCTGCCTAAACTGTCCAAAATTAAAGGAGCTCCGTCTAAGTCACCCATAAAACCCGCATCTAAGTCGGATGGCAGGGGCTTCGAAAAAGAAATCATTAAACGTTGGTCATTCAGGGGCATCACAGAAATCACCTCAAAGGGACGCTCATCGGGTACATCACTGTAAACAGAATTTATGTCCCCCGGAGTACCACCCATTGGAGCAGCAGAACCCCTCCAGTTTGTGGCATCCGAACATATCAGGTAAGGGTTGATGCGTTCAAGCGACCACCCCCCTTGTGACTTTTGGGCATCTCCATACCAGGAAGTATCATATGCCAGGCTATCCACCGTATCCTCAAAGGCATCTTTAATGGAAATATGCCCTGAGTTATTGGGTAAAGCCCTAAACCCACTCACACCTGCCACCTTTGCGAATGCAGTGAAGCTTTCCTTTCTTGTGGCAGGGGTAAGTAGAAAGTATTCCCCTGCTTCCACAGCGATTTCCTCCACTGGATTGCCATTATAGGTAAGCCCTTTTAACAACATGGGCTTATCTGTACTGTTCCAAAGTTCGATGTACTCATCATTTGCCCCTGTCGGAAAAGTGGGCTGTGGAGGGGGCAATGCCTTTGGGTTGGGATCTGCCATAAACTCATTGATCAATAAACTGCCTGGCAAAAGAGGGGATAGCAGTTCAAAATCATGGGTGAGTTGGACAGGGTCATCGCTATCCTTCATCAATACCCCATCTATTACCAGAGAATAACGATTAGGGTAGAGGTACTCCTCAAACCATGCCAACAAGGAGCCATTCACTATTTCCATTTGTGTCGGCTCTCCATATTCGGGGGATAGTACCAGTCTTTGAGGCAGACTGGAAAGTTCCTGCGAAAATTCGAGGATCAATGCCTTATCTTCGTGAAGCGTTACCTGCTCCACCTTAAAGGTCTCCATCTGTTCAACATCCTCTGGATCATTTGTGAGGGGCTTTGGGATTGAAAAATTATCGATAAATAACCGTGCAGCACTACCGCTTCCTTCACCGTAGTGAACCGTGATAATTAAGGTAACTGTAGATAATTCCATCCAATCCCCGGGAATTGTAAACCCGTATTCCTGATAGGCGGTATCCTCATTGGGAAAACTATTATCATCGCCGATAAATTGGGTTTCGGAACTACTTTCGGTTTGAGGGTCAAAAATACGGTAAGAGATCAAAACTGGCCTTGTGCCGGTTCCGTTCCGCAGGGTTTTTGCAAAGAAGGAAATATTATTGTTTTTCAACCCAATAGTGGATGTTTTTACGTAAATTTGCGCGTCAAAACTACCGATGGTTTGTATGCCCAGTGCATGGGAACCATTCAGTCCTTCGCCTGCGGCTTGGAAAACCCTTGAAGTACCTGTGCGCACCTCATTGGCAGACCAACCCGGTAAAAATTCTTCAGGATAACTGACGATTTCAAAATTGCTTTCGAAATCCTGAAGGATAAAAGTTTCGGCTTTTGGCAAAAATCTAAAGCCTAGTATGGAAAAAGCAATCAAACCCCATACAGACAAGGAGGCTTTCATATGTTGAATATAATCATTAATGATTTAAATAAATACATAAAAAAGGAATAATTAACCAAAAAAATGCAAGTGTCTTTCTGAGTCACCTGCTTTTAATACCTTTTAAATAAAAAGAAGCGAGATGAAATTAGCCGTAGTGGGAGCCACTGGATTAGTGGGCTCCGAAATCCTGGAAGTGCTGGAAGAGCATAGTTTTCCATTCGACGAATTGTTGCTGGTGGCCAGTGAACGATCCGCCGGAAAGAAAATGACCTTTAAAGGGGTGGAATATACCGTCATTGGTCTTAAGGAAGCGGTGGATAAAAAACCGGATATGGCCATTTTTTCGGCCGGTGGTAGCACCTCCTTGGAGTGGGCACCAAAATTTGCAGAGGTTGGCACCATCGTGATCGATAACTCCTCCGCCTGGAGAATGGATCCCACCAAGAAGCTGGTGGTACCTGAAATCAATGGGAAATCCCTGCGTATTGACGACCGTATCATCGCCAATCCCAACTGCTCCACCATTCAAATGGTCTTGCCCCTTTCACCCCTTAGGCAAAAATATGGCATAAAACGCATAGTGGTGTCCACCTACCAATCGGTGACCGGAACAGGAAAAGCTGCGGTGGATCAAATGATGGCCGAGAGAAATGGGGATAAAGCCGAAATGGTGTACCCCTATAAAATAGACCTCAATGTACTTCCTCATATCGATGTGTTTCAGGAAAACGGATACACTAAGGAGGAAATGAAGATGATCAATGAGACCAAGAAAATCTTCGAAGATCCCAGCATCCAAGTTACCGCCACCACAGTACGTATTCCCGTGATGGGCGGGCACAGTGAATCGGTAAATGTGGAATTCAAAACAGACTTCGACCTGGAAGAAGTTAAAAAAATCCTTTCCACTACACCAGGGGTGGTCCTACAGGATGATCCTGCCAACAATGTATACCCCATGCCCATCAATGCCCATAAAAAGGATGAGGTATTTGTGGGAAGATTAAGGAGGGACGAAAGTCAGCCCAACACGCTGAACATGTGGATAGTGGCTGATAACCTTCGTAAGGGTGCGGCCACGAATGCGGTGCAAATCGCTTCCTACTTAATGGAACACAGCATGGCCTAGGCCATGGATATTCTTTCCCTTTATACACAGGAATTACAAGCATTTGTGCAGGATCATTTATGGGATGATCCTGCTCATTTACTGCTCAAATATGCGGGAAGATCCCATTTGGACATCAAAGTCGCAGCAGCTCAAATAGCCGCTAGGCAGAAATCCGCGAATAAATTGCCCGAATGGAGTAAAAACCCTTCCATTATTTTCCCTCCTAGTCTATCTTTGGAGCAATGCTCTTCCCAAGCCACTGCCCTCTACAAGGCTCAACTGACTCATGGCCAATCCTTTGCAGACCTTACCGGAGGTTTCGGTGTGGACACCTTTTACATAGGACAACATTTTAAAAGTATTGTATATGTGGAAAAGCAAAATGACTTGTTTCATCTTGCAAGCCACAATCTGAAATTTCTATTGCCAAACCAGGATATTCGTTTGGTAAATGGAGATGGCATAGCTTATATTAATAAATCGGATCAAAGGTTTGACCTGGTATATGTCGACCCTGCTAGGAGAGGGGAGGGGAATCAAAAGCTCTTTGAACTTAGCCTAAGTGAGCCAGATGTGGTAAAGCACTGGGGCCTATTATGCAATAACGCCAACATGGTCATGATCAAGGCTTCTCCCATGTTGGATATACATGCAGCCGTTCGCCAATTGAAGGGACTTTCTTCCATACATGTGGTAGCACATAAACAAGAGGTCAAAGAATTGCTACTTATCAAAGATTCTCGAATAAAAAGAACGGATCCTGAAATTGTTGTTGTGGAGTTGAGCAGGGATAATGTTTCTTTATTTACTTTTAGGCTTTTAGATGAAAAAGAAAGCAAGCCCACTACCGGCCCATTGGAACGGTTTCTGATTATTCCGCATCCAGGAATAATCAAGTCAGGAGGGTTCAACACTTTCGGTAAGCGATATGAACTTCTAAAGGCCCATGCCAACACACAAATTTACACCAGTCATAAGTTTCCAAGTTCAAAAATACCAGGAAAAGTATTGGAAGTGATCAGTGAAATTAAATTGGACAGGAAACATATCCGCAGAGAGTTTCCGGATGGTTTGGTAAATGTAATTGCTAAAAACCATCCCTTGAAAGCCGAGGCCTGCAAAAAAAAATTCAAACTCAAAGATGGTGGGGATGATTATTTGGTTTTAGTGACAGATTCTGAAAACCGTGGCAGGGCATTAAAGTGTCAAGTGGCAAAACAAGATTAAGCTACCTTAGCTCTACCACCTCCCTTCGAAACACTAAGAGGTCCTGCTTCATCAGCTCAATGTAAGCTGCAAATAAGTCCAACATAGATGCCCTATTCTGAAGCTGGTCCACAGAATATTGACCTCCATCCGACAGGTACAAATCCAGGTTTTCACGAATATTGAAAGTTTCCCAAGAATGCATCATGTTATCACGAATGGTTTCCCCATGAATTTCCACTTTTTTTTCATTGATATAATACCATACGGATGGAGGGATGTATTCGCTCCAATCCAGGTCTTCTGCATACACATCCCTAAGTAAGTTTACCTCGTGATCCACCTCCACAGTATACGTTTTCACCTTATTGAGCACGTTCAACACAATTGTAGCCAGCGATGCACCAACCCCCATAAGCTGCCGGAAAGTATTGGCATTGGCCACCCAAATGACCACCACTCCGCTAAGGATGTTAGCGGAAGCGTCCGTTACAATCCCCCCTACAGTTCTTTGGTTGGAAATATTCCTTTCCTTTCGGTTAAGATACCAGGCCAATTGCTCTGTTTTATCCTCCTCACATCTTATTGCCGCATTGAGAGATGAGACCTCCAATTCAGCCAAATTGATTTTATTTAGGATTTCTTGATAGTGCATAAAATAAAGAAGCTGATCCTCCTCACTGTCCAATTTGACAATTACCCTAAGTGGATCTTTGAGGTTCAATGCATTGGCAACCACCAGGGCTCTTTCACTAAAGATATCCTGCAAATCATCATCAAAGTCATCTATTTCAAAATCGTCGGGTTTGGTCGCCTTAATGCCTTCGATGAAAGTATAACATGCTCCTTGAAAATCGTCCACTTTTTCCTCCACTATCCTAGTACCCCTACACGAAAAACCAATAAAAATAAGAACAATTAATAAGATTTGACGAAGGGTTTTCATGTAACTTATGATGTTTAGTGCAAACTATAAAAAAATTTGGTAAAAAGCATCAGGTCTTGCTTCATCAAATAAATTTGCGCCTCCAATTGATCCAACATATTGGCCCTGGTTTTCAATAATTCGGAATCATATTTGCCACCTTTTGAACGCAAAATTTCCAACGAGCTTACATCTACTTCAAAATCCTCCCATCGATCCACTAACCTATCTCTTTTTGAAACCGAGTCATCATTAACGTCAATATTGATGTATGCCCATACCGACTCAGGAAACACACGGTCTGAATTGTCTTTTAGGTAAATCATATCAATTACATTGAAAGGATGTTCAATTTCCACATATTTCTCCAGTCTAAGAATGGATACACCCAGCCAAACCTCTGCCAAACCTCCTACTATCCCAAGAACCTCCAACAAGGCTCCTGATGCTCCTGCCACAAGTGCCACTCCAGTCCCGGTGGAAATGGCTGCGCCTGTTACAATGGCTGCAACTGTTCGGTTGGTTTCTTTATTTTTGACTCTTTTATCGAGAAAAGTGGCAATTTGCTCAGCTTTCTCCTCCTCGCAATCTATGCCTCCGGTAATTGCAGAAATCTCGAAAGAGGCCATCTGAATGGCCCGCTCAATCTTCCTCCCCTCCTGATTGAGAAAATCCTCATCTGGTGATTCTTTATTTATCTCCTTGATGTATCTGTGCATGGTGCCGCTTATCCCAAGGACTTTGGCCATTAGGAAAATTCTCTGGTCAGATATTTCGAGCTTCCAGCTTTCTGTCTCCTCATTCTCTTCAGAAATTTCGTAATTAATCTCGTTCATCATGACCAGCTCTTTGAGGCATTCTGCTTGGAAGGGCCTATCTAAGGACACTCTAGCACGGTCGGTAGCACATCCGGCTACACCTATGAAAATGAAGGAAAAAGTCCAGAGTTTTATGTATTGCCTCATTCTAGTTTCCCCAATTTTTTGCCTTTATTCCTAAGTTGCCTGTGATGTTTTGGCGAGCCGATGATTTGAGAATTATAGATTCCTGCATGACCACTAAAGAGATAGGCCACCACACAAGCCAGCCCTACATATACTCCGGAGGGTGCACCAAACAATTCTATTCCCATCAGGGTGCAGGCCAAGGGGGTATTGGTGGCACCGGCGAAGACCCCCACAAATCCCATACCTGCAAGCAAGGCAACCGGTAAGGGTATTACCCCACTCAATGCATTGCCCAAGGTGGCGCCTGTGTAAAACAAGGGTGTAACCTCCCCTCCTTTGAATCCGGCACCAAGGGTTAGTGAAGTCATCCCGATCTTAGCCAAAAAATCATACCAGGGCAAATCCTCACTAAAGGCATCCACAATAGTAGGGATACCAAGCCCAATATATTTTGTAGTGCCCATCGCAAAAACAATCAGTGCCACCAGGATTCCCCCGATCACAGGCCTGAGAGGGGGATATGGAATTTGGTTTGAAAAGAGCTGGCTCCAGAAGTGTGTAGCCTTGGCAAATAGCCGACCTGAAAGCCCAAAGCAAATCCCAGCGGGAATAATCCAGAATATATTGATTAAATCCAATCCTGGCACAAATGGAATTTCATAATGGGTATGAGGTACTTCCCACAAAACTGCGCAGGCGTAATCCGCCACAAAGGCCGAAAGGAAGGCAGGCAAAATGGATTCATACCTGATCCTTCCAATGATCAACCATTCCAAAGCAAATACCGCCCCGGCCAATGGTGTTCCAAATACAGATGCAAATCCTGAAGCCACACCAATCGTAATTAAAATTTTCCTATCGTCTTTTTCCAACCTGAACCATTTGGTGAACTGATCCGCAATAGCGCCCCCCATTTGGACGGCCGTACCTTCTCTCCCTGCCGAACCTCCAAAAAGGTGGGTCATGACTGTACCGAATAGCACCAAAGGCGCCATTCTTAAAGGAATGACCTTCAGTGGATTGTAAAATTCCTCAAGCAATTGGTTATTCCCCTTTACCACCGATTCTCCGAATTTATGGTATACCCAACCAATGATAAAACCCCCCAAAGGAAGCAGGGCAATGATCCAAAGATTGGATTCCCGGTAATTGGTGGCCCATTTCAATGAAATTAAAAAGACCGCAGAAGCAGAACCTGCCAAAAGACCCACTACAGTGGATACAAGAAGCCACTTTAGGGTATACTGGACGTTGGGAAAAAACTCTTCTCTGAGAAATTTTTGAAATTGCAGAAACTCATTGATCCTCTTCAACATAAAGTTTTCAAATTTTTGCACAAATAGATCTTCAATCCAGATAAACCTAGATGCACAGTTGAAGTAGGAGTCATCAGCCACTAAAAAACGGCGGTTTAAAAACTTACCGAATGCACAACCTTCGGTAATTTTTGGGCGGTACCCCATCACCATAGCGCACAAATATACAACTTGAATCAACTATTTCCCGAAGTCGGAACCTTTTTTAAGCATTTAATGAATTTTTATCTGATCCTACCTACGTATCCTTATTGTTGGGATTTATAAATTTCCTGTTGCATTTTCACCTATGGAATACTTTTTGAGCTGGGAGAAGTTATCCAGTTTCGGAAAAAAATTAAGGGGTTTGAACTATCACAAATGAAAAACATACTAGTAACAGGAGGTTCGGGTTTAATAGGAAAAGAGCTTACGTCCAAATTAACAGATCAAGGTTATCAAGTGGCTTGGTTGAGTCGAAACCCGGAGAATAAGCCTCAAAAATCATTTGCCTGGGATATTCAAAAGCAGGAAATGGATAAAGAGGCTTTAGATTGGTGCGATGCTATCATACACTTGGCAGGAGCGGGGGTAGCTGAAAAAAAATGGACTCAAGAGAGAAAACAAGAAATCCTAGAAAGCAGAACCCTTTCCACTCAGCTCCTTGTAAACAACTTGAGAACCATGGATAAACGACCCGCAGTAGTGATCGCTGCAAGTGGCATAAATTATTATGGTTATGATACTGGGGATAGATTGGTTGCAGAGGGAGAGCCCGCAGGGGAGGATTTTCTCGCCGAAGTAGTAAAAAAGTGGGAAAAAGCCACCGAAGAATTTGAGGTTTTCGGAATAAGGACTGTTCGATTTAGGTTAGGAATAGTTTTGTCCGCAGCGGGAGGCGCACTTACCGAACTGGTAAAACCCCCAGTCACTGCCCCATTGGGAAACGGAAAACAATACATGAGCTGGATCCACATTGAGGATATAGCCAACATGTTCATCCATGCCTTGGCAAACTCAGGTATACATGGTATATATAACGCCGTGGGACCCACACCAGTAAGCAACGCCATTCTCACGCAGCGCGCTGCAAAATTTAAAGGAAAACCATTTATAAATATTGGGGTACCTGGATTTGCCTTGAAATTAGCATTAGGAGAATTGGCCAATTTAGTGCTTGGGGGCATCAGAGTCAGTAATGACAAGATCCACTCATCTGGTTTTAAATACCAATTTCCTGAACTGGATGCTGCTCTGAAGAATATTTTTAAAAAATAGGGCAAATCATAATTTTGGGGTTAATTTTATCTGTCGGCATTAAACCCCCTATGTTTTCGGTAAAACCATTCATCCATGCATTTCTCAAAAAATTCATTGCTAACTTACTTGGCTTGTTGCTTTTTATCTCTAAGTGTTTTGGGGCAAGAGACAAGTCTAGACTATTATTTGCCAAGTGGATACACCTATGATCCCAATGTTCCTACCCCTGCAAGTCATTTAGGCTTTGAAGTTGGGGAGTGGCATGCCAGCCATGACCAGGTGGTCAGCTATTTCAAGGCCTTGGCAGCTTCATCAGACCGGCTTTCTCTACTTGAATACGGTAGAACCTACGAAAAGAGGCCATTAGTCATCCTAGTGGTCAGTTCCCCTACCAACCAACAAAACTTGGAAGAGATCAAAGAAAGCCGTAAAGGATTGCGCAGTGGCCGATTGGAAGGTCAGATTCAGGAAATGCCTCTGGTAATGTATTTAGGCCATACCGTTCATGGCAATGAACCATCCGGGGTACAGGCTGCCCTACTTACGGCTTATCATTTTGCCGCGGCCAGGGAAATTGAGGAAGAGCTGGAAAACATCGTCCTACTGATAGATCCTGTTTTAAATCCTGATGGCATGAATCGGTTTTCATCATGGGTGAACATGCATAAAAGCTATATCCCTAATGGTGACAGGAACAATAGAGAGCTCAATGAAGCCTGGCCAAGAGGCAGAACCAATCACTATTGGTTTGACTTGAACAGGGACTGGCTGCCTGTACAACACCCCGAATCCAGGGGAAGAATTACCCAGCTACAGGAATGGATCCCAAACATAGTCCTGGACTTTCACGAAATGGGCAGTGACAACACTTACTTCTTTCAGCCAGGGATACCCAGCCGAAACCACCCCCTTACCCCCGAGAAGAATTTTGAGCTCACCGAACGAATTGCCCAGTACCATGCAAAATACCTGGATGAAATAGGTTCGCTCTATTACAGCCAGGAAAGCTTTGATGATTTCTATTACGGGAAAGGCTCAACTTATCCCGATGTTCAGGGAGCTATTGGTATTCTGTTCGAACAAGCATCCTCAAGGGGCCATGTGCAAGAAAATGTGTTCGGCAAAATTACCTTCCCCTTCACCATCCGAAACCAGGTAAGGACCACTTTTTCCTCCTTTGAGGCTGCTCTGGATATGAAGGAGGAGCTGAATCAATACATGATAGATTTTTATAGGGAGGCCAAAGAAGAGGCCGATGCTGATAATAACAAAGCCTTTATTTTTGGTAATCGGGATGATTATGCGCGTTCATACCACTTAGCCGACCTGATTCTTCACCACGACATACATGTGTACGAATTGCAGGAAGATGTGGTAGTCAATGGGGTTCCTTTCCAAGCCAACAAAGCCTTTATCGTACCCTTTAATCAACCTCAGTACCGGTTGGTCAAGTCCATGTTTGAAACCAGGACCAGTTTTCAAGACAGCCTATTTTATGATGTATCCTCCTGGACCTTGCCTATGGCCTTTAACCTGGACCATATGGCCTTGGGAAGCAGGATTTTTAATCTAGCTGAAGTGGAAGAATTAGAAAAGGGTTTTCCTATGAAAAACGGCAGAGTAATAGGAAGCCTGGGGGCAAATACCTATGTTTTTGAATGGCATGAATACTATGCGCCAAGAGCCGTATATAGCTTACTTGATAAAGGGTACCAGGTTAGGGTGACCCATGAACCCTTTGAAACCGACCTGGGCATAAATTTCAGAAGAGGAAGCATCCTTGTCGAAAAAGGCAATAATGATATCAATGACCAGCAGTTATATGATGACTTGCAGGAGGTGGCTACTCATTCAGGACTGAGTATTTATGCCATGGGAACGGGTTACACCGGAGGTATCAATCTTGGATCTCCTAGCATTGACGTATTAGAGAAACCAGAAATAGCGATTTTGGTGGATGGAGGGGCTTCCAGTAGTGATGCGGGCGAAGTCTGGCATTTATTGGATCAAAGAATGGAAATCCCTCTTACCCTTATGCCATTGGACCGTTTTGGGAATGCAGATTTGAACAGGTATAACGTTTTGATCTTACCTACAGGCTCATACGGAGCTCTCGGAAAATCTGGAGCAGAAAAGCTTAAAAACTGGGTACAAAGAGGTGGAACCTTAATCGCCAGAGGAAGTGCCATGATTTGGCTCTCCCAGCAGGAGTTGGCCAATTTTTCATGGAAATCAACTGACAAGGACGAAGATGCCATTCAAAAGGCCTATGCCGACTTAGAAAAAGAAAGAGGGGCGCGAGTAACTGGAGGAGCCATCTTCAAAGGAAAGCTAGATATCACCCATCCCTTGGGTTATGGGTATTCCAACGCTAATATTTTCCTTTTTAAGAATGGCAACCAATTCCTCAAACCTTCTTCTAACCCCTATGCCAATCCACTGCTCTACACTGAGGATCCACTTGCCAGTGGTTACATTCATCCCGAAAACCTGGAAAACTTAAAGGAAACAGGAATGATTCAGGTGGCCAGCCTCGGTCAGGGAAGGATCATTGGGTTTGTGGATAACCCCAACTTCAGGGCATTTTGGTTTGGCACAAATAAACTTTTCTTGAATGCTGTCTTTTTTGGATCCACCATTAATCTACAGTCAGGAAAGTAAATTCCAGCGGGGGTTGAAAAGGACATTCAACCTCCGCTTACTTCTTCTTTCAAGGCCTATCTTGGCTTCAGTGAGCAGACCTGGACAACACTCCTTCCTTGAAATGGTTACTCACCTCCAACCCTCGGTTTATCTTAACCCTCCACCTCTAAGAACCCTTTTTCAGAAATCCCTAGCTTAACCCATTGATACTAGGGAAATTGCCATTTTTAACCATACAACTTTTTAGTTTGCTTAAAAATTGTTTTTATTTGTGGTAGTTTACCCAACAAAATGATTCAAAAGCTTTTCCCCTTAGATAAGAACTATCTGCTAAGACAAGCCCAGATGGGCGTGCAGGATGAGGCCATTTCCCTGATGATGGAAGAGCTCAGAATCTCATACACAAGGCTCTATAATCCGCTTCAGCTCAGGGACGACACCTATATCCGTATTATTTCCAATCGTAGATTTCCGATAAACCACGTTAAGTTCATCTACGAACAATTATGTGGAATATACAGGTATCGCTATGGCTCCAACCAATTGGAAATTTTGTTTGATGGAAAAAGTCATTTGGAAAAATACAAGGAGGATTGGCTTGAACAGTTAAGCAATTGGGTTAAAGACCTGGGAGCCCATGAAGCCTATGTTAAAAATTTGCTCAGAATGACCTTGTTGTTTGATACTGAAAACCGGGCTATTTTTTCCGAAAACCGCTGTAAGGGCTTTATTAATGAGTATTTTGAAATTAAAATCGTTAAGCGCAAAGGGGATTTGGTATTGAAAAGCGCCTGATTTTTACTCTACTGATTGCAATAACGATCTAAAAGAAACAAACTGGTCCCCAAACTTTCGCTCCAAATCCCCTCTTAGCCCTTTGGCAAATTTATCCTCAAATGCTCTCATTTCCTTTATGGAGGTAGTATGAAATTGTACAGAGAAATTTATACCCTCACCTGGTTCCTGATGGAGCAGGCGCATAAACCTATGTTCAAAGAAACATCCCGTGTCCAAAACCTTCGGAATATATTTGGCCTTCATCCAATTGATGAATTCATTCTCAATTTCAGGGGAAATACTTATAGTAATATTATACAAGATCATCGATAGCGTAAAACAAATGGGAGAACCGTGTTAACTTTGAAACTTAATACAATATGGACGGACAGGAAATACCTCCAAAACAAATAGCTTGCAAAATGGATTGTAATGCCTGTACCATACAAAGATAAAAACAGGATGACTCAGTTGATGACTTTTTCAACAAAATTACGCCCCGCCCTACTGGCCAAAATCGCCATTAGCCTCGTATATGGTGTAGGGATAATTGGCTTGCTGTGGGAAGAAAGTAGAGGCCTTTTTCAACAAATGACCCCATTTCACCTACTTCTGAACGCCATAATTTTATTATATTTTCATCAAGATTGGGATTGGCGTTTTGTTTTCTTTGCTGTGTTCGCATTTGTGGTGGGAATGATTTCAGAAATCATCGGTGTAAAAACAGGGCTGATCTTCGGGGACTACAGCTACGGACCTGTATTGGGGTGGAAAATAATGGGAGTTCCTATCATCATAGGGGTAAATTGGCTGCTTCTTGCTTATATGTGGGGTAAATTGGCTGCTACAAAGAAATGGCATCCCTTGGTTTCGGCAATACTGGCGGCTTTGGGAATGGTGATGATGGATTTTCTTATTGAGCCGGTAGCCATAAGCTTGGACTTTTGGTCCTGGTCTCAGGAAGATATACCTTTGTCCAATTATGTGGGTTGGTTAGCTATCGCTTTTCTGATTCAACTTTTTTTTCAGTTTTTGAATTTTAGGAAGAAAAACACAATATCAGACTACTTGTTGCTGAATATGTGCATTTTTTTTGCAATTTTGAAGGTTCTACTTTAGTTCTTTAAACAATCTACCCCCCTCAATGTTATGTTGCAATATATGTATGCAATTGTGTTCATAGTGACGGGTTTCATAATAATGGAGCTATCTGGATGGCTTATACACAAATACATCATGCATGGTCCTCTTTGGAACATTCATAAAACCCATCATCAGCATAGCAGAGGTTGGTTTGAATTAAATGATTTGTTCTCCTTGGTATTTGGCCTTATAGCGATCATTTTAATTGTTCTAGGTGCTAAAAATTTAGATGCAAGGTTTTGGATAGGGATAGGAATTTCCCTTTATGGAATGAGTTATTTTATCCTTCATGATATCTTAATTCATAGAAGAGTAAAATGGTTGAAAAAACCCAAATCCGGATATCTGCTTGGAATTTTCAGGGCCCACCAAGCCCATCACGTTAATAATAAAAGAGACGATGCCGTCTCATTCGGTTTGTTCCTGGTACCTTTTAGGTATTTTAAAAGTAAAAAATAATGGTGAGAAATTATTCAATCAAAGATTTGGAGCAGCTCTCTGGAATTAAGGCACACACCTTGCGCATATGGGAGCAAAGGTATAATCTCCTCTCACCTAAAAGAACGGAAACCAATATACGTTATTACGATGATGCTGACCTCAGGCTGATTCTTAATGTGGCTTTATTGAACGAACATGGTTACAAAATAAGTAAGATAGCCAAACTTTCCGAAGAAGAACTGAAGGCCGAAGTGATGAATCTAACAGATCGTACTTACACTTTTGACGATCAGATCCATTCACTTACCATAGCCATGGTGGACTTGGACGAACCCAGGTTCGAAAAGATCATATCGACCAATATTTTGAAGCTGGGTTTTGAGGAAACTATGCTCAACATCATCTACCCCTTTCTTTCCAAAATCGGGGTTCTTTGGCAGACAGGTTCCATACATCCCGGCCAAGAGCACTTTATCAGTAATTTGGTGAGACAAAAATTAATTGTTGCCATCGATGGTCAGGTATATACCGGTGGGGGTAAGAAATTCCTGTTGTTCCTTCCTGAAGGTGAATTGCATGAAATTTCCCTTTTGTTCTCTTGCTATCTTTTAAAAACAAAGGGACACCAGGTCATTTATTTAGGACAAAATACCCCCGATGATGATTTGTACGCTGTCTATAAGGTTCATCGGCCGGATTATTTGGTATCCGTCTTTACTACCCACCCCACCGCTGAGGAGGTGCAGGGTTATATTGAGGAATTAAGCGACAAATACAGAAATAGCCATATTTGGATCTCCGGGTATCAGGTGATCGGCAAAGATTTATACATCCCCGAAAATGTCAGGGTGTTGCATTACCTAAAAGAAATTAAGGAATTCCTGGAAGAACTAAGTGAGGTGGCCTAAAAGCTTAAACCTAATTTTATTCATTTTTTTTCCACTTATCCTTTTTTTTATTTTTACGCTCACAAATTATGTAATTTTTTTATCCAAATCCCTTATATTTCTAGAAATATGATTCCTGTTCAGTTTGATGATAGAGGTTCAAAACTGATTTAAAGTTATAGTTTACCGTACCGTGAAAAACTCATTGATTAAATCTTGTGGAATTTGTTACCAGTTCATTTTGTTGGCTATTGTGGCTTGCAGCGATCAAACGGGGTTACCCCCTGGCGATGAAGACCATGGGGGGTTATTTTTACCGGAAGGTTTTGAAGCCGTAGTGGTAGTGGATAGCGTAGGTAGGTCCCGCCACCTTACCGTCACCGAAAATGGAGATATATATGTAAAACTTCGGGTGCCAGATAAGGAAGGGAGGGGATTGGTGGCTATCCGTGACGAATCTGGAAATGGAAAAGCTGATATTGTCCAATATTTTGGCGACTATGAGGATGTGGGCAATTATGGAACCGGGATGCGTATCTATGATGGCTATATGTACTTTAGCACTGCCGGAGAAGTCTACCGCCAAAAATTGGAAAAAGACGAATTGATTCCCACAGGGCCTGTGGAACTTATCCTCAAAGACGATTATAAAAACGCCGAACATGGATATGAACATATTGCCAAACCCATCGCCTTCGATGATGATGGATATATGTATGTGCCGTTTGGTTCTCCCGGTGATGTGTGCCAAGAACTCAACCGCAAGCCAGGTGCACCGGGTATGGATCCATGCCCCCAATTAGAGTGGCATGCAGGGATATGGAGATTTGATGCCAATAAGCTCAATCAGACACAAGCCGATGGATACAGGTTTGCCACTGGAATAAGGAGTGTGGTTGCGATGGACTGGAACTCTACAGACCGAACTTTGTATGTGGTGCAACATGGTAGGGACAATTTACACCGCACCTGGCCCAAACTCTATAATAGATGGGAAAACGCCGTTTTGCCTTCGGAGGAATTCTTCCGGGTAAAGGAAGGGACTGACGGAGGTTGGCCTTATTATTATTATGACCAAATACAAGGCAAAAAGCTCCTCAATGCTGAATATGGTGGAGATGGGCAAGATGAAGGTGATGCACAAAATTATGAAATGCCGATAGTAGGCTTTCCCGGTCATTTTGCGCCGAACGACCTGCATTTTTACCATGGAAATCAATTTCCGGATCGCTATAAAGAAGGTGCATTTGTGGCTTTCCACGGCAGCACCATTCGGGCACCTTATCCTCAAGCCGGTTATTTTATTGGGTTTGTGCCTTTTAAGGACGGAGAACCTTCTGGAGACTGGGAGGTATTTGCCGATGGGTTTGCCCAATTAGATACCATCGTAAATACCAGCGATGCTGCGGCCAGGCCCATGGGCATATCCATGGGGCCAGATGGATCGTTATACATAACCGAAAGTGTAAAGGGCAAAATCTGGAGAATCATGTATAAGGGCAAAAAAAATGGTTTTGGAGAAAGTCAGTTAGCAAAATTGGAAGAAAGAAAAAGAACCAGAACAAACATTAAAGATCCACACCCTGAGGATGACAATTTGGAAAAAGGGTTGATAGAGGCAGGGGCATCCATTTACAATTTATATTGTGGGCCCTGTCACCAAAGAGACGGCAAGGGCGATGGTACCAGGTTCCCTCCATTGGCAGGAACAGACTGGGTGACAGGCGACAAAACAAGGTTAATCACTCTTTTACTGGAAGGTATGGAAGGGCCCATCACTGTGAATGACATTTCCTATAATGGCATAATGCCCTCCCACAGTTTTCTTAGCGATGAGGACGCCGCAGCTGTGCTCACCTATATCCGAAAAAGCTTTGGAAATGAAGCCAGCAGTATTTCTGCGGTAGAAGTGAAAAAAATTAGAGAATCACTTGAATAATCCTATGATATGTGGAAAAATACCTGCTATTTATTTGGCATTACATTATTGATACTATGGGTAATTTCCCCATTTCAGAATGCAGCTATGACTAAAAAATCAGAACAGCCCAACACCTACCATGTAAAGCCGATAACAGGACTTATGGTAATAGATGCCAAATGGAACAAGGCTACGTGGGCAGCGATACCGAGTATCAATATTACGCACATCATGGGGGATAAACCCCACTTCATGCCGGAAACAGAGGCCAAACTCGCCTATGACCAACACCATTTATATGGTATATTTCAAGTAAAGGATAGGTATGTTATCAGTGAAGAAACTAAAACCAATGGGCCGGTTTCCAGAGACAGCTGTGTAGAATGGTTTTTTGCCCCAAATGAAGATAACCCTTTGCAATATTTTAATATTGAAATTAATGCTGGGGGTACCACACTTTTTCATCATGTGACCGTACCAAGAAAAGAATACCTGGTAATTGATGAGGAGGATATTTCAAAAATTACGGTGGCCACTAGTCTGCCAAGTGTAATATCCCCGGAAATTACCTCCGATACCACTTGGACAGTGGAATTTAAAATACCTATTTCGCTACTTGAAAAATATAGCAAGGTGAGTGCGCCCAAAAAAGGGGTGGAGTGGAGGGCCAATTTTTACAAGACTGCCAACAGAAACAGTAACCCCCATTATATTACCTGGAACAAAGTAGAAAACCCAAGACCTGACTTTCATTTACCACAATATTTTGGGAAATTGATATTTGAATAAATCACCACTAACGAGAAAAGAAGATGAAAAATTTGATGATTACTTTGATTTGCCTTTTGCTGGTTTGCTCCATGGAGTCCACATTTGCACAGGGAAGCCATGATCCGGAGGCCAAACTTGCGGAAATGGGATTAAGCCTGATTCCCCCTTCTGATGCACCATCGAAAATCATGAAGGCCGTTCGAACTGGAAACTTGATTTTTCTCTCCGGACACGGCCCAACCAATGCCGAAGGGGAAACTACACGAGGAAAGCTGGGTGTGGATCTTACAGTAGAACAGGGGCGTGAAGCCGCTCAGCTAACGGGGGTTCAGCTTTTGTCCTCACTAAAAGCGGAAATCGGTGATTTAAAAAAGGTAAAGAAAGTGGTAAAAGTACTGGGCATGGTCAACAGCGCCCCTGATTTTACCCAACAACCTGCGGTGGTCCATGGGTTTACCGACTTAATGATTGATGTTTTCGGTGAGGAAATAGGCAAACATGCCAGATCTGCGGTGGGCATGGCCTCGCTGCCTGGCGGAATGGCCATAGAAATAGAAATGATCGTAGAAGTAGAAGACTGATTATCAGTCCCTATGATTACACTAGTGGTGTAATCGGCAAGCATATTAAATCCAATTGTCATGATATCAAGACGAAAATTATTGAAAAGACTATCTACTTTCCCCTTGGTGGGAGGTATGATAGGAACAGGATTACCCATTCATTCTGCCATAAGCCAACCATTGGAGGAAGCTCCTAAACGCGACGTGATGAAAGAATTGGGCATTCGCACCTTTGTTAATGCTGCAGGTACCTATACCGCAATGACAGCCTCATTGATGCCTAAGGAAGTAATGGAAACCATCCAAATTTCAGGGACTCAGTTTGCCATGCTAGATGAAGTACAGGACAAAGTTGGTGAAAAAATAGCCAAACTCTGTCACGCAGAAGCCGCAACTGTCACGGCTGGATGTTGGTCAGCCATGGTGTTGGGATTGGCGGGAGTACTCACTGGCACCGATAAAAAAAAGGTAGCTCAATTGCCCAATCTCGAGGGGATGAAAAATGAGGTGATCGTGCAAAAATCCCATAATGTGGGCTATGTCCATGCGCTAACCAATACCGGGGTCACCATGATAGAAGTAGAAACAGCACAGGATGTGGAGAGAGCCGTCAATGATAAAACCGCTATGATGTGGTTCTTGAATTATCAGGCACCTGAAGGAAAAATAGCTCATGAGGAATGGGTGTCCCTTGGCAAAAAACACAACATCCCAACCATGATAGATATGGCAGCGGATGTGCCGCCTGTAGAAAATCTATGGAAATACAATGATATGGGCTTTGATTTGGTTTGTGTTTCAGGAGGAAAAGCCATGAAAGGCCCCCAAAGTGCCGGAATTCTTATGGGCAAAAAAGACCTTGTCGAAGCCGCACGGCTAAGTGCTCCCCCAAGAGGAGGCAATATTGGCAGAGGCATGAAAGTGAACAAGGAAGAGATTTTGGGCATGTATGTGGCCTTAGAAATGTACATCAACAAAGACCACGAAAAAGAGTGGAAATCATGGGAGGACAAGGTAGCTCAAATAGAAAATGCCGTAAAGGACCTTCAAAGCGTGAAAACGGAAGTGTCTGTACCGCCCATAGCTAACCACACCCCTTATTTGAATATTAGCTGGGACCTAGATGTGATTAAAATTACCCGTGCTGAACTTCAGGACAAACTCAGGAGTGGCGAGCCTTCCATAGAGGTAATAGGTAGCAAGGACAACGCCATCAGCCTCACCGTATTTATGCTTAGGCCCAAGGAAGAAAAAATTGTTGCCAAACGAATTCGGGAAGAATTAAAAGCAGCCTTAGTTTAACTTAAAACCAATGCTCAATATCTATTCGCATTAAACTTGATTAGTGAGCCTAGCTCACGTGCATGTGTCAATTAACTCTTTTCTAATGAAAAACAATTTAATAGTTATTGCAATATGTGGCTTTCTCTGTTTCGGAGGGGTCACTTATGCCCAGGATTACGATTTAGTCATCAAAAATGGACATGTAATTGATCCAAAAAGCGGCACAGATGCCCTCAATGACGTAGCCATAAAAGATGGGAAGGTAGCTAGAATAGCGGCTTCAATCCCCGGAAATGGGGCCAAGCAGGTGGTGAACGCAGAAGGAATGTTGGTGGTTCCAGGATTGATTGATATTCATGGACACAACTTTGCGGGAACCAGGGAAAACAGTTACCTAAGTGACGGCCTTACGGCAGTGGATCCAGATGGCTATACTTTCCGTGTAGGGGTTACCACTATTGTAGATTGTGGTGGTCCGGGATGGAAGAACATCCACATTTTTAAACAAAATATCATAGATCCATCAAAAACCCGGGTATTGGCCTTCTTAAACATTGTGGGGGAAGGAATGCGTGGAGGAGCCTGGGAACAGGACACTACAGATATGGATGCAGAAATCACTGCTCAAGCCGCTTTAAAATACAAAGAGCATGTGGTGGGATTCAAGGTGGCCCATTATAGCCGAAGAGATTGGATTCCCATTGATCGTGCGGTGGAGGCTGGAAACATTGCCAGTATGCCTGTTATCATCGACTTTGGAGGTTCAATGTCCTTTGCACCATTAAGATTGCGGGAACTGTTTTTTGAACGTTTACGCCCCGGCGACATCTATACACACACCTTTGCAGAACTTGGTGGTGCAAGGGAACCTATTGTGGAATATGAAACTCGGCAGTTTAAGCCTTTTGTCAGAGAGGCACAGGAAAGAGGAATAATTTTTGACGTGGGATACGGTGGTGCCAGTTTTGATTTTCGCCAGGCTTTACCTGCTTTGGAAGCAGGATTCTTGCCCAACACCATCAGTACTGACCTCCACAAAGGAAGTATGAATGCCGCTATGAAAGACATGTTGAACATCATGTCAAAGTTTTTGGCAATGGGAGTGGATCTTCCAAAGGTGATAGAAATGAGCACCTGGGAACCTGCAAAAGTCATTCAGCGTGAAATGCTTGGAAATCTTTCCGAAGGAGGAATCGCTGACGTGGCCATCCTTGGGCTCAGAGATGGAAACTTTGGTTTTTGGGACAGGAACGGTTACAAAATTAACGGAGACAAACGCTTTGAATGCCAGATGACCATTAAAGAGGGTAAGATTGTCTATGACCTGAACGGGATAGCTGATCCTGTGGTGCTAAAATAAACGTGTTAATATTGAAACATTTGCCTTCGGCCAATGGCCGGGGGCATTTTTTTTGCGGTAGATCTTTCCAGTTTTTATTTTAACCAAGCCTCGTAAAAATGAACCATCGCATTAAGATTTTGAAAGATGAAATCCTTTCCAATCATTTTTACACCCTCAAAAAGATCACCTTTGAATACCATCTCCCCAATGGGGAAAGGCAGGTCCAAACACGGGAAGCTTTTGACAGAGGGAACGGAGCGGCTGTATTGCTATATCACCCCGGGCGAAAAACGGTGATCCTTACCCGGCAGTTTAGGATGCCCACTTTTATCAACGGGAATGCAGACGGAATGATGATAGAGGTATGCGCGGGCATGTTAGATGAGGACAATCCAGAGGAATGTGCACGCCGGGAAAGTGTAGAGGAAACCGGCTACCGGGTGGACAAGTTAGAAAAGGTGTTTGAGGCCTATATGTCACCCGGTGCTGTGACCGAAATTCTTCATTTTTATATCGGCACCTATTCTGATCAACAAAAAGTCGAAGATGGTGGAGGACTTGATGAAGAACAGGAAAATATAGAGGTTATGGAGATACCCTTAGACAGGGCCATGCAGATGGTCAAATCCGGAGAAATCAAGGATGCCAAAACTATAATGTTGTTGCAGCAAATTCAATTAAAATTAATATCAACTTAATTATTTTTGTTGTCCGTCATGTTTTTCATCCTATCTTCATCTTCACTATTTTATTTTACGGACGAAATAATTTCCAAAAAGTAATGAAACATCTACTATTTTCCTTTATTTTAACTTTTTGTTTATCAATTGGATACGGACAAGAGGGCGATAAAAAAGCGGAGAAAATTCCTATAATTGAAAAAGCCACAGATACCAAAAAAAATGAAATTGGTGACAAAAGTAGCGAAAGGAGTAGGTTTAGCATAAGTAGTGCTGCTAGAAGAAGATCGCTTCCAAATCGAAATGCTAACAATCATAGGGAAAATGAAGCTGTAGAGAAACCTGAAGGAAATAACGGATTAGAAACAGCTGAGCAGGCAACACAACTACGGGGAAGTACTCCATCAAATAGGCCAAATATAAATGTTCCTGCAGCTAGGCCTACTCCGCCTGTGGTCCGGCCTGGAAGGGTACCGGGAAGCCCTCCCAGGCCAAGAAATATTCCACAGCCGCCCTCAAGGCCGAACATACCTTGACTAATTGAAAATTATCCAATTAACGTGAAGGAATGAGATGAAGAAATGGAATTTTGGTTGTTTACTTTTATATTGGTTTTGTTGCAGTTTTTCATTTGCCCAAGAGCAGGATTCAATAGCTACTGAGCCTGTTTCCAAATATGATTATTTGATAATCAATGGGAAATTCTCTGATCGATTTATGTTTGCAGGAAGAGATTTTGGCATGAAAGTACCCATTTTCACCTCGGATATGATGTATTTATTTCATTCTGGCTGGTACCTGAATGCAACTGCTGTACAAATAATGGATCCTTATATACCCAGCCAATATGCCCTTTCCGTGGGTTATCTTAGGGACATATCTGATAAAGTGGCGCTTAATGCCGCCTATTCCCAATTTTTGGTAGCCGGGGAAAGCCAATTAGCTGGTGTGCAAAACCTTGGGTTTTTGCAGGCAGGAATTGGGTTTGATTGGAATATATTGTACTCCACCATTCAATTTCAAGGCTTAATTCACCAATATCCGGATCTATTCATTACTTCAAAACATTCAAGGTATTTTGAATTTGACCAAAGGATTTTCCGACAAATAGTAGTGTCTTTTGAACCTTCCCTATCATTTATGATTGGAACCAGCCAATTCTATCACCTCGCTGTAAATGAGCAATACATAGGACAACAAAACTGGGACAAGCTCATGGCTTTAAATATGGAATTTGCTATCCCTGTGCTTTTTGAATTGAATAATTGGGGACTAGAACTCCAGGCAAAATATGTGCACCCTCTTAATTTGGCCGAGTTTGATGAATCGGGTCAAAGAATAATATTAGGGGGAACGCTATCGTATACAATACCGGTCAAAAAGAAAAAATAAAATCCATAGACGATGAGAGTGCTGTTGGTAGAAGATGAAGAGATGATAGGTAGGGAAATTCAAGAATACCTGAATGGTGAATCCCTCATATGTGACTGGTCGTCCAACTATGGAGATGCATCCGAAAAAATCTTTGTGAATGAATACGATTTTATTCTTCTGGATTTAGGTCTTCCTGATGGAGATGGGCTGGGGTTGATAAAAGAAATTAAAGAAAACAGCCCAAATTCTCTAATAATCATTTTAACGGCCAGATCAAATGTGGAGGATAGAGTACACGGGCTAGAATTAGGTGCCGATGATTACTTGGCTAAGCCCTTTTCATTTTTAGAATTGAAAGCACGAATGCAGGCCATCCTCAGAAGAAAATCAGGATGGGTGAAAAACATCATTAATATCGGTAAATTCTCTATTGATATTGAGGCTAGAAAGGTGTACTATTTGAAAAATTCCATTGAATTGACTCACAAAGAGTTTACCGTACTCCACTTTCTTTTAATTCACTGCAACAAAGTGATCAACAGGTACCAGATTGCCGAACATTTATGGGGAGATCATCTAGAAGAAGAGTATCAATCAAATTTTATAGATGTACATATCAAAAACATCAGAAAAAAATTAGGGGCTTTTGAACCTATCAATTGGCTCGAGACAGTAAGGGGGGTAGGTTATAAAATTAATACAGGATAAGATCCAATGCGACTGTCAACGAAATTACTTCTGTATAATGTCCTTGCAAAAGGAATCATCCTCCTCATTTTCCTGATGGGAGGCCCCATATTTCTACATTATTTTGCACTGAAAAATATTGATACCGAATTACTGGAAAAAAGAGAATATATTCTGACCCTCATCTCAAACAATGGCATTGAAGGTTTTTTTTATGAGGAAGACAGTCTAGCGGGCTTTGGAAGCTACAATATACTTAAGGAAGAATACATACTATTAGAAAAACTGGATGTGGCGTACCCTCTTGACAGTATTTTTAATGAAGAAAGGATATTAGATGAGGTTGCTGTCCCGTATAGGGTTTGTGCATATGTATTTGGATTCGAGAATGATTACTTTTTACTTGAGATAGGTAAAAGCCTGGAAACCATCCAAGATTTGAACGCCATTATTTTCAGACTAATGGTTATCCTCCTGATTTTGTTCATCTTTTTTTCCTTTATATTGGATCATTCATTCAATAAGCACATTTTTCACCCTTTCAAGTTAATTATACAGGATAAAATAGCTAAAATCAACGAGCCTTTAGCTTTTGACCACTCTCCCATCAAGAGTAGTACTGAGGATTTCAGGATTCTCGATGAAGCCATTAGTCAAATGATATGGAGGATCCAAAAAGCCTTTAACCAAGAAAGGGTTTTTATTTCTCACGCCTCTCATGAATTGAAAACACCGATATCAATACTCCAATCTAAAATTGAGGCACTATTTTCCAAGGGGAAATTGAATCATTCAGAAATGGAGAAGCTTATGGATATGCAAAGGACCATACAGAGAATGAAGAAAACCCTAAACTCTCTCTTGTTACTGTCCAAGGTAAACAATGCACAATATATAAAAGAGGAGGAGTTTTCATTAAATCAACTTATTGTAGAAGTTGTGGAAGAATGGGAACCAATAGCAGAAGATAAGGGAATCAAACTAACCACGTCCCGGCCCCTGGATTTCAACTTAAAAAACAGTAATAGATCTCTCTGCCATATCTTGATCAGAAACCTTTTATCAAACGCCATAAAATATTCTCCTAGCAACTCTGAAGTAAAAATTAATGGCTCAAGCATTTCGAATGGGTTCCTTATAGAAATAATTGACGAGGGGCCGGGTATCTCTGAGGAAAGAATCAATCAGATTCAAAATGGTCAGGTATTCTTGAAAGATGCCCATACAGATTCTTCGGGATATGGATTGCAAATTGTTTTTAAAATAGCTTCTTTCTTAGGTATTGACATCCATATCCTAAACACTTCCACCGGTACCAATTTTCAACTCACCTTCAAATAAAGTAAACAATTTCTTCAATTTTAATTCTTCTTCATTTTAGCTTCATCTTGTTGACCTACTTTTGAAGTATAAACTTAAATTTTATAGATATGAAAAAGTTGAAAGTTAACTTGTGGGTTTCAGGAGTGGTTTCACTTCTTTTTTTTATGGGCTGCAACGATCAGGACGATATGAGGGAAGGACATGCTAAATTGAATGTTTCTTTAATCGACGCTCCTGCCGATTATGATGAGGTTTGGGTAGAGGTACTCTCGGTAGAGATCTTGCCTGATAAGGAAAATGAGAATAATGAATCTGCCTGGATCAGTATATCGAATGAGGCAGATGACAAGAAACTGAACCTATTAACCTTGACAGGGGGAAATTCAGCCTTTATAGGATCCAAAGAGGTGAGTGCCGGAAAGATTTCACAAATCCGCCTAGTATTGGGAAATGACAACTATATCATACAAGAAGGCGAAAGAATTGACCTGACCACACCAAGTGCACAACAAAGTGGCTTGAAACTTCAAGTAAACAAAGAGCTCTTGCCTGGTATACAGTATGATTTGGTAATTGACTTCGACGCTGCACAATCCATTGTAAGGGCGGGGGCATCTGGCATGTTTATTTTGAAGCCCGTACTGAGAGTTGTCGCAGAGGAATCTGCATCCATAAAGGGAAAAATTATACCTGAAGAAGCGGGTACAGTGGTTTGGGCGATCAAAGACCTTGATACACTTGCCACGCACAGTAATGACAATGGGGAATTCCTTGTAAAGGGTCTACAAACCGGATCATACCGGGTTGAAATCCACCCTAAAAGTCCTTATTTGGGAGACACTTTATTCAACGTGGCCACTCAAAAAGGGGAGGTCACCATTTTGGACCCAATAATACTTGAAATAGAGGAATAGTTTTGTGAACAATTATAAATTCTTTAAAAAAGGTGCCTTGAATTTTTCAGGCACCTTTTCTATTCTTATTTGAGCTTGGGTTATTTCTTTTATTTTTACTTTCGATTTCCTAATTTAGGATTCTTTAAAATTTTATTCCATGCCAGTAGCCCAACCCATCAATTTCAATAAATGGATAGCCGAAAACCGGCACCTGCTGAAGCCTCCTGTAGGTAACCAACAAATGTATAAAGGCAACGATGATTTTATCGTTATGGTGGTGGGGGGTCCAAATGCCCGTAAGGACTTTCATTACAATGAGGGCGAGGAGTTTTTCTTTCAGGTGGAAGGCGACATTACCCTAAAGATCGTAGAGGACGGGGAAATCAAAGATATAAATATTCATGAGGGGGAGATGTTTTTGTTGCCCCCAAAAGTACCGCACAGCCCCAGGCGCCCGGCCAATACCATAGGCCTGGTCTTCGAACGATACCGGAAACCCGGTGAAAAAGACGGTTTCATATGGCATTGCGAAAATTGTGGGAATAAACTTTATGAGGAATACGAGGAAATTACCGACATCGTCAATCAACTTCCGCCAATAATGGACCGATTCTGGAGCAATCCCGCCAACACCAGGTGTAAACATTGTGGAACGGTAATGAGCAAGTAAGCAAAAGATAAATTATTTTTTCCAAACAAGTAATCACCAATTTGGTTTTTACTTGTGATTTTTATCTTTGCAGGCATTAACCGAACGCTATGCCCCCTTTCCAATACCGTGCTACGCTTTCTTTCGCCAAGCAGATGGATGAGGCCGACCCATTGAGAGAATTTAGGTCCAAATTCCTATTGCCAAAAACAAACAGTGGAGACAAAATTTATCTCTGTGGAAATTCCTTGGGACTTCAACCCACAACCGTAAGCAGCTACCTTTCAAAGGAACTTGAAAAGTGGGAAACACTTGGCGTGGAGGGCCATTTTAAGGGAGAGAACCCATGGGTGTTTGCCCGGAAAACTTCCAAACCCGCCTTGGCGATACTCCTCGGGGCAAAGGAAAGCGAGGTTACCCCAATGAACAGCCTAAGCACCAATTTACATTTGTTACTTGTTTCCTTCTATAGGCCTAGGCCGGGCAAATATAAAATCCTCGCTGAGGCAGGAGCCTTTCCCTCTGACCAGTTCATCCTCGCTTCACAGGCAAAGTTTCACGGCTATGACCCAAATGAGGCCATCCTTGAAATTAAACCCAGGGAGGGTGAACATACCTTACGAACAAATGACATTATAACCAAGATTGAACAACATGCCCATGAATTGGCCATGATAATGATGGCAGGGGTCCAATATTACACAGGGCAATGGTTTGATATGGAAAAAATCAGTGCTTGTGCAAAGGCACATGGTGTTCCCGTTGGCTTTGACCTTGCCCACGCCATTGGCAATGTACCTTTGCAACTTCATCAATGGAAGGTAGATTTTGCCACATGGTGCAGTTACAAATACCTGAATGCAGGACCAGGAAATGTCTCTGGGGTTTTCGTGCACGATGATCATGGACAGCATTTTAATGGCCCAAGGTTTACGGGTTGGTGGGGCACAAATGAGAAAACAAGGTTTCAAATGCAAAATGATTTTCAGGCCCTTCCAGGAGCAGATGGGTGGCTACTCTCTAATGACAACGTATTAGGTCTTTCAGCCTTACAGGCTTCTTTGGATATATTCATAGAAGCCGATATGGGGCGGATCAGGAAAAAAAGTGAACTATTGACCGGGTACTTGGAGTTCTTAATCAGGGATAGCTGTGACGATCCTTCTCTAATTAATATCATAACCCCCTCAAATCCAAAAGAAAGAGGTTCCCAGTTGTCATTATTTATCCATAAAAGGGGAAAAGAGATCTTCGAGCATATGCACTCAGAAGGGGTAGTGGCAGACTGGAGAAACCCAAATGTGATCCGGGTAGCCCCTTGCCCTCTATATAACAGTTTTACCGATTTATATAATTTCGGTAAAATTATTAAGCAATCCATCCGGAAATTCGTTGAGTAACTATTCTAGTCGAAAGCACAAACATCAAACCATGAACCAACCCATCAGTATTTTAGGAGCAGGTCTTATAGGATCTCTTTTAAGCGTATATTTAAAGAAAAGGGGGCTGGATGTCACCATATTCGAAAAGCGAAAAGATTGGAGAACCTCTCAAACAGTTTCCCATGGAAAGTCCATTAATATGGCATTAAGTTATAGGGGGTGGAAAGCGCTGGAAAAAGGAGGACTTAAAGAGGCCGTGATTCCGCATACTATCCCTATGTATGGAAGACGTATACATGATGAACATGGCAGCACCTATTTCCAGCCCTATGGCAAAGAACAGGAAGCCATTTATTCCATATCCAGAAACACCCTAAACGGCATTCTGTTAGACGCGGCAGAAGCTTCTGGGGTGAATTTGGCTTTCGAGCATAAGGTAGAAAATGTGGATGTTCACCAAAACGAAATTACTTTCTCACTACCCGATCAATCCTTCAAAAAACGGGAATCAGCAATCATATTTGGTGCGGACGGTGCTTATTCTTCCCTACGCAATGCCATGCAAAGGCAAAGTAGATTTAACTTCAAACAGGAATACATTTCGCACGGATACAAGGAACTGAGCATCCCCCCCACCAGAGGTGGTGAATATGCCATGGACCCAAATGCCCTACACATTTGGCCCCGTGGAAAGTTTATGCTCATTGCTCTACCCAATACCGACAAATCTTTTACTTGTACACTATTCCTCCCCTTTGAAGATTACAAAGTATGTTTCGACAAAATCCGAGACAAGGAGGATGTAGACCATGTGTTTCAGACCTATTTCAACGATGCCTACCATTTAATGCCTAACCTGGGAAAAGAATTTTGTGAAAACCCCACTTCGGCATTAATTAATACCGAATGTTATCCCTGGACAGTTAATCATTGCCTACTCATAGGTGATGCTGCCCATGCCATGGTGCCCTTTTATGGGCAAGGCATGAATTGCGGCTTTGAGGATTGTCATATTTTGGATGACCTTATAGAAAAGTACGGTACTTTTTCATGGGATTTGGTTTTTGAAAAATTCCAGAAAGGCAGGAAACCAGATACGGATGCCATCTGCCAATTGGCCATGAACAACTTTGTGGAAATGAGCGAAAATGTGGCGGATCCCAAGTTTTTGGTAAGGAAAAAGATAGAAGCTAAACTGCATGAACTTTTCCCTGAAGATTGGGTACCTCTCTATAGCATGATTACCTTTTCCGCTATTAAATATTCGGAGGCCTACGCCATAGGCAAAATCCAGGATGAGGTAATGGAAAAGGTGATGAAGGAACCTTTTATTACCCAAAACTGGGAGAACCTAGATTATCACGAAATACTCAACAAGGTGGAAACTGCCAAAGCAGTCTAAAGCAGCAGGTAAAATTACGACCCAATTAGCTGCTTTTCTCCGATGGAATTGTTCTCCAAAAAGAAGCTAAAATGGAACCTGTAATATTCATGATTACACTAAATACTGCAGGGGCCAGCCCCATGGTGGCAATTTTACCCATGCTACCTGCCAAGGCACCTGCTAAACCACCATTTTGAGAGCCCACCTCAATGGAGATGGTTCTGCTATCTTTTTCATTCATCCCCAGGACTCTACCTGCGAAATATCCAAGAAAAAGGCCCAATACATTATGAAGCACCACTAATGCCAGTAAGAGCCATCCCATTTTCACTAAATAGGGTTTTCCTGATGCTGTGATAATGGCAATTACCACGGCAATGGTAAGCATGGACAGCAAAGGCAGGACCTGATGAAGGAATTTTGCCTTATCCTTGAGTACATGATTGATCAATAAGCCTGCTGCGATCGGCACCAACACCATTTTGGCAATGTTCCACATCATCTCCACCATAGCGATTTCCACCAAAGTACCCGCCAGGTATTTCATTAGCAAAGGGGTAAAAACAGGAGCCAAAAGGGTGGAAACCACCGTGATCGAGATGGATAATGGCAAGTTGGCCTTAGCCAAATAACTGAGCACGTTAGATGCTACACCACTCGGCGCACAACCAACAAGAATGATCCCCGCAGCAATTTCTGCAGGCATTTGACTCATTAGTGCCAAAAGAGTGCCCGATAATGGCATTATGGTGAGTTGACAGGCCAACCCTATAAATACCCCTTTAGGGGATTTGGCTATTGCCAAAAAATCTCTAATGGTCATGGTGCAGCCCATGCCAAACATTACAAATTGTATCAATGGGGTAATTAGCAAAGTAAGTTCTAGAGAACCAAAATTGGTAAAGGAACCAGGAAAAAGCAATGCAGCAAGGGAAAAGCCGGCGACCAATAAGGTATATAAGTAAGGCTTTAGGTTTTTCGAGAGATAAAATGCTATAAACAACATAGCTATCCCCAACAAAACAAATTTGCCTGCCATTAAAGCCCCGATTTTCCACCAAGTTACAAACGCCAGCAAAAAGCAGCACAATCCTAGATAAACGATGAATTGCTGCAAGTATTTATTTTTCAAGGCCTTAGTCCTTAGGGGGTTTCCTATGCCAATAAGAAGCCAACATGGAACCTGTAATGTTCATCAATGGCCCGAATACCGCAGGAGCTAAGCCCACGGTTGCTATCTTGCCCATTTCTTTGGCCAAACCGGAGGCAAGTCCCCCGTTTTGCATTCCAACTTCCAGGGCCACCGTGCGGGCGTCCCGCTCCGAAAGGCCAAGTCCTCTGCTTATCCAATAGCCAAAATTGTATCCGCAAAGGTTATGGATAAGCACAAGTAAAATTAACAATAACCCGATTTCCAATAAAGAATCCCTACCCGCAGCGGTGATGATGGTAATGATCACCCCTATACCTATCATGGAAACCAAAGGCATGGCATCATCCAGCCATTTTGCCTTTCCACTCAAAAACCGATTAAATAACAGGCCTCCTCCAATGGGGATAATTACCATTTTGATGATGCTCCACATCATGTCCAAGACATCAATGGCGATAAATTCTCCTGCCAGAAACTTCATCAATAGAGGTGTAGTAAAAGGAGCGAGTAGAGTTGCAATGGCTGTAATGGTGATGGAAAGGGCCAGATTTGCTTTTGCCAAAAAGCTCATCACATTTGAAGCCAAGCCACTTGGGGTACATCCAATCAGTATAATACCGGCTGCAATTTCCGAGGTAAAGGGACTTAAAGTGGCGATGGTAAAACCCAGTAAGGGCATGATGGAAAACTGGCAAATTAGTCCCACAAATACACCTTTTGGCATTTTTGCCACTCCCACAAAGTCCTTGACGGACATGGAAGTGCCCATACCAAACATGATGATTTGAATCAATGGAGTTATCAAATTACTAAATTCATAATCCCCGTAAGAAACGAAAGTAGCCGGGTAATACATGGCAGCAGTCACCCCTGAAAAAATCATCATGGTATAAGTAAGGCCTTTTAACCTCTCGTATCCCCTAAAACCTATTCCCAATAAAGCGAAGAAAACTATCAAATAAGGGCCTCCGTTTTCCGGTACTCCCATAAACCAAAGGGTCAAAAATATAAAAAATGATATAAAGCCAATAATAATTAAGACCTGGTAAAGCTTCTGATTTTTCAAGGCGATCTGGGTTTAGGTTTTAGGTGATAAGGTATATTTTGGGTGAATACTTATACGTAGGCGATACAGTCCATTTCTACCAAAGAGTCGCCGGGGACTCCTCCATAAGTGGCCACCGTGGTCCTTACTGGAGGCTTGGAACCAAATCTTCCCCTGTATACCTCATTCATACCTTTGTAATCATTTAGGTCATGCAGATATACGTTTACTTTCAATACCTTTTCCATGCTAGATCCTGCTTTCTTTAGCTCCTTTTCTAATTCTTTGAGTACATGATCCGTATGGTCTTTGATGTCGCCGTCGAAGTGGGCACCCTTCCCGGCCACAAAGATCATATTGTTGAATTTCGTTGAACCCGCAAATAAGGGTACATCTTGGTCTTCGGTTACATTAAAAACCTCCTTTTCTCCAGAGCCTTGTTGATGATCCGCTTTGGCCACCAGACTTATGCCTGCAAAACCTGCTAAAGAGGTAAACAGCTTTTTAATGGTACTCCTTCTTTCTAGTTTTTTCATATGTGATAAGATTAAAATGTGTTTTGAATTAGATTCTACATGGGTCAAAATTAAATCCGTTGAATTTATGGCTTTCTCGATGAATGTGCAAACCATTTAGGTAGTAGTCCGCAAAATTCCTTTCCATTGGGCAAATATCTCCAGAGTCAACCCTGCCTAATATGTGTAAGCCTTCCATTCAATTCAAACATTATTTTGGGCAAAGGATTGCTTTTTCCCTAATATTTCACTTTGTTTAATCCTTCACTCACATCTAAACTTTCTCTATACGATGACCACTTCCAATATGCCCTTGGTCGGATTATGCCTTTTGTCAACATTGTTCGCCTGTCAACCCAAAAAAGAAAAAGCGATGAACCATTCAGAAAATGAAAAAGCACCTTATGCAAGTTTTCACTTTACCACCGGAGGAGAATTTACATCCGGCATAGAAGGCCCCGCAGTTGATAAGGAGGGGAATTTGTATGTGGTAAATGTTTTTAAAGAAGGTACAATTGGCAAAGTCACTCCTTCTGGGGAAGTAAGCCAATTCATTACCTTACCGGAAGGCAGCACAGGGAACGGAATTAGGTTCAACAGCAAAGAGGAAATGCTTATTGCCGATTACACGGGGCACAATGTCTTGCAAGTGAATATGGAAACAAAGGAAATTTCCGTATTTGCCCATGACCCTTCCTTAAACCAACCTAATGATTTGGCCATTATGGATAATGATATTCTTTTTGCCAGCGATCCTGATTGGAAAAATGGCAAAGGACAAATCTGGAGAGTGGAGAGGAATGGAACCTTTGTTTTGCTGGAAACAGATATGGGTACGACCAATGGGATAGAAGTGAGCCCTGATAACAAAACCCTATATGTAAATGAGAGTCTGCAAAGAAATGTTTGGGCTTACGACCTTAATGAATCCGGAGAAATCTCCAATAAACGCCTGTTGATCCAATTTGAGGATTTTGGGATGGATGGAATGCGGGCAGATGTGGATGGCAACCTATACATTACCCGGCACGGGAAAGGTACAGTGGCAAAAATATCCCCGGAAGGGGAATTACTGGAGGAAATAGCACTATCTGGAAAGCTTCCCTCCAATATTGCTTTTGGAGGTAGTGATGGCAAAACTGCCTATGTCACCTTGCAGGATAATGGTAATATAGATGCCTTTTATGTAGAATCACCCGGAAGAGAATTTAGGTGAATAAACCGGATAAGTATGGATAAGAGGTAAAAATTGTCTTATTTTAAAGAAAAATTATGAAGTCCAAAGGCTTAAGAATATTTTTAAGGACTATATAGATAGGGACTAATTTAACAGCTATGGCTAATCCGCATTCCACCTATAAAATTTTAGTGGTTGAAGACAATGAGGGTGATGCAATGCTCATCGAAGAATACTTACGTGAGGCTATAGATACAGCCATTTTAGCATTTGCCACCACATTTGAGGAAGCAAAAAGGGTTTTAACATCAAAGGGAAAAACTTTTGATGTGATTGTATTGGACCTAACATTACCCGATAAATTTGGTGAAGCACTCATCAAAGAAATGTCGAACCTTTGCCAAGATACCTGCTTGATTGTACTTACCGGGTATACCGATGTGGAATTCGGAGCAAAGTCGCTTGCCTTTGGAGTTTCTGATTATCTTCTGAAAGATGAGATGACACCCACGAGCCTGTACAAAAGTATTTTGTACAGCATTGAAAGGAAGCAAGCTTCAGATCAGTTATTAGAATCGGAGAGAAGGTACAAGGAGCTATTCCATCTCAGTCCGCAGCCCATGTTTCTTTACTGCCTGGAAACAGATTATATTCTGGACGTAAATGAAGCGGCTATTGATCATTATGGCTACAAGCGGTCAGAGTTTCTCAAAATGGCAATGGACACGCTTAAGCCAAGGGAAACTGACAAGTCTTCCCCAATAGTCCAACCAGATAAAACAAGTGATCAAAAACCCTTTTCCCTCTCCAATATCTTTCATCACCAAAAGAAAAACGGAGAAATAATACAAGTGGACTTAAAAGGAAATCAAATTGAATACCTGGGGAAGCCCGCTAAGATAGTATTAGCCAATGATATCACGGACCGAATGAGGTACGTGCATGCCATAGAAGCTCAAAACAACAGGTTACAGGAAATTGCCTGGACCCAGTCTCACATCGTCCGTGCACCATTGTCCAGGCTAATGGGTCTGGTACAATCCATGGAAGAACTGGAAAAGGAAATTGGGAGAAGCGAAGTAAAAATATTGATCAATAAATCTGCCAAGGAACTGGACGATGTGATCCGATCCATCGTAAGCAAAACTGACAATATTCAGGTAGGGGGGAAAATTATCCCTGGTTCAAAAAAAAGCCTGTGAAACAGCAATTCCACAGGCTTTTCTTAATGTGTAATTAGCTTTAATTAGCCTTTGAGTGTTTCATATCTTTCATTGATTTTCGCCCAATCCACCACATTCCACCAGCTAGAAATATATCTTCCCCGCTCGTTTTGGTAGTTAAGGTAATATGCATGCTCCCACACATCTATGCCCATTAAAGGCTGACCCTTGAAATCCGAAATGTCCATCAAAGGATTATCCTGATTGGGCGTGGAACCAACTTTGAGGGATCCATTGTCCAAAACTAACCAGGCCCATCCGGAACCAAACCTGGTCATACCTGCATTTTCGAATGCCTCAACGAAGGATTGGAAGTTCCCGAAATCCCCGTCTATTGCCTCGGCAAGTGAACCTGTGGGATTACCTCCTCCATTCGGAGACATGATTTTCCAAAAAAGTTCGTGGTTGTAATGGCCTCCGGCATTGTTTCTCATCTTAGTGGAGTAGTTGGATATGTTGGCCAAGACATCTTCCAGAGGTTTCTCGGTATCGACATCCTCCTCACCTGCAGCCTCCTGGGCGTTATTGGCATAGGCGGCAGCATGCTTATTATAGTGGATATCCATGGTCATGGCATCAATATGGGGCTCCAGCGCACTATAATCATATGCCAAATCAGATTGGCTGAATCCCGTTGATAACTTTGCCTTGTCGGACTCTTTAGGAGACTCGCATCCGGCGAAAAATGATGTTCCGACCATCCCCGCCCCCAGTCCAATGGACAATGATGCCTTGGTGCTGTGGGATAGGAAAGACCTTCTCGATGGATCAAAGGAAGTTTTTTTCATTTTCATAGCTTTTACTTATATATGGTTCAGTGTAAGAATTTGGTAGCTTATCGGTCTTCTGCTAAATTAACCAAATAATTACTAATGGGAAGTAATTTTTAGAGAATTAAGCTAATAATTATTTTCCCTTTTTTATGAATTTATTGACAAATCTATGGATTGGCTGTACAATTGTTGTAGCCACAAATTTTGTGCCCTGCATTATTGGCATAGTTGCCATTGATTACTCTGTATTAATTCCCATAAAGCCCAAATATTCCTTCAAGTTCCTTATTTTTGTATTTCATTGCCTCCCCAAAATAATGAAAGATCACTTTTGCAGGCAAGTAAAAGGCGGAAGTTTGACCTTGATACAGTAATTATATGGAAATCGAGTTTTATAAATATCAGGGAACCGGAAATGATTTTGTCATGCTAGATGACCGATCATGTACGTTGAATATCCAAGACACCTCATGGATTAAACTATTATGCCAACGAAGATTTGGTATTGGTTCCGATGGGCTAATTGTATTGCGGAATCATGAGAAATTTGATTTCCATATGCATTATTTCAATGCAGATGGTTCCCAAAGTATGTGTGGGAATGGTGCCCGATGTGCAGTGGCTTTTGCTTCCTTTTTGGGAATGGTGGAGAACAAGGCTAAGTTCGTCGCCATAGACGGGCCACATATTAGCTTCCTCAAAAATGATCTGGTGGAGTTAAAAATGGGAGATGTGGAAAAGATTGATAAAGCAGATGAAGACTGGTTTGTGGATACTGGCTCCCCGCACCATGTAAGATATGTAGCTAAAGTGGAAGATTATCCGGTTTTGGAGGAAGGAGCCAAAATCCGCTATAGTGACCAATACCCCAATGGAGCAAATGTAAATTTTGTAGAAACTATAAGCGATAAAGCTATCTTGGTCCGAACCTATGAAAGAGGGGTGGAAGACGAAACCTTATCTTGTGGAACGGGTGTAACGGCCTGTGCATTAGTCCATGGTAAGCTCAAAAATAGCAACGAAATAGCTATTAAAACTAAGGGGGGGGATTTGAAGGTCAACTTCAGCCTTCACCCCAATGGGAAAATTACGGACATTTGGCTTGTGGGCCCTGCAAAACAGGTTTTTTCAGGAAAAGTAGATTTAGAGAAAATGGCCACTAAAAGTGAAAAAAGTGGCATAATAATAGGATAGAAAAAGCGGAAAAGAATTCATATATGATAGAACTGATCGCAAAAGGACTCGCAAAGGTGTTCGGAACAAAATCAGACAGGGACATTAAACAACTTATGCCCCTTGTCGAAAATATAAAAGAAGCATATGCCAAATTATCCGGACTTACGGATGATGAACTGCGGGGTCAAACTAGGGAGATTCGCTCCATCATAGATAAGGAGCTAAAAGTTTTTGACGATAAAATTGAAGATTTAAGAGCGCAGATAAATGCTCTTGACCCTGATAAAGTTCAGGCAAAAGATGCCCTGTTCACAGAAATAGAGAAAGTAGAAAAGGACAGAAATGAAGAGCTCGAAAAAGTACTGGAAAAGGTGCTGCCCAGGGCTTTTGCCGTCGTAAAGGAAACTGCCAAGAGGCTGAAGGAAAATCAACAATTGGTGGTAACTGCCAGCACGCAAGACCAGGAGATGGCTGCCGCCAAGGATTATGTGACCATCGATGGGGAAAAAGCGATTTGGGCAAATAAATGGATGGCCGCTGGCAGCGAAGTAACATGGGACATGGTCCATTATGATGTGCAGCTCCTTGGCGGGGTGGCATTGCATAATGGAAAAATCGCCGAAATGGCCACGGGTGAAGGTAAAACCTTGGTATCCACGCTTCCTGCTTTTCTCAATGCATTGTCCGGAAGGGGGGTTCACATTGTAACGGTAAACGATTATTTGGCCAAGCGGGACTCGGAATGGAATGCGCCACTCTTTGAGTTTCATGGGTTAAAGGTGGATTGTATAGATAAATACCCCCCCAACTCCCCAGGTAGAAGAAATGCATACAGCTGCGATATTGTATATGGCACCAACAACGAGTTTGGTTTTGATTACCTCAGGGATAATATGGCAAGAGATGCCAAAGATCTTGTGCAGGGAAAACATCATTTTGCCATGATCGATGAGGTGGATTCAGTACTCATTGACGATGCCCGTACCCCTCTGATCATATCAGGCCCTATCCCTAAGGGAGATCAGCATGAATTTTACGACATGAAGCCCAGGGTATCCACCCTGGTAGACGAGCAGCGAAAATTGGTGCAGGGTTACCTGACAGATGCTAAAAAACTGATCAAAGGGGGCAACGAGAAGGAAGGAGGACTTGCCTTGTTTAGAGCCTTTAGGGGTTTACCGAAGTATAAGCCCTTGATCAAATACCTTTCTGAACCAGGCATACGTGTAATATTACAAAAGACAGAAAACTATTACCTTCAAGACAATAAGCGAAACATGCCCGAGGCGGATGAACCGCTATTGTTTACTATAGACGAAAAGACCAACAGCGTGGACCTCACCGATAATGGCATAGAGGTAATCACAAAGAAAAATGAAGATGCCAGCTTTTTCATTCTTCCCGACATAGGCACTGAAATCGCCGAAATGGAAAAAGATGAAAATGTGGATGAGAAGGAGAAGCTGATCAGAAAAGAAGAAATCATCAAAGATTACGGGGTAAAAGCGCAACGGATCCATACGGTAAACCAACTTCTGAAGGCTTATTGTATGTTTGAAAAGGACACCGAGTACATCCTAGTGGATGGAAAGGTAAAAATCGTGGATGAGCAAACGGGACGGGTAATGGAGGGCCGAAGATATTCGGACGGACTTCACCAGGCAATTGAGGCAAAGGAAAACGTAAAGGTAGAAGATGCCACACAGACCTATGCCACCATTACCTTGCAAAACTATTTCCGTATGTACCACAAACTTGCCGGAATGACGGGTACCGCAGAAACAGAAGCCGGGGAATTTTGGCAAATTTATAAATTGGACGTGGTGGTGATCCCCACTAACAAACCCATACAACGGGCGGACAGGGAAGACAAGGTGTACAAAACGGTAAGAGAGAAATTCAACGCCGTGGTAGATGAGATCAACGAGCTCACCGAAGCCAACAGGCCAGTGCTCGTGGGTACCACCTCGGTGGAAATCTCAGAATTACTGAGTATGATGCTTACCCTGCGCAAAATCAAACACCAGGTCCTCAATGCGAAACAACATGCCAAAGAGGCAGACGTGGTGGCAGAGGCAGGGAAACCAAAGACCGTGACCATTGCCACTAACATGGCAGGTAGAGGAACGGACATAAAACTCACGCCAGAATCCAAGAAAGCCGGGGGTCTAGCCATTATTGGTACCGAAAGACACGAATCCCGAAGGGTGGACAGACAGTTAAGGGGTAGAGCCGGGAGGCAGGGGGATCCCGGATCCTCTCAATTCTTTGTTTCTCTGGAGGACAACCTCATGCGGCTTTTTGGTTCAGAAAGAATTGCCAAATTGATGGATAGGATGGGACTGGAAGAAGGGGAAGTGATTCAGCACAGCATGATCACCAAGTCCATTGAGCGGGCCCAACGTAAGGTAGAGGAAAACAATTTTGGCATCAGAAAAAGGCTGCTCGAATATGATGATGTCATGAACAGCCAAAGAGAAGTTGTCTACAAGCGTAGAAAGAACGCTCTAATAGGCGATAGATTGGAACTGGATATCCTCAACATCATGTATGATGTTTCGCAAGATGTGATAGAAATGGCCAAATCCACAGAAGATGTGGAAAACCTAAGAATGAACATTTTTAGTTCATTAGGAATTGACTATCCCATTACAGCGGAGGAGCTCAAGGAAAAAGACAGCCCCACGCTTACCAAGGAAGTATTTGATAAGGCTTATGAAAACTACGTGACCAAAAATAAGGGCATTTTAGAGAAGGCCATGCCTATCCTAAAAAATGTCCACTTACAAAGAGGTGCAACGGTTAAGGAAATCCTTGTTCCCATTTCGGATGGGATAAAGCAGATCGGCGTTGTGATCAATTTGGAATCCACCTTGCAAAACGAAGGGAGAGACCTCATCAGAGCCGTGGAGAAAACGGTCACCTTGGCCATTATCGACCAAAACTGGAAAGAACATCTGCGGGACATGGACGATCTTAAGCAATCCGTACAAAACGCAGTATATGAACAGAAAGACCCATTGCTGATTTATAAATTCGAGGCTTTTGAGATGTTCAAACGCTTCTTGGGCAAGCTTAACGACGATATCATCTCTTTCATTTCTAAATCCGACTTACCAAAACAAGACCCCGAGCAGGTAAAAGCAGCTCAAAGGGAGAGAAGGGAAGAAGCCAAAGTAACTGCCTCCAAAGAAGAGGCAGGAAGCACCTTGGGAGGGGGAGCTACAGCCACCGGACAGCGGGTAGCTGCTCAACAGGCCCAGGCAAGGGCCAGGAGAGAACCTGTACAACCCAGAAAAAGTGAAAGGGTATATGGAAGAAATGACCGGGTATCCGTGAAATACGCAGATGGCAAAGTAAAAAAAGACGTGAAGTACAAAAGCGTGGAACAGGATATCGCTAATGCGAAATGTGTGGTAATAGAAGACTGACAGCATGAAAAACTTTAGATTACTATATGGATTGTTCCTGCTCTTGTTTTCAAGTTGTGGACTGATCAACATTAAGAAAACCGGAGGTGCCGAGCGTTTTGTGGGATACACCGAAGATTTGGAAAGTAGTAGGATCCGATTTGACGAGTTGCCCGAACCAAGCACAAGAGCAGGTAGCTTCGTGGAGGTAAATGCCGTGGATGAAGATTTGAAGGAGGCCATAGACAACTACATCCGGGAGAAAGAAAGAGATGATTTCATTTCTGGCTTTACCATTCTGGTTTACAGTGGTGTGGATAGAGAAGAAGCCTTTAAAACCCGTAACAAGTTATATTCCGAACATGAAGATATCCTCACCTTTATGCAATACCAGCAACCCAGATATTTGGTGAAAGTTGGCAAATACATCAATAGAATAGAAGCGCTCGCCTGGTATGAAAAGATCAAGGAGGAATTTCCAGCTGCCAGAATCATCCAAGATAGATTCGAAAGGGAGAAAGTAAGAAAAAGACAAGAACAAGAAGAAACCCTAGAAAATGTCAATACAGAAAATTAAGGATTTGGCAGCGGCCTACAAAGAAGAAGTGATCGCCAACAGAAGGCACTTGCATCAGCATCCTGAACTTTCATTTGAAGAGCACCAAACTGCATCCTATGTAGAGGGCCAATTGAGAAAAATTGGAATTAGCGATGTTGAACGAAAGGCGGAAACGGGGATTGTGGCTTTGATCAGAGGAAAAAACCCAGAAAAAAAGACCATTGCCCTTAGGGCTGACATGGATGCTTTACCGATTCAAGAAACGAACGAAGTTCCTTATAAGTCTAAAAATCAAGGGGTCATGCACGCATGTGGACATGATGTGCATACTTCTTCTTTGTTAGGATCTTCCAAAATTCTACATGAATTAAGAAACGAATTTGAAGGCACCATCAAATTGATTTTCCAACCTGGAGAGGAACGTGTTCCAGGAGGGGCGTCTTTGATGATTAAGGACAAGGCCTTGGAAAACCCGAAACCAACAGCCATCATAGGCCAGCACGTGATGCCCCTTATCCCTGCCGGAAAAGTGGGTTTCAGGCCGGGCATGTACATGGCCAGTGCAGATGAGCTATACCTTACCATCAAAGGTAAAGGAGGCCATGGGGCCATGCCGGAAACCTTGGTTGATCCTGTGTTGGTAACTTCTCATATCATCGTTGCATTACAACAGGTGGTGAGCCGGAGGGCAAGTCCTAAAATTCCATCTGTGCTTTCCTTCGGTAAAGTGATTGCAGATGGTGCTACCAATGTAATTCCAAATGAGGTAAAGGTAGAAGGTACTTTCAGGACCTTAGATGAAGATTGGCGACAAAAAGCCCATGAAATTATGGTCAAGATAGCAAAGGGAATCGCTGAAGGAATGGGAGCAGAAATTGATTTCGAAGTGAGAAAAGGATACCCTTTTTTAAAAAACGACCCCCTGCTTACAGCCAACAGCATCTCCGCAGCAAAGGATTATCTGGGAGAGGAGAATGTGGTGGACTTAGATATATGGATGGCTGCAGAAGATTTTTCCTACTATACGCAGGAAATGGACGGTTGTTTTTACCGCCTGGGAACCCGCAATGAAGAAAAAGGAATTATCTCCGGAGTACATACCCCCACCTTTGATATAGATGAAAATGCCTTGGGGATTAGCACAGGTTTGATGGCTTATTTGGCCATTCAAGCATTAAAGGAATAATTTCTGATTGAACGGATATGCCATTGTTTATCCCTTTTTTTCCATTTTGGATAGGCAATAAAAATAGCGTTGAGCATGATATACTTGCTCAAGGCCCATTAGCCGATAGCTTATTCAACGGGGGTATTCTCTATCCTGTGAGAAGGTATTCCATTCTTTGCTGCTTAGCGAAAAGCGGTTCTTGGGTTGCAGCATTCAGCTTTTCTGAAGGAAACTTGCAGGGCCGATGGCTAATTTCCGGCCGCAATCACCGCTAGGTCTACAGAGGTAGGCTGGCTCTCCTCCAAACAAGTGGCGCAGGATGCAAGGGTGGCTCCGGTGGTGAGCACGTCATCTACCAGTAGAAGGCGCTTTCCCGAGAATAATTCCTGCTGCTTGACTTCAAAAACATTGTCCACGTTTATCCATCTTTGCAGTCTGGATTTTTTGGTTTGCGTACTGGTATCCACTTTTCTGGAGATACCCTGCACCACTTCCACGCCCAAAACTTCTCCTATTCCTTGAGCAAAACAAAAACTTTGGTTGTATCCTCTTCTTCTTAATTTATGGGGATGCAGGGGCACGGGTATGATATAATCCCATTCGGACCCAAAACCATTTTCCAGTAATAGTCTGCCATATCTCTTTCCCAACATGATGCCCAAATTAGGTCTATTTTTATATTTCAACTGGTGGAGTAATTTTTGACTGCTGCCCTTTTTGGCGAATCTCAAAAAAGCCATGACCCTACCCACCTTTGCCAGTCCCTTGATTTTTTGACTAAGGTCGTTTTCAAAGGGCATCAGATGGTAATCTGCAATGGGCAGTTTCATTTCACAAAACCGACAGATCTGATCCTCAAAGGCATAAAGGCTTCTTTTGCACACTGCACAGGTGCTGGGGAAAACAAGTGCCAAAAAATCTTCCCAAAATGTGAAACGCATAGAGAATTCGACTTGTTAATTCATTGAGCCATCAATAACTATTATATTTGTAGGCTATAATTGAGTAATTTAGCACTTAGGTGTTAATTTGACAAACATGTTTCGAAAAGACCTAGATTTAGAAATACGCTGGAAAAAACTTTGTGTAGGCCTGGGAGAGCTTCTGGGCAAGCAACCTACAGACTTAAATGCCGTACTCTTTATCATCGGTGTGCAGGAATTAGGCAAGGGTAATCTTTCATTTTCAAAGGAGGAAAAACAAGATTTAATGCATATAGCGGTATGTAAGGTCTTGAGTTATTCCGGTTTTTATGAACTGGATTTCCTGGATCAGGAGGGTTGGCCCCATTGGAAATTGACAAAAGAGCTTCCCCATTTGGATACGGCTGAACAAGAAAAGATGCTGAAACTCCATGTGTTAGAATATTTTGAGAAAGAGTTTGAAACGGAAATCAAATAAATGAAACTTATTTCCTATAACGTGAACGGAATTCGTGCGGCCTTGCGAAAAGGTTTTCTGGATTGGCTAAAGGCATCGGATGCGGATGTGGTGGCATTACAGGAAGTTAAGTCCACACTGGATCAAATCAGCCCTGCAATGTTTGAAGACCTAGGTTATAACGTTTACTGGCACGCAGCCGGTAAAAAGGGATATAGTGGAGTGGCCACCTTAAGCCGGATTACCCCTAAGAAGGTTCATTACGGAATAGGTAAGGAATTATTCGATATGGAAGGAAGGGTGCTCCGTTTGGATTTTGATGAATTTGCCTTCATAAACACCTATTTTCCCTCTGGCACCACAGGGGAAATAAGACAGACCATAAAATATGAATTCTTGGATGATATCTACGAATTAAGCAAGGACTTAAAAGAAGCAGTTCCAGGAATCATTTGGAGTGGTGATTACAACATTTGCCATAAAGCAATAGATATCCATGACCCGGTGTCCAATAAAAAAAGTTCAGGCTTTTTACCTGAGGAGCGTGCTTGGATGGATAAATTCACCTCATCGGGTTTTACCGATACCTTTAGACTCATTCACCCTGAGATTCCCCACCAGTACACTTGGTGGAGTTACAGGGCCAATTCCCGCAGTAAAAACAAGGGTTGGAGGATAGATTACCACATGGCCACAGAAAATTTAAGGGAAAGGGTAAAAGATTCAAAAATTTTATCAGATATTGTTCATTCTGACCATTGTCCGATTTTGCTGGAGATGGATTAGATGGAATATTAAATATATTCATCACATAAGGAAAAAATCTTAATGAAATCGATTAAAATTTCTATTCCATCATTAATTGAGAATATTACCATCATTGAGAGCTTCATTGATAATGCAAAAGAGAGGTTCCATATTAATGACGATATTTACGGTAATATCATGATATCAGTAACGGAATGTGTGAGCAATGCCATCATACATGGAAACAAACAAAACAGTAAGAAGACCGTAAACATAGAACTTAAATTTTTAGACAACCAGATTAAGTTCATTATCCAAGACCAGGGCGAAGGCTATGATTTCCAACATTTGGAGGATCCTACCTCACCAGAAAACCTGGAAAAATCAGGAGGAAGGGGAGTGTTCATCATGAAGCATCTCTGTGACGAAATTGAATTTGAAGATGAAGGAAGAAAAACCATCCTTACTTTTTACATGAACTAGGATGCCTATCAGGTTTTTTACGGAAGAGATAAACTTTAACCTCAAAGAAAAGAAGAAGCACCGTAATTGGTTGACAGACTTTGTCAAGGAGGAGGGTTTTATAATCGGAGAAATCAATTATGTGTTTTGTTCCGACGAATACCTTCACAAAATCAACATAGCGTACCTTGGCCATGACACCTATACGGATATCATTACCTTTGATCAGAGTGATTCATCTGAAGAAATCTCAGGAGATATTTTTGTGAGCATTGAGCGTGTAATTGAAAACGCAAAACAAAACAAAACAGGATTCGAAGAAGAGCTCCGAAGGGTAATCGCACATGGTATTTTACACCTTATGGGCTATAAAGATAAATCTAGCCAGGATGTAGAACAAATGAGGGAAAAAGAGAACAATGCATTACAGAAATATTGAATAAACAGATGGTGTTCCACGTGGAACATTCCCCGAGAAGACCAAAGGCATAGGCAGGTGTTCCACGTGGAACACAAGCAAAGAACCAAAAAGATTAAACTGATGTTTCACGTGGAACATTGCAAACGGAAATCGGGGTGAAAATAGGGCGGATGGGGGTTTCATAAAAGTTGATAAATTCACCAAAAATAATTTCCTATCGGGTCAGTTACCTTAAGAGATCAAAACCGACAACCGAGGGAATAATTAAAAATTGAACAATATGTTTGAAAAATACGATGTGATAGTGGTTGGTGCAGGACATGCCGGCTGCGAAGCTGCGCATGCGGCAGCTCAGATGGGCTCAAAAGTACTCCTATGCACCATGAATATGAACACTATTGCTCAAATGTCATGCAACCCCGCAATGGGAGGAGTGGCAAAAGGACAAATTGTTAGGGAAATTGATGCATTAGGAGGAATGTCAGGAATTATTTCAGACAAATCCATGATACAGTTTAGAATGCTCAACCGATCAAAGGGTCCGGCAATGTGGTCTCCTAGAACACAGAATGACCGAATGCGCTTCGCAGAGGAATGGAGATTGGCTTTGGAAAAAACACCCAACGTTGATTTTTGGCAAGAGATGATAAAGGGAATCATCGTAAAAAAGGGTAGGGTAGTTGGTGTGAAAACAGGACTTGGAATAGAAATTCCAGGAAAATCCGTAATTCTTACGAATGGCACCTTTCTCAACGGCATCATACATATCGGTGAAAAACAGTTTGGTGGCGGCAGAACAGGGGAAGCGGCGGCAAAAGGAATCACAGAACAGCTGATTGAACTTGGGTTCGAATCAGGAAGAATGAAAACGGGTACACCCCCACGGGTAGATGGTAGATCTCTAAACTATGAAAGAATGGAAATCCAACATGGTGACGAGAAACCAGAAAAATTTTCATATGGAGATGAAACAAAAATATTAGAACAACAAAAAAATTGCTGGATAACCTATACCAACAAAGCAGTACATGAAACCTTGGAAACTGGATTTGATCGATCCCCTATGTTCAATGGAAGAATAAAAGGTCTAGGCCCAAGATACTGCCCTTCCATAGAAGATAAAATAAACAGATTTGCTGAAAGGGAAAGACATCAAATTTTCGTAGAACCGGAAGGTTGGGATACTGTAGAAATCTATGTAAATGGATTTTCTACGTCTTTGCCAGAAGATATTCAACAAAAAGCATTGAGAAGTATCTCCGGATTTGAACAAGCGAAAATGTTCAGACCGGGATATGCAATAGAATACGATTTCTTCCAACCTACACAGTTGAAAGCAACTTTAGAAACAAAATTGATCCAAAACCTGTTTTTTGCGGGACAAATCAATGGAACCACAGGATATGAGGAGGCTGCATCACAAGGTTTGATCGCAGGCATAAATGCCCACCAAAACATAAACGAGAATGAACCATTTGTCCTAAAAAGAGCAGATGCCTATATAGGCGTATTGATTGACGATCTCATTAATAAGGGTACCCAGGAGCCATATAGAATGTTCACATCCCGTGCAGAATTCAGGTTATTACTGCGACAGGACAATGCAGATATCCGACTCACAAAAAAAGGGTATGATATAGGTCTTGCAAAAGAACACAGATGGAAAGCCGTTCAGCAAAAAATGGAGGAAACAAAGGAAATCTTAAAGGTGGTAAAAAACATAAAACTAGACCCTGAATGGATAAACCCATTTCTTAGAAAGAAGAAAACTGCAGAAATAAAAGAAAAAACCAATATGGAAAAATTGATCAAAAGACCACATCTAGGAATAGCTGACCTCTTAGAGGCAAATGTGATAATAAGTGATCAATTATCCACTTTCTCAAAAGAAGCATTAGAGCAAGCAGAAATCCAGATAAAATACGAAAGCTATATCAGTAAAGAAAAACAGATGGTAAATAAAATACATCAGCTAGAAGGATATAAAATACCATCAGATTTCCGATATGAGCAGCTAAAAGCATTGTCAGCAGAAGGCAGACAAAAATTGCTCAACATCCGACCCGAAACCCTAGGTCAGGCTTCCCGTATAAGTGGTGTTTCCCCAGCAGATTTATCAATTTTAACCGTTTACCTAGGAAGATAATAATATGTACGAAAAATTGAATAAATGCCCCCTATGCGAAAGTGGGCATTTTTCTAATATGAGCGTCATTAAAGACCATGCAGTTTCCAAGGAATCGTTTTCAATTTGTAAATGCAAAACCTGTGGCTTAATATTTACAAACCCGAGACCAGACGAAAAAAACATCCAAAACTATTACCAGTCACCAAACTATATATCACACACAAACCAAACGAATAATTTCATTGATTTCCTCTATAAACTAGTTAGAATTTACACTACCAGACAAAAATTATCATGGATCAATAAGTTTCACCCTAAAAAGGGGAGACTATTAGATCTGGGTTGCGGGACAGGCCATTTTTTATCAATGGCTATGAAGAAAAATTGGAAAACAATAGGGATTGAACCTAATGAAATAGCAAGAAAACAAGCATTGCTAAAGCATTTGGATATCAGAAAAGACATAGATTCCATTAAAAATGAAAAAAAATTTGATGTCATCACTCTTTTTCATGTACTGGAACATATTCATCAACTTGATCCTACAATCAAAGATCTTTTAAAAGCTCTTAAAAAAAGAGGAAGTTTAATCATAGCCTTTCCCAATCATGATTCACATGATAGAGCCCACTATGAAGAAAAATGGGCATCCTATGATATTCCCCGACATCTCTATCATTTTAATAAAAATTCAATGGAGCATTTGGCAAATAAATACTCCCTGACAATAAGAGAAATATTACCAATGAAATTTGACAGCTATTACATCAGTCTACTATCTGATAAGTATCAAGGAAATACAAAAAATCCAACAGGTGCTTTCTTAAAGGGTCATCGGTTTAATAAAATGGCAAAAACAGATGGCAATTATTCAAGTTTAGTTTTCGTTCTGAGAAAGAAATGAATAAACTGATCTCATACATTTTGGGAATCATCAGCATCGCTTTGTTACTATCCTGTGCAAAACAAAGTAGTCCCATGGGAGGACCTAAAGATGAGGCACCACCAGAATTGGTTTCGATGGATCCAAAAAATGAAAGTACAAACATAAACCCATCGGAAATTAATTTAATCTTTAATGAATTCGTCAAATTAGAAAACCCAAATAAACAAATTATCATCACTCCCAAAATCAATGTAGATGAAGTTGAGTTCCTAGCCACAAGAAATAGGGTAAACATAAAACTAAACCAAGAGCTGGAAGAAAACACTACCTATGTTTTCAACTTTCAAAAAAGCATCCAGGATATCACAGAAAGCAATCCGGTAGAAAATATGAAACTAGTGTTTTCAACAGGGGATAAAATAGATAGCCTAAAGGTTAGTGGTAAAACTGCTTATATATTTCCTCCAAAAAACAGGGAAATTAAAGATGTACTGGTAGGTCTATATGAAGATGCTGACACTACAGATTTGTTTATTGCTCCACCCTATTATATCGCACAAACAGATACGGCTGGAAACTTTGAAATAACCAATATTAAAGCAGGCAGATACAGGGTTTACGCTTGGCATGATGATAACAATTCCTTGAAAGCTGAATATAAAACAGAGGCATATGGGTTTCTGGAAGAACCAATCGATGTGGTAGAAGACATAAATAATATACACATCAATCTCTTCAAGGGAGACCTTACAGAGTTAAAAATAAACAGAACTGGAACTACAGGCAGCAATTTTGACATCATCCTCAGCAAACCACCCTTAGAATATGAGGTCATTCATGAAGACCTCAACGAAAGCCTGTTTTACAGACTAAATGATAAAAATCTAAGAGTTTACCATACAAACATACGGGAAGACAGTACACAAATTCAATTAAAAGTAAGGGACTCTGTAGGCTTTGAAATTGACACTACCCTATACGCAAAATTTATGGAAAGTGACAGGAAAAAAGAAGAGCTCGAAATCACAACAAACAGTGGCAAATCTTTTCTAAAAACCATCCGATCAGAATGGAGATCCAATAAACCATTAAAATCCATCAATTTTGATTCGTTGTTGGTCAAATATGATACGGCAGGAATAATTCCCATAAAACCGGAAAACGTATATTTCACTGATAGCATAAAACGAACAAAGTTCATCATTGAAATAAATATTCCCGATACACTTACTTTTGAAACATACAAAATCTACGCAGGGGATTCCACATTACAGGACATAGAAAATGTCTATAATAAAGATAAGATCGAGGCAAACTATAAGAAATTAAAGGAAGATAGACTAGCAGACGGACTTTCCGGAAAAGTAAATACAGAAGAACGTCCAATAATTTTACAATTATTAAATAAAAATGGAGATATTTTACAGGAAAAATACTTAGAAGAATCAAATATATTCAATTTTGATAGAATAGAAGCTAGTGAATACAGGCTAAGGGCAGTAATAGATCGAAATAAAAATAAACGATGGGATACAGGCAACTACTATGAAAAAAGACAACCCGAGCCCGTATATTTTTTCTTTGATCAAGAAAACAAATCAGGAGAGATCATGTTAAGGGGAGGTTGGACACTTACAGATTTGATGATTGATCCAAGAAGAGATACGGGTATTTATAGAACCGAAAAACCCACGCCAAACCTGGAAGATGAAATAAAACTGGAATGGCCGGAAATCACTGAAAAAGACCTTGCCATTAATAGCCCATAGAAACCGTGTGGATGAAATGTGTAAAACTGAGGATAATGAAAGGATAAAGCATCGATTTTCCACAAGACAAATAGGAAAGCAATTTCAAAACTTACACGATGCTGATAACTCTCCACTTATCCCCAATTATTCACAAATAGGTTAACAAGGATTTATTCACTCCATTATAAGAAACTCTTTCCACAGGCTTAAATCCATATATTACAAGTGACATAAATTCAACCAGTTAAGGCATAAATCAAAGTGGACAAAATGTAGACAAGTCAAAGAAGTTGAGCATAAAAAGGTGAACAAATCAGAAACCATTACTTATCTACATATCCACAGTATAATAACCATAACCGTTTTTTCTTAAATTAAATAACTATAATAATTAGACTGTGGGTAACTTCTGTCCATAAGGTCAAAAACCATTTTTTGGTTAAATTTTTTTATAAATTTAGTATGCATGCATAATTTTTGTAGCTATTTTGAGCTAAAGGCTTTCAATATCCGTATTAACATTAATGGGTAAAGAAGAAACATTCGATTTTCATATCAAGCAAACCTGGCATGCTATTTCCAGGATGTATAATCAGATGGCACTTCAGGAGGGAATCACTACATCAATGGGATATGTTTTGATTAACATCAATTCCAAGGAGGGCACAGCTGCTACAAAAATAGCCCCTTTGATGGGCTTGGAGTCCAGAAGTCTTACCAGGGTATTAAAAAGTTTGGAGGAAAAAGGTTTGATCAAAAGAGTTCCAGACTTAAAGGACAAGCGTTCAGTGAAGGTGTATTTAACCAAAGAAGGTAAGGATAAACGCTCCACTGCCATTAAGACCATTAAAGATTTTAATCGGCAAATAGAGGAAACCTTAAATTCCAAAGAAATTGAATGTTTCTATAGCACCTTTGAAAAAATCAATCAAGTAATCTATCAATTACAAAACCGAATAAACCAACGATAACATGAAGAGAACCATTAAAAAAGTTGCCGTATTAGGTTCAGGTATCATGGGCTCAAGAATTGCATGTCATTTTGCAAATATTGGTGTCCAGGTATTGTTATTGGATATAATCCCAAGAGAACTCAACGAAGACGAGAACAAAAAAGGCTTAACGTTAGAGGATAAAGAGGTGCGGAACCGTATAGTTAACCAATCCCTGACACAGGCACTAAAAGCAAAACCTTCTCCCATTTACAGCAAGGATTTAGCGACCCGCATTCAAACAGGAAATTTTGAGGACGACTTATCTAAGGTAAAGGATTATGACTGGGTAATAGAGGTGGTAGTGGAAAATTTGGAGATCAAAAAACAGCTTTTCGAAAAAGTGGAACTCCACCGTAAAGCAGGGACATTGATCACCAGCAATACTTCCGGGATCCCTATGCATTTGATGTGTGAAGGAAGGTCAGAAGATTTCAAACGTCATTTTGCAGGTACCCACTTTTTCAACCCTCCCAGGTACCTCAGGTTATTGGAAATCATTCCTGCCCCTGAGACCCATCCGGACATCGTCGAATTTTTAATGGAATATGGAGATAGGTTTTTAGGTAAGGAGACAGTACGCTGCAAGGATACCCCTGCATTCATCGCTAACCGCATAGGCGTATATGCTATCATGTCTGCTATCCATATTATTGAGGAGATGGATATGGGAGTATCTGAGGTGGATAAATTAACGGGAACAGTAATCGGCAGGGCCAAGTCGGCAACCTTTAGAACCTTGGACATAGTAGGCTTGGATACCACCGTAAATGTGGCCAACAATTTACGGGAAGTGCTGGAACATGATGAATCCAAAGACAGGTTCAACTTGCCAAAAAGTGTTCAAGTATTGCATGAAAATGGTTGGCTGGGAGATAAATCAGGAAAAGGATTTTTCCATATGATCCGTCACAAAGACGGAAGCAAGGAACTTAAAGAAATTGATTTCAATACCTATGAGTACAAGGACGTTGAAAAGCCTAAGCTCAAAGCTCTTGATGAAGCCAAGGGCATAGAGGACCTAAAGAAAAGGATTAGGTTTTTGGTCAATTATGAAGACAAATCAGGCGAGTTTTATAGGGCGGTTTTCTATGACCTTTTCAGGTATTGTTCCTTCCGCATTCCCGAAATTACAGACGATCTTTATAAAATAGACCAAGCCATTTGCGCTGGATTTGGCTGGGAATATGGGCCATTTGAGAATTGGGATATCCTAGGTTTGAGGGACACTTTAACCAATATGGAAAAGGCAGGACAAAAACCCGCTGACTGGGTGTATGAAATGTTGGAAAATGGTCATCAGTCTTTCTACAAAGTGGAGAAAGGCAAAAATCATTACTATGATATTCCGTCAAAATCTTACAAAGAAATTCCAGGTCAGGAAGATTTTATCTTATTGGATACCCTTACTGCGGCAGGCAAAGAGTTATGGTCCAATGAGGGAGCCACCATTTATGATTTGGGTGATGATGTCATCGGACTTGAATTCCATACGAAAATGAATTCATTAGGTCAGGAGGTCATAGAAGGCATAAACACTGCAATTGGCATGGCCGAAAAATCACACAAGGGACTGGTGATAGGAAATGAGGGACAGAATTTTTCCGCTGGTGCCAACCTTTCCATGCTCTATATGTTTGCAGGCGACCAGGAATATGATGAGATCAATCTTATGATTGCTCAATTCCAGAAAACCATGATGAGGGCAAGATTTAGCAGTGTGCCTGTGGTAGTAGCCCCTCATAATATGGCGCTAGGGGGTGGCTGTGAATTGTCACTGCATGCCGATGCCATACAAGCGCACGCAGAGCTGTATATGGGATTAGTTGAGGTCGGGGTAGGTTTAATTCCTGCCGGGGGTGGTACCAAAGAGATGACCTTGAGATTTTCTAATCAGGTGACCTCAGGAGATGTGGAGTTAAATAGGCTTCAGGAAGCTTTTATGAATATTGCAATGGCCAAAGTCTCCACCTCGGCAGAGGAGGCCAAAGGTTTGGGCTATTTGCAGGCTAAAGATGATATTACCTTGAATAGAAAAAGACAATTGGCAGAAGCCAAGCAAAAGGTAATTTCACTGTACGAGGCCGGCTATACCCAACCTATGGAACAAAACAATATCAAGGTATTGGGAAAAACGTCTTTGGCATTGTTTGAGGCAGGAATTACCAGCATGCTCTATGGGGCTTATATATCTGAGCATGACGCAAAAATTGCCAGAAAACTGGCATGGGTGATGAGTGGGGGTGATCTTTCCTCCCCGACGGAGGTTAGCGAGCAGTATCTGCTTGATTTGGAAAGGGAAGCCTTTTTGAGCCTTACGGGTGAGAAAAAGACCTTGGAAAGAATCCATAGTATTTTGTTTAAGAATAAACCCTTGAGAAACTAGCAATAGCATTTTCCTGACTCAATTAACATCAATTCAAATTTTAATCTTATGGAAGCGTATATAGTCAATGGATATAGATCGGCAGTAGGAAAAGCCAAAAAAGGCGGCTTCAGGTTTTATAGACCGGATGATCTCGCCGCCGACGTGATAAAACATCTAATGTCTCAAACCCCTGGCATTGAAAATAAAATGGTGGATGACCTTATTGTAGGGAACGCCATTCCGGAGGCTGAGCAGGGTATGCAGATGGGAAGGATGATTTCTCTCCTTGCATTAGGTGAAGAGGTGCCAGGATTCATTATCAACAGGTATTGTGGTTCTGGCCTCGAAGCAATTGCCTTGGCCACATCAAAAATCAAAATGGGAATGGCGGATTGTATCATAGCAGGAGGTACAGAATCCATGTCCTTGGTACCGATGATGGGGTATAAGACCGCCCTTAATTGGAATATAGCCAGTAAAAATCCTGATTATTACTTGAGCATGGGACTTACAGCCGAGGAATTGGCCAAGGATTATTCCATCAGCAGGGAAGATGCAGACCAGTTTGCGGTGGGATCTCATGAAAAAGCTTTAAAAGCGATTGAAGAAGGGAGATTCAAAGATGAGATTGTTCCCGTGAGTGTGGAAGAAACGTTTTTGGATCAAAACAAGCAAAGAAAAACCCGGTCCTTCACGGTGGATACCGATGAAGGCCCAAGGCCCGGCACCAATATGGAGGTGTTGTCGAACTTAAAACCTGTCTTCAAACAGGGAGGACAAGTGACTGCTGGTAATTCTTCCCAAACTTCAGATGGAGCAGCCTTTGTTATGGTAATGTCCGAAAAAATGATGAAATCCCTCAACTTGGAACCCATTGCAAGGTTGGTTAGCTACAGCGTCGCCGGAGTAGAGCCTAGAATCATGGGAATTGGTCCTAAAGAAGCTGTCCCAAAAGCTTTGAAGCAGGCAGGTATTTCACAGAATGAGATTGACCTTATAGAGCTCAACGAGGCTTTTGCTACACAGGCGCTGGCAGTGATCAGGGCATTGGACTTTAATCCTGATATAGTAAACGTAAATGGAGGTGCTGTGGCACTAGGCCATCCTCTTGGTTGTACCGGCGGAAAACTTACCGTTCAAATCATTAACGAGCTGAAAAAGAGGCAAAAAAAATATGGACTTGTCACTGCCTGTGTGGGAGGGGGACAAGGTGTGGCTGGAGTTATTGAAATGATGTAGAGTAGGAGCTGTTTCCCTTGATTCAAAGTAAAGAACAAATGTGATTTTCCGTATTTGCTTTTAAAACAAAAGGAGTGAGAGATGAAAAATTCGATAAATGGTGGTGAGTTCCTCATAAAAGAAAGTCGTGCCGAGGATATTTTTATTCCGGAACATTTCAATGAGGAACAATTAATGATGGCTCAGGCATGTCAGGATTTTGTAGATACCGAAATCATGACTAAGATCGAGGCAATCGACAGTATGAAGGATCCTGAACTGGTACCAGGAATTCTAAAAAAGGCAGGTGAGATGGGTCTTTTGGGGATTTCTGTGCCAGAAGAATTTGGGGGTCTTGGCATGAGTTTCAATACCTCCATGTTGATTGCTGATGTTATTGGAGCCGCAGGTTCTTTTTCTACGACTTATGGCGCACATACAGGAATAGGCACCTTGCCCATCCTTTATTATGGAACCGAAGAGCAAAAGCTAAAATACCTTCGCAAGTTGGCCACAGGAGAATGGGCGGCCTGTTATTGTCTCACGGAGCCGGATGCCGGCTCAGATGCCAATAGCGGAAAGACAAAGGCCATTTTAAATGAGGAGGGTACACATTACCTTATCAATGGCCAAAAAATGTGGATCTCCAATGGTGGTTTCGCTGATCTGTTCATCGTTTTTGCCAAAATAGATGATGATAAAAATCTTTCTGCCTTCATCGTGGAAAAAGGATTTGGGGGTATAACCATGAATGAGGAGGAGAAAAAAATGGGCATCAAGGGTAGTTCTACCAGGCAAGTATTTTTCAATGACTGCAAGGTGCCCAAAGAAAACCTGCTTTCTGAAAGGGGGAACGGATTTAAAATTGCCGTCAATATCCTCAACATAGGTAGGATAAAATTAGGCGCAGGGGTCTTGGGGGGCTGCCGAAGGGTGCTCCAACAATGTATCCAATATTCCAGCGAACGTAAGCAATTTGGTGTTCCCATCAATACATTTGGAGCCATTAAAGCGAAACTTGCAGAAATTGCCGTCCAAACCTATGCTTGTGAATCCCTCTGCTACCGAGCCGGTCAGGATGTAGAGGATCGTATAGATGCCTTGGTAGAGGAAGGGATGGATGTATCCCAAGCCAAATTAAAAGGAGTGGAGCAATTCGCCATTGAATGTGCAATTGCCAAGGTGCACGGCTCTGAAGTGTTGGACTATGTCACGGACCAAGGGGTGCAAATTTATGGAGGGATGGGCTATTCTGCAGATGCTCCCATGGAAAGAGCGTATAGGGATGCCCGGATTTCCCGAATCTATGAAGGCACCAACGAGATTAACCGAATTTTGATGGTGGGGATGTTGCTAAAAAGAGCCATGAAAGGGGAGATTGACCTAATGGGTCCCGCAAAAGACGTAGGAGAAGAATTAAAGGCGGTACCTAATTTCGAACAACCTGATTTGTCGCTGCCTTTGGCCGCAGAAAAAGAGCTTCTAAAAAAGCTGAAAAAGTGTTTCTTAATGATAGGAGGGAAAGCCGTGCAAACCCTTCAGCAAAACCTGGAGCAAGAGCAGGAGATCATGATGAATTTAGCGGATATCATGATAGAAATCTATGCTTTGGAATCCATGATGTTAAGGACAGAAAAGCTCGTACTGGAAAAAGGTGATGCACCGCTTCAACTTGCTGCCACGCAGATTTATTTATTTGAGGCAAGCGAAAAGATCCAAAAGGCCGGAAAAGAAGCCATCTATGCGATTGCTCAAGGGGATGAACAAAAGGTACTGCTCATGGGTCTAAAAAGATTTACAAAAACAGACCCTGTGAATGTGAAAGAATTGAGAAGGGAATTAGCCGATAAACTCATAGAAAAAGGCAAGTATTTGTTCTTTTTGGGATAACTAATTTTCATGATAAATAGGCATGGCCTGATTGCCAAGATTTATGGTGATCAGGCTTTTTTTATTATTTCGTTTTTTTAAAAAGTTAACCGCAAATTTATAGCACAGTTGTTTCAGATGAGGATTCAATCCCGGTTAGGGTTCCCTCAAATGAAGATATGCAAGGAGAAAAACTGACTGTTTTTGCGCCAAGTGCTACAGGCATTTCATACTTCAAAGAAAAAACGAGCATGAGTATGGAAATACGCAATTAGCTCTATGATGTTGGTAATCTAATGGATATTGCTGAAGACGGTGAGTTAGTAAAAACCACTTAGAAAGTTTTTTACAGCAGACGATAAATGGAAGGATCCAACAACCGTTTAGTGAGGTAAATCCCTTGACGCTCAACCGAAGAACCTATTCAACTGTGTATTTACAGGTGAAACCTCTTTCAGTTGAGTCAGGGATATAATTGGAAATTAAACCGTTGCTCCATACCGGCAATACCCTGCAGACCCCCGGTATGGATGGCCAATATCCTTGAGTTTTTTGGGAAAAAGCCTTGTTCTATCAAATCAAATATCCCATACATCATTTTTCCCGTGTATATCGGGTCCAGTGGAATAGCAGAGGAATCCGAGAAGTTTCTTATGAATTGAATCAAATCGCCACTGATTTTCCCATAGCCCCCGAAGTGATAATTGCTAAAGAGTTTATATTCTTTATTTCCCACCAATTTATGGTGAGCAAGTAGCTCTCGTATTTCCTGATGGATAAATTCACCCTTCAGGGCAGAAAAGCCCAGGACCTTTTGATGGGATTTGGCACTTGCATATAGCCCGGCAAAAGTCCCCCCCGTTCCTATGGGCACACATATAAAATCGAATGCAGTATCTACCTCGTCAAGAATTTCCCTGGTACCTTGAATGGCCAATTCATTGGTTCCTCCCTCTGGAATAAGATAATAGTCCCCGTAAATATCCATCCATTCTTTTAGATGCTGCACCTTATATTTTTCTTTATACAAAGAACGGCTCATAGGATGAAAAATCATTCCATTTTCTTTGGCCGCAACTAGGGTGGGGTTTAAGGGATAAACGAGTTCCCCCCGGATCACTCCAATACTGCGAAGCCCATGAGCCTTTGCTGCTATGGCACTGGCATGGATATGGTTGGAAAAAGCACCGCCAAAGGTCAAAATTTGGGTTTTTCCCTGAGCCTTTGCGGTTTCTAGGTTGTATTTAAGTTTGAAGTATTTATTGCCACTACTTTCACCGGGTATTTTGTCCAGGCGTTTGATGAAAAGCTCCACCTTTTGTCCATGCAAAAGGTCAGTGCTTACGCTTTCTGAGGGTTGGAAACCTATTTTGGACACAATTTTAGGTATTTTTAATTCAAAATTACCCAAATTCCTATACATAGACCTAATTTTGCCCCATGGAATCATTTGAAGAAGAGGAAGAATTATCCAATAGTGATGAACAAGTGCAGCATTTTGAGATCATTGTGGATAAAGGGCAGGGATTGACTCGCTTGGACAAATTTCTTGCCGAGAAAATCCCTAATGCCAGCAGAAATAAAGTTCAACAGGGCATTGAGGACGCCGTGATAAAGGTAAATGGACAAAAGGTCAAGGCGAATTATAAGATAAAGCCCAATGATGTGATCAGCTACTGGATAGTTGATTCTCATAGAGATATGGAAGTGGAGCCTGAACCTATTCCCCTGGACATCATTTATGAAGACAATGATTTACTGGTTGTGAATAAACCTGCCGGTATGGTAGTCCACCCTGCACATGGCAACTGGAAAGGAACATTGGTGAACGCCCTGGCCTATTATTTTGGCCAATTGCCCGAAATGCCCGGAAATACCGGAAGGCCGGGCTTAGTCCATAGGATTGACAAAGACACCAGTGGACTACTCGTGATCGCAAAATCTGAAAAGGCCATGACCAAACTGGCGGCACAATTTTTTCATCATAACATCAAGCGCTCCTATATGGCCCTGGTGTGGGGAGAACCCAAGGAGGATCATGGCACCATAGATGTGCCTATAGGTCGCAGTTTTAAAAATAGAAAAGTGATGGATGCATTTCCAGACGGGGATTATGGTAAACATGCGGTCACCCATTACACAGTGATCCAAAGGCTGAGGTATGTGTCCTTGGTAGAATGCAGGCTGGAAACCGGGAGAACCCATCAAATCCGTGCACACATGAAATATCTTGGCCACCCTTTGTTTAATGATGCAGTATACGGAGGGGACAAAATCCGAAAGGGAACCCAGTTTAGCAAGTACAAGGCCTTTGTCCACAACTGTTTTTCGATGTTGCCCAGGCAAGCCTTGCACGCGAAATCTTTAGGTTTTGTGCACCCTACCACCCAAGAAAATTTGTTTTTTGAAAAGGAAATGCCAGAGGATATGTCACAAGTCGTAGAGAAATGGAGAAAATATGTAAAGGAAATCGATTAAATGCATTGACAAATTTTTAAAAGCATCTCAATTTTTATATTACTAATTATTTTATATTTAATGATATAGTACTTTAAATAAATATTATGTAAAAAATAAGTCGTTTTGATAAAATATTTTTCTAAAAACCAAGCCTTTATTACATTTGTAACATCAAAAGCAAACGGCTTTCAGCAACTTGTAGGATGTTGAAATTGGCAGACAAGCCCTCCTGTCTCGGGGGTGGAGGATCCAGATTTATTTTTGGTGTACCGGACAAAGCGCAAATGGAGCTCATTGTGTTGCCTAACGGCTCCGTGGAGGTTCGAGTCCTTCTCCTACAGCAAATTGAAGAACCAAGTTAGGGAGAATTCCCTGGTTTGGTTCTTTTTTTATTTGGAGGAGCAACCTATCCTTATTATATTGAATAATATTGATTTATTTTTGTATCCTTGAAATGGCATATGGCAACAGCTCTCAAAAAAAGGATAACACTAAAAAAGGGTCCCCGAAAACTACTTAAAATAGGCTTCATCATATTTTTGGTGCTGACCATTTTACAGGTAGCCTTATACTTTAGTTCAGATTGGTTATTGAGAGGCTTTATCCAGGAGCATGTCCAAAGAGCCTCAGGAGGAAAATATACAGTTAATTTCGAAAGGTTCAATATTTCTCTTTTAGAAAGGGGATTTTATGTAAGGGGTTTTACTTTGGATCCGGTGGAAGAGGGACTCTTTGATGCAGAAAACAAACCTTTCTATCGGGTAATCATACCTCAGTTTAGTCTAAAGGGGATGGGCTTTAGAAGGTTGGATAGAATTCTCACTGTTTCAGAACTTCGGCTGAAGGAACCTATGGTTCAATCCAGACAGCCCCAAGGTACCGGGGAAGAGGAGGAAGGCCAAGAAGAGGAATTGAGTCCCATTCGACAATTGGAAATTGAAGTGCAGCGTTCTTTTGGTGATGGATTGAATGATATCATCATTGAAAACATCTACGTGGACGAGGCAGACTTGTTGCTGGAAAATTTCATTAGCCAGCGATCCATTAAAGCCGCCAACACCAACCTCTATGTAAAAAACCTAAAATTGGCTCAACCTGAGCAACCTATACCTTTCAATGCAGATGGTTTTAGTTTTGACCTAAGGAATTTTGAAATGCTGTTGGCAGATAGCATTCATACCGTATCAGCCTTTTCGGTAAGTATATCTTCATTAGAAAAACGGATTTCTGTGGACAGGCTGAGCATATTGCCAGATGTCACCAAATTCTCGGATGTCTATTATGAAATAGGGCTTGACAATATTGCCCTAACAGATGCGGACATCGACCAAATGTTTTATACCTCGGATGTGGATATAGGCGAACTTAACTTGGACGGTCCCAGCTTTGCCCTTTTTACCGACCGGAGCGTGGAGAGCCAACAAGATACCGCCAGAAGCACCAACCTCCACGTGCTAATTCAGGATATTCTATCTTCCATTTCTGTCCAAAAGTTGACCATCAATGGCGGTAATTACCTGCAAAGAGGTATCACTGATGCCAACAGGAATAGGGTGGAAGCAGATGATATAGACTTTTTGATGAGCGAAGTATATATAGGCCCCGATGAGGAGCGGAAAAAAAATCAATTCTTTTATGCAGACGAGGCTGAATTGGACATCACGAAAGCCAGACTAGCTTTGGCAGATGGGATACATTGGGTGGCTGGCGAAAAGATCTTTTTATCTTCCTTTCAGGATTTGGTTACCATCCAGCATATAAGCATAAGACCTGAGTATGATCCGGACAATCCACCTGATATCCCCTTGTTTGAAGTGCAAGTACCTTCTTTGAGCTTTACCCAGGCCAATCTAAAAAAGATCTACAATGAAAACATTGTTGACATATCCGAAATGAATGTCAACAGCCCGGAGGTAATATTGCGTGACCTTAGAGGGAGGGAGGAACAGGCAGGGGCCGGGGATTTCCTGGATCTTACCAGGGAATATCTAAAGGGTATATATGTGCAACGGCTCGAAATGAACGATGGGAGTTTGGTGTTGGACAATCATTTGCGGATTAGACAGGACAGCCTGTCTTTTGGTAAAATTAGCCTGGTGCTGGAAAACTTTCAATTAGACGAGACCATCGTGCAAGAGCAGCCGGAAAAGATATTTTTTGCCGATGAACTAAAATTAGACATACAGGACTACGCATTGAAACTTTCGGATAATCTGCATCTTTTTACAGCAGGGAGGATATTAATAGATACCCGTCGGAATTTGATAGAAATAGATGGTTTTCGGCTCCGGCCTTTTAGTGATGGGGATGTGACGGCTATTCTAGACCGCTATGGGAGAACCACGGTTTTAGATATAGAAATCCCTTCTTTTAACGCAAGTGGGGTGGATATCAATAGGGCTTATTTTGAGGAAAACCTGAGGATTACGCATATCAATATTCCATCTCCCATTATCCAATGGAGTAAATACATACAAAAAGAGCAAGAAGAGGAGGCCGCCAGAGTGGACAGGGGCGATATTCTCAACCTCCTGACCAGTTATTTCACACAGGTTCAGATCGATTCTTTAACCATGATTGATGGCAGCTTTTCATATGATAATTTCGCCAATGAGACCTTCCGTTCCTTTGCGGAAAATGATGTTTCCATCCGGATCAAAAATTTTTACCTGGATGAATTTGTGGACCCACAAGATAACAGGACACTTTTTGCCGAGGAAATGGATTTGAATTTGAACAATTATGTGTTCAATATAGCTGATGGGAAGTACAGTATAGTGGCCGACCGTATTGCTTTCAACTCGGCAAGAGAGGAGATTAACACCATCAATGTGAGGTTAAGGCCTAGACCCGATTTGGATGCTAAAGTCGTCATTTTGGCTGAGATACCAGACATGAGCATTAAAGGGGTGGATCTTGAGGCATTCTTGTTTGAGAATACCCTGGATTTGGAAAAACTCATGCTTAAAGATGCCTTCGTGAAGCTATCCATCAATAGGGACAGTCAATCAGCCGGCATTCAAGACCCTGATAGAGATGAAAGAAGAAGGGAAAGAAATCTGCCAAAAACCATAGATGTGGTAGCGGTAGATTCCATCCTCACAGAAAATGCTCGTTTTGAAATCGTATATGATGAGGATGGCAAAGAGGTGCAACTCATCCGCACAGGCATCAACCTCAGCTTTACCGAATTCCTAATGGATTCTCTCAAACTCCAAGAAGGTGACATTGCCAGCTTTTTTGAGAACATGGCCATGGAAGTAGATGATTTTTCACTTGCGCTTCAGGATAGTATCCATACCCTCAACTTTTCTAAATTAGAATTGAATACCCGAGGGGATGAAGTGGTATTTGAAAATTTCAGGTTGACACCTAATACCCTAATAGGCCAGAAAGGAGTGCCCATCATTGCTGCTTCAGTGCCCAGAATGATCCTACATACCCGTTCTTTGCGCACTTTCCAGCAGACAGGTCATTTTGATGTTTCGGAGTTAAAATTGGAGCGCCCCGATGTCACTATTTACCTGGATAAGAATGAGGTGGCCACCCTGATTACTGAAGAAGAAAAGGAAGATAAGGCGAGGCAGAAAATTTTGCAAACCCTTAGTCTGGCACAATTCGAAATAGAGGGAGGACAACTTTCAATTAGGGAAAAGGATAATGAACAGGAAATCAACACCTTCCAAAATATAAGCATCATCCTCACGGATCTGAACTTTGACCTAAACGAGGAGCAAAATTTTGATAGCCAATTGCTGCTAAACAATGACTATCAATTTGAACTTACCGATTATGAGATAAAGTTGCCTGACAGTTTGAATATTTTCAGGGTGGAAAAAGTGATTCTGTCCAAGGATCAGCTGGAGCTACAGGATATTAGTTTATTGCCCAGGTATGGTAAGTATGAATACGGTCGCATAGTAGGAAGAGAGACGGATGTATCCCATTTGACCGTACCTAAGATCATTTTTGAAGGCATAGATGTGGACCAGTTTATTGGCGATAGAAAGATCATTGCCAAGCAAATGCATATTTATTCTCCGGAGGCCACGATATTTAGAGACAAGCGGTTGGAAAAGGATGAGGAAAAGGTCAAACCCATGCCTCAGCAAATGATGAGCGAGGTGAAAATGGAGGTACAAGTAGATGAAGTCCTGATAGATAAGGGCCATGTTACTTATGAGGAGTTTCCTGAAAAAGGAATGGTGCCCGGGAGTATTTCTTTTCAGGACATCCGGGCAACCATGAAACCATTCCTGCTCGGTGGAAGGGTAAACAAAGGGGACTCGGTAAGCATAGGAGCCAGAGCGAAGTTAAATGGCGAGGCCAACTTAGACGTGACAATGGATATGTTTTTTGAACCTACTTATCCCATGAAGGTGCGGGCTTCAGTAGATACCTTTGAATTGGCTTTGATCAACTCCATTTTGGAAACCAATGCTTTTATCAGGGTAGAAAGGGGAATCATCAACGGAGGAGATTGGTACTTTACGGCAAATGAGGAAAGGGCCATTGGGGAAATGACACTAAGATATAATGACCTAAAAGTGAGATTATTAGATGAGAGAACGCTAGAAAGGGGTAGGGGTAGAAAGAGTGTGCTAACCTTTGTGGTGAATGTACTTGCATTAAGGAATAATAATCCCAGAAAATTCTTAAACCGCCTGGTCAGTTCACCTATTTATGAAACCAGGGACAGCAATCGCTTTGTATTTAATTATCTCTGGAAAGCCACATTTTCTGGTTTGGCCGGAAGCTCCGGCCTTATGCAACCCAAAATTCCCAGAAAAGAAGAGGAGGAGCAATCTCCTTAATTAACTGTGGGGTGTTGAAATAATTTTTTTAGTTTTGTAGCCTTAAAAAACCTTGTAGCAGTTCATATGCCTTCAGAAAAAATCGATCAGATCATCCAAGAAATCAAGCATGCTACCGCTCAGACCAAGGAGGAGCTGGAAGCATATAGACTTCGCTTTATCAGTAAGAAAAGTGTGGTTGGGGAATTGTTTGCGGCAATGAAGGACATTCCCGTGGAGGAAAAGAAAGCCTATGGTCAGCAGGTAAACGAGGTGAAGTTACTGGCCTCTGAAAAATTCAAGGAGTTGATCGAACAGGTAAACCAAACGGAAAAGAAAAGCAAGGCACTGGATATAGATCTAACACTACCCCCCACCCAGGTGCCTTTGGGAGGAATTCATCCACTTACCACTACACGGCATAGAATCATTGAAATTTTTGAAAGAATCGGTTTCAATTTGTCTGAAGGGCCGGAGATAGAAGATGATTGGCACAATTTCACCGCTTTGAACTTCCCGGAAAACCATCCGGCAAGGGAGATGCAGGATACCTTTTTTATTGAAAAAAACCCTGACATCGCATTGCGAACGCATACATCTTCTGTGCAGGTGAGGGTAATGGAAAAAGAAAAGCCCCCCATCCGTACGCTTAGCCCAGGTAGGGTATTCAGAAATGAGGCTATATCTGCCCGGGCTCATTGCATTTTCCATCAGGTGGAAGGACTTTATGTGGATGAAAATGTGAGCTTTGCTGACCTGAAACAGACACTTTACCATTTTGCCAAAGAAATGTTCGGGCCTAAAACCAAGGTCAGGTTCAGGCCCTCCTTTTTTCCCTTTACCGAGCCAAGTGCAGAAATAGATATTTCGTGCCTGATCTGCGGGGGCAAGGGTTGTAACATTTGCAAGGGTACCGGCTGGGTAGAAATCGGTGGTTCCGGCATGGTGGACCCCAATGTGCTGGAAAATTGCGGCATTGATTCGGAGAGGTACACCGGGTTTGCCTTTGGTATGGGCATAGAACGTATAGCCATGCTCAAATACCAGATCAACGACTTGCGCTTATTTACCGAAAATGATATTCGCTTCCTTAAGCAGTTCCGCTCTTTGGTCTAGTAATGATAATGTATGGGGATAAGGCGAATGGGCTGAACAAACATTTTGATGTTGCTATCCTTTTGGGGAGCTGAGAAAATGGATAATCAAAATATTGGCTTCAAAAATTGACGTATTTCCCCTATTTCATTGTCGTGATCGCACACCTTCTGTATGGTATTCCATTGATTATCTTTAGGCATGAAATAGCGCTTGATGGAATCCCTACACGGAGGGATGTAATCATTGGTGAAATCGAGCCTGTCCTGACGGCAGTCAGGGCATGACGCAGGCGACGCACGGAGGAATGATTATCAATCATGCGAAGATTCCTCCGAAGCGAGTCCCCCGAAACAAGGTCCCCGAATCGAGTTCGGGGCAGGCAGGGGAAGGCAGGGGAAGGCTATCCCGAAGATCGGGACAAGTTCCCGAAACAAGTTCGGGACAGGTAATGACCGCTGAAAAACAAATTATAAACAGATGAAACAATCCTGAATTAAGCCTGCCTGCCGGGGATAGTAAGGTTAGGGACAAGTTTACCAGCACAGGACAAATTGAGACCATTACAAGTCAATTCTAAACACATGAAGAAACCCATACAACCCTATCTGCATTTTGACGAAAAATGTCAAGAGGCGATGCAGTTTTACCAACAATTATTTGGTGGTGAACTAGAAATCATGTCCATAGGGGAATCCCCTGCAAAGGATCATTTCCCACCGGAAATCCACCATCAAATCCTACATGCAAGCCTGAACAATGGGGAATTTAAATTCATGGCTTCCGATATGTGTGGGATGGGGGAACTTAGGCAGGGCAATGCAGTCCAGTTAAGCCTTGAATGTGTTACCAGGGAAGAGATCGAAACACTTTTCAAACAACTGTCTGAAGGAGGCCAAGTGGTTCAAAAATTGGAAAAACAATTCTGGGGTTCATTGTTTGGCATGGTGGTGGACAAATATGGGGTGAGGTGGATGCTTTCCCTCGAGGAGAATTAGGGTTCTGGATGAAATGGTGAAGGTAACCCCAATTTAAAATTCATTATTGGGTCAACCTCAAGTGGTGCTGAATCAAAAACAATTAACCTTTTCTATCACTCTAAATTTTTCCATTATCCTAAATTTTAGGTATGCCAGGTTTCCTCATGCCTATTATGCGATTCCAGGTATGCTCCATCTTTGTAGGATTTGTCATAAAAGTCCGTGTCAAGGTGGTGGGCTTGCACAAAACCCGGCATCACCATCGTACTTCTTAGTCCCGGGAACTTTCCGAATTTTTCATAGGTGTAAATGGAAATTGAATCAATACTCCATGAAATTCATCCGGTTTAGGGCATCACAAAGCATATCTTGTTTGACCTCTTGGAAGATTTTCCTATCTTGGAGAAAAGATATCCCCCATGTTAATCACCAAAATAACCCCTAGAAGGAACTTTATCCGGCAATCCTTGGGCATAGGTCTTGGCCTTTACCTACAACCCCTGATACTTCCAGCCAACACTTTTTCCAATTTTTCTTTTGGTGCCTGTGATTGGTCCATCGGCCAAAGGGCTTCCCCCAAGGCTTTCGAAACAGCCAAAGCCATTGGTCTGGACGGGGTTCAGGTCAGCTTGGGCACCACAAAGGACAATATGCACTTGCGGCAGGCTGCCATTCAAGAACTATATATACAATCCTCCCAATCCACGGGGGTAAAGATTGCCAGCCTGGCCATTGGAGAGCTCAATGAGGTGCCGTATAAATCCGAACCACAAACGCAAGAATGGGTGCATGACAGTATAGATGTGGCCAATGTACTGGGATGCCAGGTGGTACTCCTGGCGTTTTTCGGAAAAGGGGATTTGCGCGATGATCCAAAAGGCAAAAAAGAAGTGATCCGTAGATTAAAAGAAGTGGCACCGAAGGCCGAAAAGCAAGATGTATATCTGGCCATAGAATCCTGGCTTTCGGCCGAAGAGCACCTGGACATCATAGAAAAGGTAGGCTCATCCCATGTGAAAGTTTATTACGACGTGGCAAATTCCACCACCATGGGATATGATATTTTTAAGGAAATGCGCCTATTAGGTACAGATCATATCTGTGAGGTACATGCCAAAGAAAACGGGCAACTCCTGGGTAATGGAGAGGTGGATTTTGATAAGGTGCGGAAGGTATTGAATGAAATAGGATACAAAGACTGGATCATCCTGGAAGGGGCTATTCCAAAAGGTATGGAAATGAAAGAGGCCTACCAGCAAAACCTTAATTTCTTGCACCAAACCTTTAATGCATGAGAAAGTTATTCATGATTGGCATGTCTGTCATGCTGTGCTTTTCTTGCGCAGCCCCAAAAAAAGAAGAGGCCCCATTATTATTTGTGCCGGAGGATTTGGAGGTAATACTGTGGGCAGAATCCCCGGATTTTTATAACCCCACCAATATTGATGTGGACGCAAAGGGAAGGCTATGGGTAACCGAAGCGGTAAACTACAGGGACTTCAGGAATGCTGACGGCCACATGGTGCATGAAGAAGGGGACAGGGTGGTGATATTGGAAGACAGCAACGGGGACGGCAGGGCGGACCTATCCACCGTTTTTGTGCAGGATACCGATTTGAGGTCTCCTTTGGGCATAGCGGTGGTTGGCAACCGGGTGATTGTGTCCTGCGCCCCTCATATCATCATCTATACCGATGAGAACGGAGATGACAAACCCGATAAAAAGGAAATTTTCCTCACCGGCTTTGGTGGTAGGGATCATGACCACGGCCTTCATGCAGGCGTTTTGGGTCCTGACGGTAAATGGTATTTCATTATTGGCAATGCAGGCCCTCACCAGGTCACTGATAAGGAGGGGTGGACTCTTCGCTCCGGAAGTGTGTACAATGAATACACCCCCTATGCGGAAGAAAACCTTCCCAACCAGGTAAGCGATGATGGCAAGGTGTACACAGGAGGATTGATCCTAAGGGTAAACCAGGACGGTACCGGTATGCAGGTGATGTCCCATAACTATAGGAATGCCTATGAGGTGGCGGTCGATTCCTTCGGCAATATGTGGCACAGTGACAATGACGATCAGACGGCCTCATGTAGGACCACTTGGCTGGTGGAAGGCAGCAATGCCGGATTTTTCAGTGCCACAGGTGAGCGTACCTGGCAGGCAGACCGCAGGCCCGGGCAGACGGTACCCATGGCGCATTGGCACCAATATGATCCCGGGGTATTGCCAGCAGGGGATATCTATGGGGCAGGTTCTCCTACGGGCATAGTGAGAATAGAGGGAGAGGAGCTGGGAACACACTATAGGGGCATGCTCCTCAGTGCGGATGCGGGAAGGAATATTATTTTTGGCTATCAGCCTACACTGAAAGGGGCGGGATACCCACTGGAAGAAAGATCTGCCTTTATTTCATCGGTGAAGGTGGACAACACCAATTATATCTGGCACGAAGTCGAGGACGATCAGAGCAAATGGTTTAGACCCAGTGATATTGCCGTGGGCACAGAGGGAGCATTGTACGTGGCAGATTGGTTTGACCCAATTGTGGGTGGCCATAGAATGATGGATAAAGAAGGGTATGGAAAAATCTACAAAATACAGCCTATCAATACACCCCTGAACCGGCCAGAACTGGAATTTTCCAGCCTGGAAGGTCTGGTTCAGGCCTTTCAGAATCCAGCGATTCACGTAAGGGGATATGCCAGGGAAGGTTTACTTCAGAGAGGTTCGGCTTCTGTCCCGGCCCTCTTACCGCTCCTCGAATCACCTAACCCCTTCATCCGGGCCAGGGCCATTTGGCTATTAGCCGAACTGGGAGAGAGGGATAAGATCCGTAGCTTTTTAGACCATAAGGAAGCTGAATTGGCACTGTCGGCATTTAGGGCATTAAGGCAATTTGATCCATCCGACTTATTGGATAATGCAGCGCTTGCCATGAATTCCAAGCATCCGGTGGTAATGGCAGAAGTGGCCATAGCCTTAAGGGATGTGCCTCTGGAGCAAAGTAGGGACCTGTTGTTTTCCATAGTGGATGCTTATGATGGTGAAGATCCGTGGATGCTCCACGCCTTGGGAATAGGATTATCCGGCCACAGGGGAAGTATCTATCCCGAATTGCTTAGCCACTCTAATGCAAAGGATCCTTTGCAATGGCCAAGGGCATTGGCCCGGTTGGTGTGGGAGCTCCATCCTTCGGATGCCGCAAGCGATCTTTTTCAACGTATGAATGAATTGGGAGGGCAGGAAAAGGAGGAAGCCATGACTGCCCTGGCCTTTATCGATACCCCAAAGGCGGCAGCTTTGATGAGGGAATTTTACGCCAATGCCAAAGGTGAGGACAAGTCCCGGGCCCAATGGTGGCTTCAGTTCAGAAAGACCAACGATTGGAAACCCTATTTGGCGGATTGGGAATCCCCCCAGGATCATTTACCGAAGGTGGAGCCAGAACTATTGGCACATAAAGCCACCTTTATGGATACCACTGCCGGCTTGGCGGACAGGGAGGAGGCCATTAAAGTCTTGGCTTCGGAAACCCAGGGCAGGCTGCATTTAGCCCAACTTGCCATTCTGGACAGGCTTTCGGGAAAGGAAAAGGAATCGGCCGCGCCTTTAATGGAAGCGGAAACCAGTTTGCCTGTGAAGAGTTTATTGGCGCACTATTTCCCTTTGCAAGCACCGGGGTCATTGGACAGGAGGGAGGTGGAAACGGCTAAGGCATCCCAGGGACAAGGTGAGGCATTGGCCATTCGGCACTGTGCGGTTTGTCATTCCATTGGCAAGGTGGAGAATGAGATTGGCCCCGACCTGCGGCAGGTACATCAGAAATTCAGTAAAACAGGATTAATAGAGGCCATTTTGGAGCCGGATGCAGCGGTGGGCTTTGGTTCGGAGACATTTTTGATTGAGCTTGAAAGCGGTGCCATGCTCTATGGCATGCTGCAGTCCAGCGGCCCTGTGGTCACGGTAATGGAAAGCAATGGGAGGAAGCATCTTATCCCCTCGGAACAGATCAAAGGCAGGCGTCAACTTCCTCACAGCCTAATGCCCAACCCGGTTTGGATGGAGGTTTCTGCCCAGGAGGTTGCCCAGATTGCGGGGTATTTGATGGGGGGGTGATGGGAATTGAAAATTGAAAATGGAGAATTGAAAATTATGGTTTTGGAGGGATCAGGTGATGGAGTGATTTGGTGATCGGGTGATTTAGTGACTAGCTGTTAGGTTTAAGCTGATTGACCTTTGGGGTTGAATTAGGGTTGGGAATATTGTTGTGGTTTAGCATTAGTTTGGTTTCAAGCTTTTTTGTTGTAGGGTCGTTTGGCCTCAATCAAATTGGTTCTCCGATAAACAATTTGTGGTAAATGAAGGTGGAGCTTGGAAGTGGCAGGATTTCACCGAAAACATAATTTTATCCACTTTACATTTAGAACCTCGAAACATAGGTTGACCTGGCTTTGCCGTCATTTTTTATTTTCCGCTTTTTGCAGAAAGCTTTTAATTGGTCAATATCGATGACCACCACTTTCACGTTCATACCCATTATGGTGAGTTCGGCTTTGGTTTTTTGATAGGTTTCATGCCATTCCTCCCAGGTATCGTGCATGGATTCACGGTCGGTGATGATCTGCATCAGTCTATCCCAGTCTTCCTTTCGGTAATAGGCGAGGTTTACGTTGTTTTTCATAAGAAGGCCTAAATGTTTGATTCAATTGTTCCAATAAATTGTCTAGCTGTCATAGCGGGCAATTTTGAATTTTTAAAATCCTTAAGGTTTCTAGTGATAATTAATTCCTGCCCCGCCTCGATGGCTGTAAAATATTGAAGTCCATCCTCAAAATCTGAGAAAGTTTCATCATTTAAAGTCAATCCAATAATCTTATCGTCCAATGGCAACACCCTAAGAATCAGCCTCAACTTTCTTAAAACAGATTTTGCTTTATTTGAACCCAATTGTTTCATCAAAATATAACTGGTATTGGCAATAGTCAAAGATGATACTGATAACTCGACTTGTTTTATATCTGCAAGAGAAAACAATTCCGCTGCTTCTTCAAAGAAGGGCTCCCTCCGAGACAATAAATCAATCACAATATTTGTGTCAATGAATAGTTTTTTCATCTGTTTATAATTTCTTTTCAGCGGTCATTACCTGTCCCGAACTTGTTTCGGGAACTTGCCCCGTACCACAGGTCGGGGTGGAATCTCGCAACGATAATCATCCCACCATGTGTCGCTTGCGTCATGCCCTGACTGCCGTCAGGACAGGCTCGATTTCATTGATATTTTTCCTCTAAATAATCAAGGTACTCTTTTTTGTAATCAAAGTCAGCAGGCAAATCAATCACACCGCTCAAGCTTTCAACAAGGGGAGTGATTGCAACCTTTTTCTCCTCCTGATCTGGTTTGGTGACACTGTCAAGATAAGCTTCCACCATCTTGGATAGGCTAGTCTTATGAGTACGTGCATAATTTTTAGCCCTTAAGATGACATTTTCATTAAGCCTTAATGTGAGTTTAGTTTCCATAATTACCAATTCGTTTACGTACAAATTAAATTATATTATACGCCAATAGCAAGGTTTTTGTTCTCTTGGTCAAAATATCTTTTGGATACAAAAACCCGACAAGATTCCATCCCTATTAGTTCCAGGTTGGGATTCTGGTTCAAGGTTAAAAAAAAATTCCCCAACCTGAGGGGTTAAATTCCAAGGAACATCTAGTTCGTTTAGGCCACACGTGTTTTTAAATGAAAGCAAACTCTGCTAGGCGCACCTAAACCGTTTCAATCCTTATTGTGATGGATGTGGCTATTTGATACTTTTTTGCCTAAGAGACTACCTTCAAATAATTTGGTATTTAATCTTACTAAAAAACCATTAATTGATTTTTCATGAAGAATATCATTTAAAAATTTAAATTGCTAAGAATTGGGGTTAAATTCAGGTTTATCCAGCGATTTTGAAAATCTTTAGTATTGAACGTATCACTTGATCTCATTGACTATTTAAA
>PXCO01000344.1 GCA_003565295.1 Cyclobacteriaceae bacterium
TCTGATTGCTTATGAGGAATATGTGGTAAAAGGGTTTGAGCTGCATGTGAATGGTTAACGGATAAAGCCTGTTTCTTTTGTGCGGTTTAGAAAAGCCATCGACAAGAATGTTGAATATCATTCTGTCCAAGTGACTGCTGAAGAATTTGCTGACAAACCCGATTACTTTTTTATCAAAACATTCTAATTGAATGCTGTCATCTGGTTTTGCCGGACTAAGGCAGGGCTTTGCTGATTGGCTAACCCTTTTGTTCCATAGCAAGTAACCAATTAATTGAACATTTCGTAACTTTAATAAATGGAAAATCAACTACTGAATAGAATCACAGTTAATCCCGAAATTTGCCATGGGAAACCTACCGTTAGGAATAAACGATACACAGTAGATTTAATTCTTGACCTGTTATCAGCCGGAACAACCCACGCTGAGATATTAGCGGATTATCCTAAGCTAGAAGAAGAAGATATCCTGGCTTGTTTAGCCTATGCGAGGAAAATATCTAAGTATTCAAGCTACACGAAGATTTCAGGATGAAGCTGATTCTGGATGCCCAACTTCCAGTAAAGCTTTGCGAAATACTTCAGAAACTTGTTATATATCAATACTTTGCCGGTTCACCCTGCTTCGGAATTGATCGCAGAATGAACTCTCGGAGATCGTTTGTTGACTTTACCAAATCTTCCTCCCTCACATACATCATGTGACCGCTTTCATACACTTTAAAATGTAAACGGTCTTTCATTTTACCGCTTGGATCAAGCTTCCACATACCATTCTTTTGTCTAAAATAATTTACCAACATATCGTAATATCCTGCTTGAAATAATACTTCAAGATTGGGGTTCTGCATCATAGCATTACGCAATTTCGCTCCGGTCCCATCAGTAAATCTATCCCATGGCCAGGGAAATACAGGACCAGAAACATGGTATTGCAGGTCTGTTTTAAAATTTAAATCATTACGAAGATAAGAATTAATTGCAGGAGTGAAGGCATTATCCCAAGCAGCTGACTCCGGCGGGGTACTTCCGGTAAAGGTATCGCCGGCATCCATTTTATCTATACCCTTATAACGTGCATCCGAAAAACCCAGGAAATATCCTTCATCCCTTAGTAACTCTTTTCTGAAAGCATTAGTGGGGACTGTCAGATTGTAGTCCAATATGAATTCCTTTTTGAGACCTGTGTACCGGGCTAATTTTTCCGCAACTTCTTGTTTTTGATCTTCATCGATAAATCCACCTCTTTCGACTGCTGGTAAATATTCATCAATGGCGTACTTTTCAACTTCTGAGAGAATTTCAGTAAGATTTTTTTTCTGCAAATCTTCAGGTAGCTTATTGTGATACCATGCTACCGCAGCGTAGTTAGGTAATAGTAGTACTTCATTACTTGCGATAGGCAGTTCCATTTTAGTCCCGGAAACAATAACTACTCCGTTGAGGTAAATCCCATGTTTGTCTTGCAGCTCACCAGACAAGCCAGCTACACGTGTTGCCGAATAACTCTCCCCAATCAGATACTTTGGGGATCTCCAACGTCCTTGTCGTGACAAGAAATTGTCAATCCAGTTAGCCAGGTAATTAATGTCTTGATACACTCCAAAAAAATCCTCACGCTTACCGTCATTCAGTATGCGTGAAAAACCCGTATTAACTGGATCAACATATACGATGTCTGCTACATCTATAATTGAATATGGGTTATCGACGATACCATATGGCTGTATGGGATATCCTTCATCACTTATTTCCAGCCGTTTCGGACTTGTATAACCCAAATGCATCCATAACGATGCAGCTCCTGGCCCTCCATTGAATGAGAATGCAATTGGTCGATTCTCAACCTGATCGACATCATTTCGTTTGTAATAGGTAAAAAACAGCGCGGCATCAGGTTCTCCATCTTCACCGTATACCGGCTGAGTGCCTACCGTAACTTGATAGGGTATTCTTTTCCCGTTAACGGTTACTTCATTGAAAGCGACAAGAGAAGTGTCGGCCGGCAATTTATTCTTTTGGGCATGCACAGAAGTAGCGCAAACAATAAATAAAAGTAAATGGAAGATTGTTTGATAGAGAAATTTACTAGTTTTATTACTCATAGCAACGTATTTTTTAGGGGTTAAACTTTTTACAATTTTTCCTGAGATGCCGTAAAGCTTTCTGTTAATCCCAGTTATTCAAGTACACCAAACACTGAAAAAATAATTTATGCATTCGCACACCTTTTATAATTTCCTTCATATTTTAAGCTCAACATTATTCAGGAATGCTATTTGAAAATTTTCATCTGTTTATAATTGCTTTTTATTGGTCATATAGCCTGCCCCTGCCTGCCCCGAACTTGTTTCGGGGGACTCGCTTCGGGGGAATCTCGCAACGATAATCATCCCCCCGTGTGTCGCTCTCGTCATGCCCTGACTGCCGTCAGGACAGGCTCGATTTAATTTTCAACAAAAAGATTTCCCCTTGGGATAAGAAGATGTTGGTTAATCACTCCATAAACCTTTCCACAAATACATTATGAATGGGGTCCTCTGTACGTTTCATTTCTTTACTAAGGAGGCTCCTCAATCCTTCTGTAATTTCTTTATAGGCTGGATCATCAATTAAATTATTGAGTCCATCCGGGTCTTTACGAAAATCATACAATTCCTCTGGAACCCGGTAAACATACATGTTCAGACGTTCTTCTACCTCCTTATTATCGGTAGCTGCCTCCTTCATCGCAGCATACGTTCTTCCACTTGCAGCATCCCCTCGTATTTGGTGCTCGCCGTCACTCCAAAAATTCACAATATAACCGTAATCCCCCTCCTGTACACAGCGCATGGAATAGTCGATGCCCGCAAAAATCGTATGAAATTCCGTATACACGCTTGTCCTGTTTTTTTGGGTTTTACCTTTGAGCAAGGGTAGAAAGGAAGTGCCATTCATATCTGGGACATCCGGTAAATGAAGGGCGTGAAGAATGGTGGGCATAAAATCTATGCCGGAGATAAAATGGGTGCTGTCCACCATCCCTTCAGGGATTTCACCGGGCCAACGTACAATCCAAGGGGTCTTGTTGCTGTTCAGGTAACAATTCGATTTGGCAAAGGGAAAGGCCATGCCATTGTCACTGATAAACATGACAATTGTATTTTCTGCCATTCCAGAATCGTCCAGGGCCTGCATCAAGGCTCCGATGGTCTGGTCCATCCGGTAAACGGAGGTATAATACTCGGCTATTTCCCGTCGGACCTCGGGCAGATCCGGAAGGAATTCCGGCACAGTTACTTCATCCGGATGAATGGTACGGGTAACTACTGGCAAATCTTCTCCCCATAGACTTTTTTCCTGATCGCTGCCTGCAAATGGGCGGTGAGGGTCATGGCTATTTGCCATCAGAAAAAATGGCTTGTCTTCTTTCTTGGACTTGTTAAAAAATTCCATGGCATGATGGTAATACAAATCCGGGTCCCTGCCTATACCAAGACCAGAGGCCAAGTCGCCCTCGCGGATATAATAGTCCCAGGGAAATTTCTCGGTGGGTTTCAGGTGAATTTCTTTTCCTAAAATCCCATTCAAGTATCCTGCCCTATTAAGCTGCTCCTGCAAGGTAGGAACAGAGTCATCAATTGGATCAAAGCCAGGAGCCCCGTTGCTATGGGGATACCTTCCTGTCATGATGGATTGACGCGAGGGCTGGCATACCGCAATATTGACGAATGCGTTGTGGAAACGAATGCCCCTCTCCGCTAGTAGGTCAAGGTTGGGAGTGATATTTTCCACTTCACAACCATAACTTCCCACCGAATTATAGTTTAGATCATCCGCCGTGATCAACAAAACGTTTGTAGGAGTGTATTCCTTTTGACTTTTTCCTGCCTGCTTACACTGAACAAAAAACACTAGAGTGAACAACAGCAGCAGGAGGTTTTTAATTGTCGACTTTTTCCACATCATTGATTTCATTTTTTAGGGAAGGTTAAGCAATTAGGGATATTTAATAGCACTATTCTTCAGTACCAATTTATTCGCTGACTCAAAGCTAAACCTAATAGACAAATTTATCCATGAACCTTTCAGCTAGAAATAGTAATGGTATATTCCCCTTCTTCCAACCTAAAGTTCCCGGTTTCTAAACCTGTGATATTTTCAGGTTGGAAACCACTTTCCTTTCTTTTTATGGTCATTTTTTGGGAAGGGCCAAGTGGCAAGGAAACCTGTGCTGTACTGCCTTTGGGAACTTTCATTTCATAAAGCAAACCATTTTCAGGCCCCTTCTTCCATTTGGAAACGATTTCCCCATAAGGTGTCTGGTAAAAGCAGGAAATGGAATCCAGTCCATCAGGAACCCTTGGCGCCAGTATAAATTCCTTAAATCCAGGGTTTTCGGGATCTGGCCGGATGCCACCAAGCCACCTGTAAAACCACTCCGTAACCGTACCAAACATGGGGTGACAGTTCGTGAAGGTGTTGTCACTTTCCTCCCAAGTCTCCCAAATCGTGGTAGCTCCCCTGTCAATCATATGGCCCCAGCCGGGAAAATCGGTGCTGTTTACAATAGCATACACCCTATCGATAGGAGCATTTTCGGAGAGCGTTTCCAGCACGTATTTAGTGCCAAAAATCCCCGTGTTAAAATGCCCGGAAGGCCCGTTCTTTACCGCCATTAACAAGGAATCCCTGGCCTTATCCATATCTTCCTCTGGGATCACCTCATGAAAAAGCAAGGTAGAAAAAAGGGTCTGTCTATTTATAGGGTTTTTAACCTCTTGGTCCCAAAATTTTTCCTTGAGTATGCCTTTTAGCTTTTCAGCCAGCAACCTGTATTTATTTTCATTTTCCACATCTCCCATATGAGCGGCAAAGGTTGCCATAATAGTGGCACATTGCAGGTAGTGACCGGTGCCGGTTAACTCTACCGGAACTGGCTCCAAGGATTCATGGTCGGCAAGCCCCTCCCTCACTATACCTTCGGGATGAATACGTGCCGCCTTTTCCATCCACTTTTTGTTACCCTCATACAATTCTTCCACAAACTCCGTGTCATTGTAATACAGATAAAGGTAGTACTGGGTTATCAGATATGCCGACTCCCAACTAATCCCGCAGTACTTGATACCTGCGTAAGGCGCAGTATCTACGAAGACGGAATCATTCATGGCATCCACCCAGTCATATACTGTCTTCCGGTAAAAATCCTGCATGTCAAAATTATAAATAAAGGATTCACTCGTAGCATTGAGATCTCCCCCATACCCGAATTTTTCCCTGACGGCACAATCAGATTGAACACTCACCAAATTCGAAAGAAAAGTCCTTTTTACGGCCTGCTGAATTTCATTGAGCAGGGGATTGGAACTACTAAAACTACTTTTATCCGGGATATCTGAATAAATGAACAGTCCCTGTATATCGGATAGCGATGGCTGCTCTTTCATGCCGGCTATCTCCATAAAACGGTAAGTTCTATACACAAAATCAGGTGTGAACCAAGCCTCTTTGTTACTTGAAATATAACTATCTGTTTGCCAAGCGATGGGAGGTGCTCCCGGACCTCCTATCCCCTCTTTCTTGATCTGTCCGACCACTGTAGTCATGGGATTCAAAGTCCCATCTTCATACACCCGCTCACCGAACCGGAAGGTAATGGTATCCCCAGCATTGGCGGGAAGTCTTATCCTGTAGGTTCCCGTAAAATTGATGCCCATATCCACCATGTGTTTCCCATTGGGAAGGGTGGAAATGGTTTTGGGTTGAATTTCCTCCATGACCCTGACCGGTGGAAAAAAGGCTGGTTGAAGTTCACCTCCGGGGCCATCTCCAACCTGTGCAGATTGCCAGGAATCGTCCGAATAACCAGCCACATCCCATCCGTCCATTTGCTTTTTCTGGTCGTACATTACCCCTATATAAACGCTGTTTTTTAACAAGGGACCATAGGTATACTTCCAGGAATTGTCTGTTTTTACTTCTTCTATTTGCCCGTTGGGATAATATACCAGCAGCCTGGCCATAAAGGTAGGCTTGCCAACGTTAAGGTCTTCCCTTGGGTTTCTCCTTCCCCATTTCCTTAGTGGCAGCGGATTGTAAAATCCATTACCCAAGGTCACCCCCAAGCAATTTTCGCCCTGTTGGATTTTATCTGTAAGGGCAAATCGGGAAAAGTATATCCTTTTGCTGTAATCCGTCCAGGCAGGATCCAACACATGATTCCCAATGGTATCTCCATTTATGGATGCTTTATAATAACCTGCCGCAGTGATATATAGGATGGCACTGTCAATTTCAGCCTGCACCGAAAATTCCTTTCGGAACATGGGTGCCGGCCTCTCTTTGTAGAAAAGAGAATCGTATGCGGGCAAGGGCTTTTTTCCCTGAATCCATTCCGCACCCGTCTCGGGGCATAATCCGCAATCATCCCCAAATTCCATGGAATCCGCGCAAGAAAATGTAAACCACAGCAATACCATTAAGCTAAACTTGTTCATCTTGATTGTTTTTTTTTATGAGAAAAACAGGTTGATCCACCACCATGGTTTTCCTCACTTCCGGGCCGTACTGGTCATATTGGCCAAGTGCGTCTATTTGTTTCTTTACCAATTCCATCAATGCTTCGACAACTTCAATCATCATTTGTCTATTTCCGGGGTTTGGTTCCAGACCGAACCATAGCCGGACAAATCCATCCCACTGTGTGACGTGCTCGTCATGCCCTGACTGCCGTCAGGACAGGCTCGATTTCATCTGACTTATGTTATGATAATTTTCGATTCAGGTTCTTTTCGGACAGCAGAAAGGAACATCCATCCCGATGTATAAAGCACAACACATAAAATCACCCATTGTAGAATTAACAAGGGTAAAGATTTGACCACATAAGCAGCCAGGAACACGCCTATAATCCCGGCAATCGTAAGTGAAAATGAAACTTTCTTGTCATATGCATTTTGTTTGACGAACCTTGCGCCGCCTGCTGCCATTAGCATGCCCGTTGCGGTCATCATGATGGGGAAGGCAGTGAGCGGATGCATCCCAAGCGCATAGACCATTGCCATGCAGGGAGCATAAAACCCGACTCCGATAGTTTGCAAGGCCCCAAAAATAAAACTCATCCCAACAATAACAGCCAGTTTCCACCCCCTCAGCCCGATGGCTTCGCCTCCTACAGGCATCAAATTTAGAAATCCTGCAATTATAACCAGGGCAACAGCCAATAGGCCGGCACCTAATCCAATCTGAATCCTGCGGCGGGACATCTTGGATACGATATCGGCACCCACCAAGGCACCCAAGGGGGCGGCAGTTGACATGGTGACCAGGGTAATTGGATCCACCTGGACAACGGTCATAAATATAAATGCCTGAAATACGGTGGGTATAGTATTTCCTACATTCATTGTTCCGGGAATCAAGCGGTCATCGACAAGCTTACAAAATTTAAAAATAGCGGTTTGCTGTGCAAAACTTCCAACCCCTAAGGTGTCAAAAAAGTTTGTGATAAATCCTGTTCCTAAAAGACCAGACCAGGGCTTATTCGAAAATGTTTTCCTGTTTCTAAACACATCGGTAATATAGTAGAACCCAAACACCCCCGTCATAACCCCCAAAATTGCTTTTAGAATGACACTCATAGTTCAGCGATAGTATTATTATAATTATCTAAAATGAACTGTTTTCCTAAATATTAGTCCGCCTTTATTTCACATCTGATGTTTAAGGTATTTTTTTCAGCTAATCTTAATTATGATAGTGAGTCTGGCTTTTTTACGAGCAGCCACCATAGCCAATTGTTGTGGAATCAATTACGCCAACCAGTCCATCCAGAAATATTTTTGGTGATGATTTGGTCAAGTCTCTTTCACCTATTTTGTGCGTTGGCATAAAATCATCGCATTCCACTTAATTCGATATAATTTGATACAGCTGTCTGGCATCACAGGTCATTCTTATATTCTTATAGGTTAGGTAAATTAATGACACTAATCAATTATTTTCCTTTTTCATTCTTGATCTCAAAAACCACCCCTACTTTGTATTTTTACCGAAGTTATTTATACCTAAACAATGCGTTATATTGAATTTGGTGATGAAGTCATGGGCTTTCCTGCTCAAGTTCACAACTTCCAAAGTTATACTACGGGTTTTTTTTTACTATCATTTATTTTACCACTTTTCTGTATTATTTTAACATCATATACAACCTATGGCTTTAAAGAAATAGTTTTGGAAACAAATTAGCTCACAAGATGATTTTTATCACTTAATTCTAGGCATGTATCGACTATTTTGCTGTCCTTATCTGAAAACCTAAATGAATGGGAACTATTAATGTTGCAAAATTAGTCGGTAAGAAAGCCAAGGCTAACTACTTCTATCACTTGATCCGGGATTTAGAAGCATTGGAAAGGATGGTGGTGGAAGGATTGATTGAAAAGGGACCTATTCGAATTGGAGCCGAGCAGGAATTTTTTATCGTTGATCATGAATTCCTGCCCAATAACAATGCCCTAACCTTATTAGAAGCCATCAATGACCCCCACTTTACCACCGAAATCGGTGATTATAATTTAGAGATCAATTTGGACCCCCTCATACTAAAAAATGGATGTTTTGAGCAATTGCATAGTGATCTTCTAGGTTTTTTGGAAAAAGGACAAAAAGTAGCCGATACTTCCTATTCCAAATTTATCCTGAGCGGAATTTTGCCCACAATTGATCAAAGTCATATTGGAATAGATCACATGATGCCAGTTCCGAGGTATAAGGTAATAAATGAAGCTGCTAAAGAATCACGTGCCCAGGATTTCAATATTCATATTAAAGGAGTGGACGATCTCAATTTTTTGTCCGATTCAGTCATGCCGGAAAGTTGCAACACCAGTTGGCAAATGCACCTACAGATAGATCCGGATGAATTTATAGAGATGTTCAATTGGGCACAGGCCATCTCAGGGCCAGTATTAGCTGCTTGCAGCAACTCTCCATTGTTGTTTGGCAGGGAACTTTGGCATGAAACCCGGATAGCATTATTTACTCAAACTGTGGATATCAGAACCAACTCTTTTTTGCTGGACGAGAGTCAATCAAGGGTAAGCTTTGAAGACGATTGGCAAAAAGGTAGCATTTCTGACATTTTCAAAGGCAACATTTCCCGATTTAGAAGTTTGGTTACCTCTGAATTTGACCGGGATAGTATGGACATGTTGGATAAGGGGGAAATACCCAGGCTCCTTGCCCTGAACTTGCATAATGGCACCGTTTACAGGTGGAACCGAGCATGCTATGGAATAGGTGGCGGAAAACCCCACCTCAGGATAGAAAATAGATACATTCCCTCAGGGCCCTCACCAATTGATCAAGTTGCCAATTTTGCATTCTGGGTGGGGCTTATGAAAGGAAAAGATGAAAAATATCTTGATATAGCATCTCAAATGGACTTTAGGGATGTACGGTCCAATTTCTACAAGGCTGCCAGGTATGGCATGGGTACACAATTTACTTGGGAGGGCAGGCAAGTTCCTGGCCATCAATTACTTTTAGAGGAATTCCTGCCCATGTCAGCGAATGGATTGAGGAAAGTTGGGATTTCAGAGTCTTCCATCACTAGGTTTCTGGGTATAATTGAGCATAGGGTGAAAGGGCATAATGGGTCATCCTGGATAATTGATTCTTACAGGAATCTGCTTAAATCCAAAAAGAAAAACGAAGCCCTACAGGTTCTCACCGCAAATCTTTTCCTGTTACAGCAAAAAGACCTCCCTGTTTCTGAATGGCCAATTCTCCAACCGGACAGTAAAAGCCACTTTAATCTGGAAAGGAAGGTCAGGCACATCATGAACACCAATATTATATCGGTGGAAAAAAATGATCCGGTAGAGCTCGTGGTCAACATGATGAGGTGGAATAACATCCATCATATTCCCGTAATCAAAGGGAACAGAGATCTGATTGGTCTTTTATCCTGGTCGGATATCGAAATTTTTTTTGAAAGTGAGGAACCTATTAAACTTATCGTAAAGGATATCATGAAACGGGAAGTCATCACCATCACTTCCCAACAATCCCTTGACCAAGCCAAGGAAATAATGTCCAAATATGGGATTAATTGCCTTCCTGTTGTCAACGGAAAGAAGCTAATCGGCATTCTAACCTCTAATGACTTTTGATATGGATGCTTTCTCATTCAGTACGAAAACTACCCGCATCAGGCATGAAAGGTGGATTAAGAAATTAAAGGGGAAAAAGCCGGGTCCCACGGTAGTTTTTTTTGGTGCCGTTCATGGCAATGAACCAGCAGGGGTTTTGGCTCTTCAGGAGGTATTAGATGGGCTGTTGCAGAAAGAGGTTGATTTAAATGGCGACGTTTTCGGTATTGTAGGCAATCTACCTGCACTTAAAATAGGTGAAAGGTTTTTGGAAGAAGACTTAAACCGCCTTTGGACAATCCCCCGAATCGAACAAATCAAACAAAAACCCAATTTATCTGTGGAAGAAAAGGAACTTTTGGAACTTTTAAATATCCTGGAGAAAATCATAAAAGAAGCAGAAGGCCCTTTGTATTTCATTGATTTACACACTACTTCCAGTGCAACATATCCCTTTATCACGATCAACGATGCCTTAATCAATAGAAAGTTTGCCATTAAGTACCCTGTCCCCATGGTTTTGGGAATAGAGGAACATTTGACCGGGCCTATGCTCAGTTACCTCAATGAAGTTGGATATGTCTCCATTGGTTTTGAGGCGGGGCAACATTCAGACCCAAAATCTATTGCTTGTGCAATAGCCTTTATCCAATTGACATTGATTTTTAGCGGTATTTTGGAAATAACCTATGAAAGTGAATACATGAAAGCCTATCAATTCTTAAAGCAAAAAGCAGGTTCAATGCATAAGGTATTTGAGATTGCCCATCTACACAAAATTGGAAAGGAAAACCAATTCAAAATGATGGCGGGATTCATAAGCTTTCAGAGCATCAAAAAGGGAGAATTATTGGCGGTTCAAAATGGTACACAGATCACCGCCCCTTTTTCAGGTCGAATTTTCATGCCCCTCTATCAACAAAAAGGAAATGATGGTTTTTTCATCATCTATAGCATACCAACCTGGATATTGGGTTTATCTGCGTTGCTCCGAAATTGGAAAGTGGATCAGCTGCTTACATTCTTGCCGGGGGTTAGTTGGGAAGATAAAGCAAAGTTGGTTATGCGGGTGGATTTGAGGACTGCAAGGTTTCTTGCCAAACCATTTTTTCACCTTTTGGGATACAGAGTGAGGGTAAAGGAAGGAGGATACCTCAGGGTCAGCAATCGCGAAAGGGCCAGCAAGGACAATCTGTACCGAAAAACAAATTGGTGGTGACAGTTGATCAATTTTAAAGGAACAGTGGGCATAGAACTATACAAATTTTGATACATCGCATAATATCATATCCATATGGAAATACCTTGGAAAAAAAATTACCGAGAACAGAAAAACTTAAAATAAGGTGAATTCCAAAACTTTCATTGTAAATGGTTTGGATACCACATTAAATTGGACTTCTGACAGTTTAAAGTTTTATTAAAGCCCAAGGATATTTGTACCCTGGGCTATTTTTTTGCTCAATATTGCTTTAACATATACGCAATGACATCAGTGGTGGTCACAATACCCTTTAATTCCCCATTGTCAACTACAGGCAGGGCGTGAAATTCTTCTTTTGCAAAAATCTCCGCAACATCCCGGATGGAATCTGTAGAACTGATTGTTCTAAGTTTGGAAGTCATCACTTGTGGTATGGATAACATCTCCAATATAGATTCGTCACCCCCTTCCTGATTTTCAAACAACGCTCCAAAGGTTAGCCTATTCAAATCTGTTCGACTTATCATCCCACTTACGGATTTACCATTCATTACGGGAATGTGGCGAATTTTGTGTTTACGAATAATCGCCACTGCATCTTGAAGTTTGTCGTTTTCGTTCAAGGTGTAAACATCCGTTGTCATAATGTGACTAACCGGTTCTCTTTTTTTCATATGATTATAATTTGTTTTTTAAAGGCCATATGGAATCTCGCAGTCTATAATCATCCCAGTGTGTGACGTGCTCGTCATGCCCTGACTGCCCTCAGGACAGGCTCGATTTCATCTGTTTATAATTTGTTTTTCAGCGGTCATATAGCCTGCCCCGGACTCGCTTCGGGGGAATCTCGCAACGATAATCATCCCCCCGTGTGAGGTTCTCCTCAGGCTCGATTTCATGTGTTTATATTTCTTTTCAATTGACAGTCAGGTGCAGGATCCCTCCCCCCAGACAGTTATAGGAGCCATGGGGAGGACCATTTAAAGACAATTATAAAAATATGAAATATTGACGAATATTGGTAATTGTGAGGTTGGGGAATTAAAACGATTCAAAGTTATCTTTCTTTACGAACCCATTGACATCGATTGAATAGCCTTCTGGGGAACTTTCTTTCCAGTTCAATTCAGGCAACATTTCAAGAAGCGCTTTTCGGTGTTCATTGATGATTTGAGTATTTTCATTCCTGTAGGCGATGTTATCCCACTCATTGGGGTCATTTTCATGGTCGTAAAGTTCTTCCAGGTTGATCTCCGGATAATAAATATAGCGGTACCTCAAGCTTCGGACGGCATGTCCCGCTGTATTGGTCTGCCTAGGGTTGTTAAACCAATAGCTGGTGATTACCGGCTGGGTCTCAGCAGTGGGATCTTTAAGTTGTGGCAGTAAGCTTTTCCCATCCAAATGGGAAGGTTGGTCATACCCGGTCAATTCAACCAAGGTAGGGTATAAGTCCATGAGGCTTACCGGCTGTTCGCACCTCTTTCCCCCTAGAGTCATACCCGGCACAGAAATCAGCAATGGCACCCGAGTGGAACGTTCCCAAAGTGTGAATTTTTCAATATTGTCTTTTTCACCCATGTGCATGCCATGGTCAGACCATAATACGATAATGGTGTTGTCCTTATACGAAGACTTTTCCAATGCATCGAGTAATCGGCCAACCATTGCATCGGCAAAGGTAATTGATGCAGCGTAGGATTGGATGATTTTTTCCCATTGCTGGTTGTCCAGCACCCATTTCATGATCCATCTCCTGCCATGGTCAAAAGCATCTTCCAGATCATCTTTCTTGCGCTCCGGAAGCACAATGTCTTCCAAGGGATATATGTCAAAGTATTTTTGAGGGACCTCCCATGGATCATGCGGTTTCCATGTGCCAACGGCCAGGAAAAAGGGGTTGTCGTGTTGCTGATTAAGTTGGTAATTTGCCCAATCCACCACATGATAGTCGGCCATTTTTTCATCCGGAACAGGAATCGCCCCCCATGTCCACCAACCGTTTGCTCCGCCTCCGGGCCTATTTTCATTGTCAACATCCTCCGGATAGATGACTTCCTCAGGCGCACGGAGCTGATAAGGATGGGAGATATAGGGACTTGGATAGTAAAAATCCCAGTTGGCCGGTTCCACCTGACTGGTGGGCGTCCAGGGTGGTGCCTGACTATGGTATATCTTGCCCGCCCCCAAGGTTTTATAGCCTTTGTTTTTGAAGAATTGCTCCAGGGTCACCACATTTTGCAATGCGTCAAACTCTCTCCATTTTGGCCCGTCTCCCCAATACACATTTTGAGTTCCGGATCTGGCATGGTGTACCCCCGTAAGTATGGCTGCCCTGGTGGGGGCACAGGCAGGAGCAGGTGTATGCGCATTCGTGAAGACCATGGAAGAGGCCGCAAGCCGGTCAAGGTTAGGCGTATGAATCTTCATTTCTGTGTGCCAGTCTAAAAACCCAGCCCAGTCATTCAAATCGTCCATCGCTATAAACAAGATGTTAGGCTTTTCCAACAAGTCATCTTGTGGTGAACTGCAGGCCAGCACCAACATAAGCGAAAATGCTACCATGATAAATCGGCTTATTGGGTATGAGGTTCTCATATGAGTTTCATTCATAAATGTTCAACAATTCTTTATCCCCCCTTTTTATTGATTTCTTGTGCAGCATATTCTGATGCCAAAACTCCCAATGCCCTGACAAATTTGTCTAAATCTGAAAGACGGGTGTAAACATGGGGGGAAACCCGTACGCAGTCCAAATTTCTGTAAGGAATAGCCACTGTATGAATCTGATACCTTGACAAAAGTTCGTTTTCCAATTCTTTGGGGGTCATCCCTTCAACGGATACCCCGGCAATGGCACAACTGTAGGGGTCTTTGAGGGAGGTATGTATCCTAACGCCGGGTATTTCCAATGCTTTTTTTGCCCAATAGTTTTTCAAGTACCTCATCCTTTCTTCCTTGCGTTTTGGGCCTATTCCATTGTGAAAGTTGAGGGCTTCACCTATGCCCTGCTCAATGGGGTAACTTCTCGTTCCCAGGCTTTCAAACTTACGGATGTTGTCGCTTTTCGGCTGCCCATTGCAAAGTAGGGGCCATACCTTACTGATCTTTTCCTTTTTGATCCATAACATCCCACTCCCTATTGGTGCAGAAAGGTATTTATGAAGAGAGGTGCCAAAATAATCCCCCTCTAAATCGGGAATCTTAAAATCGAGTAATCCAAAAGAATGTGCGCCATCTACAATCACCTCTATTCCATGCTCATGAGCCATGCGGCAAATCTTTTTTACAGGCATGATTTGGCCTATCCAGTTGATTACATGGGTGACATGGATGATTTTTGTCTTTTCTGTAATGGCCTCTTTGTAAGCCTGCACGATAAAATCATCATCTTCTATGGGAAACTCAAAGTCTAGTTGCTTATATACAATTCCTTCCCTTTGCTGTCTTTGCCGCCACGCTTGCATCATATTGCCGTAATCAAAATGGCAGCCGATCACCTCATCCCCCCTGGATAAGTCCAAACCGTAAATCACTGTATTTAAGGCCTCAGTGGCGTTTCGGTTAATGGCGATTTCCTCCGGATCTGCCCCTCCTAATTCTGCCAGCCTTTCCCTCAAGGGCTCCTTCCCCTGGTTTAAAATTCGCCACATATAGTATGAGGGGCCTTGGTTGGCAAGCTGACTGTATCTCTCCACTGCCTGCAGCACCGGCAATGGTGAAGGGGACACCCCACCATTGTTCAAGTTTAGCACGGGTGCAGAACTGGCCGAATAGGCCTGCTGTATCATTGACCAATAATCTTCCTCAACGGCCAAATCAGTAGGTGAAAATGCCTGGTACCTGGAGGATAAGTCCTCGAAAGCTTCCCCATAGACCTGGTTGAAAATACTTTGAGCTGAAAAGGCCCCCCCGGCCAAAATTGAAGCTTTTTTTAGAAAGGAACGTCTATTTGATATTGTAGTCTTATTCATGTTAGTGGTCATTAGATGTTTATTATATTGATTCGAAATTTTAATATTCTATTTTAATAAAATTGGGTTTTCCGAAAGATAAACACTCCTTTATTTTGAAATAAATGATACTTAAATCTACTTATGCAATTTAATAAATCCAGGATTCAGATTGCTTTTATATTATTTCTTTACTTTTTTAGCCTGAACTTTAAACGCTATCTCCTCATTGCCCCTACTCTATTTGCCCATTCTTCATAAGAAAGGACCATACTTTGAGTAATGTCAGGAAAGGTATCTGCAAGATTGTTTTGTTCTATCCGACCGCTTTCCAGATCATATAGCTCCCAACATTTTTCTGAGCCTTTGCCGAAAAAACAACTAAGGTTGGGAGAATGGCTATCAGATATGTATTTTGTTTACCTTGCATGAACATTTTGAATTTTGAAAGTGGTTTGATCACTAGTTATCAATGGCCTTGAAACCAATGGTTTTCAAACTCCTCCCTTATTTTTTCCATATGAGTTTCATAGTCTGGGTTGAAGGTAACATGTGTTTTTTCGTAAGGATCTTTATTTAAGTCCATTAGCCTTTCTTCAGTGCCCACAAGGTCATACCTGATATATTTTATCCCGTTGTCCTGGATCACCGCTCTGCTGATCTCCCCTTCTATGCCCAATGACTCCCTCCAGGGAACCTCCTTCCCTTCAAAAAGAGGTTTTAGACTTAAGCCCCTTGGGTCTGCTTTTCCATCTACGCCTGCATATTCACTGACAGTGGGCAATAAATCCAGGCCAAGGGAGACCAAGTTTCGGTCATTTACCTGTCCAGGGGAAATAGTCCCCTTCCACATGGCGGCAAAAGGTACATTAATGGATGCTTCATAGAGCACATTCTTGTGTTCCAGCCGGTGGCTGGCATCATTATCTCCATGGTCACTGGAAAAAATGACAAGGGTATTTTCCTCTTGTCCACTCTCCTTTAGTGCATCCAAAATTAGCTGTATATGGGCATCGGCATTCTCGGTGAGTCTGGCATATGCCCATCGGTGCATGCGCCATTGTTCTTCTGAATAGTGTTCTCTGGCTCCCCTTCTAAATGATCTGGGATCCATGTCCAAAAATACACCAATGGCATCTGCCTCATCCTCTTGAGGTTCAAAATTAGGGGGCAAAGGGGGACAGTATTTTTCAAAGAACTCTGCTCTACTCACCCCTTCCGGGATTTCCAAGGCCCTATCCAAATTATCCAAGGCCTCCTTTGCATTTTTCTGAATGCGGGAAAGGGAAAGGGAATCCGCAAAATCCCTGATGGCCATATAGCAAATATCATGAGGATTGATAAGGGAAACCATCATAAAATAGGGTGAATCAGGTTTATCCCTGATAAACCTGGCTGCTTTTTGAGCCAATATCTCCCGGCCGTCCTCAGTAAGCATTTCAAAACCCAATTTCTTCGGTTCAAGGGGGTCGGGAAGATGAACTTTCCCACCAAAAACAAGGTCATACCCTGCTTTTTTTAGTTGTGCCGCAAGGGTGGAGTTAAAAACCTCAGGGCTGATCTGAGATATATCCATTGACATGGGGTTGCTCCTTACCTGCCTTCCTTTACTGTCGTGGAAATACCCCGGGAACCTTCCCGTCATCATACTTACCCTTGATGGTGAACACACCGGGTTGGTGACATAAGCCCTGGTAAAGCGTATTCCATTATTGGCGATATAATCCATGGCAGGTGTTTGTATAAATTCATTACCTGCACTACTCATCATAGAGGCACTTTGCTGATCCGTGACAATGAAAATGATATTTGGGTTCTTCTGCTGCTCCTCGCAAGAGAACAAAGTGAAGGACACCATCATCATGCAACAGGATAAGCCTTTTATGTTCATCGCATTTCGTTTAAGTTATCTTTGGATGGTATCAGGCTAAATAGCCAGCCTGAAATTTAACTAATTTCGAAGAGTTGTGAAGGAAAAAAAGACCCCTCGCCTTAAAATTACGGTGAATACAAGACTAATCTATGTAACATGTTAGCTAAAAACGATGGTATTTTAACAAATCCATAGATTGTGACCTATTTCATCTGTTTATAATTTGTTTTTCAGCGGTCATATAGCCTGCCCCTGCCTGCCCCTGCCTGCCCCGAACTCGATTCGGGGAACTTGTTTCGGGGGACTCGCTTCGGGGGAATCTCGCAATTATCATCATGCCACTGTGTGTCGGTATTCGACATGCCCTGACTGCCGTCAGGACAGGCTCGATTTCATTTGCCTTTCCGAATAATGGCCGTTGGTATCCCTCCTGTTTCCGCTTAATAGGTCATCTTTACTATTGGCGAAATACACCTTTTTCTATCCCCTTGTTGAAAAACTGAATACAGGTTCAATCCCTAATCGCTGGATTGACGCTAAATTAACAAGTCGCAAAAACACTAAAACTATTGGCTATCAATTATTCCAGTTTTTTTATAGTAGCGTATCCGCCGTAGGGAAAATGCACATTTGTTTTGTGTTCTTTTTCTACAATATGCTCCATTTCTCTAATTAGGTCAGGATGTTGGCCTGCAATGTCCTTGTTTTCTGATATATCCTCCTCCAGGTTATATAACTCCATCTTTGAACGGATTCCATAACGAACCCCTTTCATGTTACCCATACGAACCGCCTGCCTAAAATTGGTCTCCTCCAAACCGTATTTATGAAACTCCCAGATTAAATGGTCCCGGGTTTCAGCTTTTTCTCCAAACAGCACCGGGGCAAAAGAATTGCCATTAGTTTGCCTAGGTCGGTCTATACCGGCTATTTCGGCAAATGTTGGCATAAAGTCCTGTCCGGAGAAGGGACTATCAACTACAGTTCCAGCCGATATATTCCCTTCCCAGAAAGCGATGGCAGGGACACGTATTCCCCCTTCATAGGTTTCCCGTTTGAGCCCCCTAAGTTCTCCGGTACTTTTAAAAAATTCGTGATCATGCCCTAATTCAGCGTGCGCACCATTGTCACTTGTGAATATCACTAGTGTGTTTTCCATCACTCCCATGGAATTTAACTTCTCCAAAAGGCGGCCAACTTGTTTGTCAAGCAAGGTAATCTTTGCCGCATGCACCCGCTCTATTTCCGGCCAACCTTCATCGGCGTAGAGCTCCTTATTCCGAATGTATCTTTCGTGTGCATGCGGAGCCCTATAGGACATAAATAAGAAAAAGGGCGACTCCAAATCTATTTCTTCCAGGTATTCCATCGCTATATCAGTGCGGAATTCATCCAGACAGTCATAGGCATTCTCGTCATAGTACAGCGAATCCTGCTTACCGTTTTTCCAATGCATTCTTTCGTCATAAGTTATCCCTCCAGGACAGGAACCCCATTGCTCCTGCACGGTAAAATCGAACCCGCGGTTATAAGCCCAAGTTTCAACGTTGCAATCATCCAGGTGCCATTTTCCGATAAATGCAGTCTGATAACCGGTGTCACGAAGCATCTCTCCCAGGGTCACCTCATCCTTTCTTAGCGCAACACGGTCAAAGCTTTCACGTTCCGGGTGATAGCCTATGTTTCCCCGAATGGTGGCTGTACCGGCATGTTTTCCGGTCAGCATAACTGCCCGGGAAGGTGCGCACATCGGACTGCCCGCATAAAAATTTGTAAACCTTATTCCTTGTTTTGCCAGGCTATCCAAAATCGGGGTCTTGATGACTTTTTGTCCATAACTCCCCAGCTCACCGTATCCAAGATCATCGGCAAGAAGAAAGACGATATTAGGTTTTTCCTTTTCGCCATCCTTCAACTCCTTCTTGCTTTCACAGAACGTTAATAACCCAAGACAAACTATCGCAATAATTGAGGATTGTGTTTTGATCATAATTAAGTAGATAAACTAAGGCCCGCACTAGCAGAACAAGGAATTTGTATACATATAATCGGAAAATGAAATCGAAATTAGGAATGCGTCAAGTTAATCCATTGTCTATTCAAAGCTTCATTCCGGTAATTACCATCTTCCGCTAATGCAAAACCTTAGTTATTTTTTCACCTGCCCCGCCACTTACCACCCGGGATTCTGGGGAAGCAGGTTGGGATTTACATCTACTTCGCGCTGGGGCAATGGCCATCTCATTACCCTGGGTTCAAAGATGCGGTCATGTCCAGGTATCTCACCGGAAATCTCCTCCATGGAAATCCTCAGGGCCTCAGGGCCATAGCGGAGCAGGTCGAAATATTGATGTCCTTCAAAGGCCAGTTCCAGCCTTCTTTCCTTACGGATGGCTTCACGCATCTCTTCTTGCCCCAGACTTTGGGGAAGGTCTTCCAGCCCTACCCGGTTACGGATCCTATTCACATGAGGAGCGGCAGCGGCAGGCCCATTCAGTTCATTTTCAGCTTCGGCAAGATTTAGCAGCATTTCTGCATATCTTATGACTACAGCATTTTGGTCTCCTTCACCACCAATATTTTCTTGCGGAATTGCGCCTTTTTTTCGCAACAAGCCCGTAGCCAGAAAGTTCTGATCCACTTGTTCAGGATCAAAGAGAAACCCTGCAAACTCTTCAAGAGGGAAGATGATTGTCCAGTTCTTTCTAGGATCCCCTTCCTCAAAGGAATTTGCGAGGTGATGGGTTGGATATAACCCGATGTTTCCGAACCCAGGTGCATTTGGAAGTCCGATGCTATTGAAGTTGCTTCCCGTATTTGAACCTGTAAAACCAAGAAACTGCACCTCAAAGATGGACTCGGTGGTGTTATTATTTCCTTGAGGAAGGAATTGATTCGGCCATTCTTCCATAGGTACTAACCCATAGCCTAATTGAGTCACTGCATTTACCTCTGAAATCACATCTGCCCATTCTTCTTGGTATAAATGCACCCTGGACTTAAGTCCATGTGCTGCCTCCCTGGAAGCCCTGCCTATTTCGGAAGAGGAGTACTCAGACCTGGTAGGCAAATTGGCTTTGGCATATTCGAGGTCTGCCAATACCTGACTGATCACTTGGCCTTTAGGATCACGAGAAACCTGGGCCTCCTCCCCCACCGTCTGTATCTCCAAAATTAACGGCACATCTCCCCAAAGATTCGCAAGGTGAAAGTAAAACAAGGCACGCAGGAAATGGGCTTCCCCCAGGATCCTACTTTTCAATGCCTCATCCATCTGAATGCCTGGAACATTGGTTATGACCTGATTGGCCCTTACAACACCTTCATAGGATTTACCCCAAAAATTGGTAGGTACCGAACTACTGGGATCCCAACCTATATTTTCACTGATTTCCAAATATCCTGAAAAGGTAAAAGCGGACATAGCATTGGCTGAAAGCCCATCTGATTGCAAAAAGAAACCATTATACATTTGGCCATGAGCCAGTATATTGTATACCCCGTTTATGGCCTGTACAGCATCTTGCTGGTTATTCCAAAAGGTCCCTTCACTCAATTGGTCTAATGGGAAACGGTCAATTTCCTGACAGCCCAATAAAAGACCCGTTAATAGAATTATTAAATAGTTACGTTTCATTTTTTTCCGATTTGAATGCTAGTTAATTCCAATATTTACCCCTGCTGCAATGGTCCTGGCCTGGGGATAATTGTCGTTTACATCGTTAAATTGTAAGGCAACCTCCGGGTCAAATCCAGGGATAAAATTGGTCCATGTGATAAGGTTTTGTCCGGTCATATAAACCCTCAATCTAGATAGGCCCAAGCGTTCCAAAACAGGTTCAGTAAAAGAATATCCTAATTCTATATGCTTAACCCTTACATAAGAACCATCTACTATATTGTAGCTCAATGCAGGTCCTACAAAAAGAGAAGTATTCCAGTTAACGCCCTGGGCCACTCTCGGAACGGTGGTGTTTGGATTTTCCGGTGTCCATCTGTCCAGCCACTTCTTGGTTAAATTATTCCCTCCCCTCAAGCCATCATTGGCAAACACGCCATCCTCAAGTTCACGTCCGATCACACCTTGGATCAAGGCCCTGAAATCAAATCCCTTGTAATCCATGGTGATATTACCTCCCAAGGTGTGCCTTATATTGGTATTACCGATAATTACCCTGTCGTCTGCATTTATAACACCGTCTCCATTTTCATCGGCATAGATATAGTCACCCGCACCATGTCTGGGGCCACCGGGTTGACGCCCATATACCTCCACATTCTGCGCATCTGCGTCACTGTTAAAGAGGCCTAGGATCCTGTGCCCAAAGTAGCTGCTTACTGGTTCACCTACACGTGTAATGATCTTATTGTTGGAAATAAACTCCTCATTCAGCTCCAAAACCACATTATCATTGTAGCTCCAATTTCCGGAAATGCTGTAAGAAAAATCTTGCCCAATGTTACCAAAATAAGACAGCAGTATTTCAATCCCCTGATTCCGAACTTTTCCCTGATTCTGAACTGGAGGACTCAGGTTTCCAAGGGTAAGTGGGACCGGGGGAGTGACCAAAATATCATCACTTATTCTTCTGTAAACAGAGGTTTCTATGGACACTTTGTTGTTAAATAAAGTAGCATCAAACCCCACATCAGACATGGTGGTAGTTTCCCATCTTACATTTGGGTTATTTAGGTTTGACAAGGCTGCACCCTGGACAAGGGAGTTGCCCAACACATAGTTTTGAGACAAGTTTACCCTGGAAATATGACTGTAATTACCTATGTTCTGGTTTCCAAGCTGGCCCCAGTTGGCCCTCCATTTTAAATTGTTCACCCATTGTACCCCTTGCATAAAGCGCTCCCTGTCCATTCTCCAGCCCACGGCAAGGGAAGGAAAAACACCCCATCTGGTTTCGGGGCCAAATCGGGAGGAGCCATCGTAGCGAATATTGAATTCCGTAAGGTATCTTTCATCAAAGGTATAACCAACCCTGGCAAATCCAGACCTTAATGCCCATTCCTGCCCTGTGCCCGATACTGAGGGGTTTATTGATCCTGCATTTAGTTTTGCCACAGACTCATTAGGATATCCCTGGTTGGATGCCATAAACAAATCCCTTTCAAAAGTCTGATCGGTAAAACCTAATAAGGTTGAGAATTCAGACTTCCCTATGGATTTTACATAATTTGCTGTAGTCTCAAACAGGATGGTGGTATTGGAATCAAATACCTCAGACAATCCGCCCAGCGGTTCGTGAGGCTGTAAATTTACACCATCCGACGAGAAATGAGGATTCCTGAATTGAGAGCGGCGGGTACTTTCTATAAATGCGGAGCCCGTAGTTCGAATGATTAAATCCTTTATCGGAGAATATTCTAAATAAAGGTTAGGGATAATTCTTTGGATATCCTCATTGGTCATGCCCCCTTGTTCTGCCAGACCAATTGCATTCATACCATGAACAGCCCTTCCCAGGGTTCCTCTGGAATAAAACCCGTCCGGCTTAATCATTCCATCCACACTTGCAAAGGGTGGATGGCGAAGTGCATCTCTAATTAATAATTGTGGGCCCGCACCACCATACGTTGGCTCCTCGTTTTTAAATAAGCTGGCAGAAAAGTTCACGCCCGCCTTTACCTTATCTGATACCGTCACATCGATATTAGACCTTACATTAAACCTTTCTGAGTTTGTATTTAGGATGATCCCCTCGTGTCCTTGATAACCTGCAGAGATCATGTATTGAACATTTTCAGCACCACCATTTGCCGAGATATGATGGTTCACCAAAGGGGCATTCGGTATGTAGGCAAACTCCCAAAAACCCTCATGCTGGTAATCCCGGAACCAATTTAACATATCCTCATCATAATCAGGTGCATTCCCTACATTGGTCCTGCTTTCATTTCTCAAAACAGCGTACTCATAGGGGTTAAGCGTTTTTGGGATATAGGTAGCATTCTGCCAGCCATAGTAGGAGTTGATTGAAATACTTGGTTTTCTAGGCAATCCTCTTTTTGTGGTAATTATTATTACTCCATTAGCTGCCCTGGCTCCATAAATAGCGGCCGAAGAGGCGTCCTTCAACACAGAAATACTCTCTATGTCCTGGGGGTGGATATCCACCATTGTGGCCTGCACCCCATCAATGATGACCAAGGGTGCTGTGTCTGCCACCTGCCCATCCGCACTTTGTCGGATGGAGTTCACGCCTCGAATATTGATGGTCGGGGCATCTTTGCCTGGCTGGGCAGAAGGCTGAATCATTTGTACACCGGCTACTCTTCCCATAAGTGCCTGACCTGCCGAAGTGAGGGTTTGGTTCCCCAAATCCTCACTGGATACGGCTGATATTGCTCCAAGCAAATTGATTTTCTTCGTCCTTCCGTAGCCTACCACTACCACCTCCTCCATTTCGGAAACATCCATTTCCACATCTATTAAACTCCTACCGTTCACGGAAACCTCCATGGGTGAATACCCTATAAAGGAGAATATTAAGACGGCATTTTCATTGGGCACCTCAAGACTGTAATTACCGTCAACATCCGTCACCGTACCTGTGGTGCTCCCCTTTACCAAAATACTTACCCCTGGCAAAGGCTCACCACTCGCTTTTTCCGTTACCGTCCCTTCAATTGTAAATTGAAGTTCTTCTTCATCAGAAAGTTTGTCCTTTTTTTGTTTATCACTACTGGCATAAGTGGAGAAATTTGCTAAAGCAAACATAACCAACACATAGCTCAACAATCGGATAAACTTTTTACCTTGTAGTAATAGTATGTTCATAGTTTTTTTGTGAAAATGAATAAGAATATTTAATTGAATGTATATGATTACCCTACAGGAAAGGTGATTCAAAACCCCTCTTATATTATCATAAATAGATTTGGTAGATGAGTAGCAATTTTAAGCACTTTGGAAAAAATAAATATCCTTTATATTAGCAAAACCATATATTATCTTAGCGGATTTGGGAAAATTGATGGTTTAGCCCACGGATTATAACCCAGCCCTTATTATTAACCGAATTCGAAAAACCACATTTACCGAGGTCCTTGTCTATGGTTATTGGTGACTCCTTTACATCATTTCACTGTTCATAAGTTTTTTTCCCAAAAACAATGCCTTATAAGCCCCTGATAATCAAACTTCTTTGGTTTTCCGGCCATTGGCAAAAGGAGTGATTGATTCAATTACCATTGAATCCCTCAAAAAGATCTCCCATCAAAAAAATAACCTGAAAAAAACTTTAACTAATTTTAAGGATGAAATACAAATAATTTTTTACAAAACACTATTTTATATTTACAAAAATCACCTTTCGATTTAGTCCTTCAAAAGGGTTTTTAAACAATAAAATTTTACTTACTTTTGAATCATAGTAATATTTTTAAAAAAATTAGGGGTGAATCTTTCGGAGGTTCGAATTCGGCCAACTGGGTTTACCAAAACATGGGATGTATAATCGTCGTTATTATAAGTGTAGCACACCTTATAAAATGACTCAATTAAGTGAGTAATGAACATGTCAATCATCACGATCATAGCGGTTGGAATTGTGGCGGGGCTGCTTTATATCTATAAATCCATAAAGCAAGCTGGAGACGATCCTGAAAATTTTGACCATTACAAAACCGATCCAAAGTTCAAGAGACCGGAAGATTGGAAAACAGGAAAACTTCCATCCTCCATGGAAAAAAAAAACGAGAACCTGAAAAAAAACAGCAGGTTTGATTTTTATTTGATGCCTCTAAACTATAATTAACATCAAATTAGAATTTGTAGAAATACGGTTTTCGGCAAGATTTCTGTTTACTGCGCATGTATTATCCCTGACTCTGCGAAATCTGCGGGAGATCTCTGTACATAATTTGGTCAACCAAACACCGGTTTAAAAGGCCTCCCCAATGAAAAAGTAAAAACCACTGCCTTCACGGGTCAGCGCAACATCCAAGCGGGTGTAGATGTCTTTATTACGGAATAGTAAAAAACGTATGCCCCCTCCTGCCGACCATTCAAAGTTCGAAAGGGCAAAGCCATTGAAATCCGGAAAAACCTGCCCTGCCCCTGCAAAAACGGCAGCACCTAATCGGTCAGTGAAACCCAGGGGAATGGGAAGAAACCGCATTTCGCTTTGAAAGGAAAGCTGGTTTTTATCCCTGTATCTTCCCAAATAATACCCCCGCATCAAATTCTCCCCTCCCATTAGGGACAACTGATTAAAAGGCACATCACCTCTGTTGAACTGCGCAAAAAGCTGATTGGCCCAAACCGTGTTTTTGGTTATAGGCCTGTAAATTCTTGTATCGGATATAAGAGTGGTAAAGTTAAATTCGCTGCTCCAAAAGGGATTATAACTGATCAGGGCAAGTTCGCTGAATAACCCTTTCCTGACATTTAGCACATTGTGCCGGTCATCATAAACCAGGCCTAAGCCAAGACCAAAATTGGTGGACCCCTCGTGCCCCAATGGCAACTCCAATGAAGGAGACTCGCCAGCCGGCACAAACTCCACGCTGCTCATGCGCTGGAAATCAAATTCCGGCCCAAGAAATACATTCGGCAAAATCTGCTTCAATACCCTTTCCTTAATCCAAATTTGATTGGCATCTACCCTGGCCGTATAGTCCTCAGGGGTGTTGCTGCCAATGCCATGGTACAAAAGGGGAAAGCTTTGCATCCTCACCCTCCCCAGGAAAAACCAACCATCCCCTTGGGTATAATTGGCATGATCCAGCCAAATTCCGTATTGGTTTTCAAGGGTAACAAAAGTAAACCCATTTACCTCGCTAAGCCTATTGCTGGTGTCACGGTTGGCATAATAAACATACAGTGGACTAAAACCAATCTCCCAACTGGTCTCCGGAGCATAGGCCAACGTGGGGTAAATGATAAATTGAGGACCGGAAATATCACTGGTATCGTTAAAGATGGAGTTGAGATATCTCTTCACAAATCCCTGGGCATGTACATGGGCACAGGAAGTAAAAACTAAAAATACCAATAGAATTCGGAAAGAATTGCTCATAAATGTTTATTCCCAGGCTTTTGACCTGAAAATCAAAAATAGCACAGAAAATGCATAATTTTGCAAGACCTTTGATTAAATTAGTACATCAACCATATATCATGATTCATGGAGAAAAAACTGAAAAGAAGCATTTCAAATAAAATGATAGCTGGAGTATGTGCAGGGCTGGCCAATTATTTGGGCTGGGATGCTGACAAAACCCGCATTGTCTATGTACTCGTATCCATCTTGAGCGCAGCCTTTCCCGGCCTGCTGATCTACCTTATCCTTTGGTTTGTGATGCCAGAGGAGAAAATTTGAACAAATCACCCCATACTTCTGTTTTTTGCAGCAGATAAGTTGAGAAGAACATGATAAAGATAAAACATTGGGCAACCTTGTTATTTTGCGGGATCACCTTGTTTTCTTGTGCAAAAGAGCAGGGTTCAGAAGCAAACAAAGACAAAGAGCAGCCCACCACGGTTTTTCAGGGCAAAACTGAAAAAGCGACCTTTGCCGGAGGTTGTTTTTGGTGCATAGAGGCTCCATTCGAGGGTATAGACGGGGTTATTTCTTCGGTATCCGGATACGCCGGGGGAAAGGAAAAAAACCCCACCTACTCCCAGGTGTCCGGTGGAAGAACCTCCCATAAGGAAGCCGTTCAAGTTACCTTTGACCCGGACGTGATCAGTTATGCCGAAATCATCGATATATTTTGGCAGCAATTTGACCCTACGGATGCAGGTGGATCATTTTACGACCGAGGCACCCAATACCAATCTGCCATCTTTTATCACGACAACCGCCAGAAATCCATTGCAGAAGCTTCCAAGAAACGTCTGGATCAATCCGGTATTTTTGATAAACCCATCGTTACCCCTATTGAAAAATTCACCAACTTTTACAAGGCCGAAGATTACCATCAAGATTATTACCGAAAGAAGCCCAGGGAATACAAATCCTACCGTACAGGGTCTGGCAGGGATAGGTTTATTGCATCTCATTGGCCTGTTCCCGATGATAAAAAATACCCCAGGCCTTCCAAGGCTGAATTGAAATCACAATTGACCCAACTCCAGTACAAGGTAACCATGGAAGATGCCACCGAGAGGGCTTTCGACAATGCTTACAATGGTAACAAGGAGGACGGTATTTATGTATGCATCGTTTCGGGAGCACCTTTATTTTCTTCCAAGGACAAATATGAGTCCGGGTCTGGATGGCCCAGTTTCACCAAACCCATAGATGCCCGGTACCTGGAAAAACCTGTTGACAAATCCCACGGGATGACCAGGGTAGAAGTAAGGAGTAAATTCGGGGATGCGCATGCAGGACACGTCTTTAACGATGGCCCTGCCCCTACGGGCTTGAGGTACTGCATGAATTCGGCTGCCATGAAATTTATCCCAAGAGAAAATATGAAAAAAGAGGGATATGAGGCATTTTTATGGTTAGTAGAATAGGCTGGCCATAAAATTTTGGGTTATATTCGCCTACTAAACCAATTCTATAGTTCGCCTATGAAAAGCCCACTGGCATTATCCTGCCTCCTATTATGTTCCCTTTGCTTCTCTATTCCTTTTTCATTCGCCCAAATTGACTCCCTGGAGGCCCTTAAACAGGGCGAACCGGTGAGGCTGTCCAAGGACGGAAGTTGGTGCTGGTTTCAGGATCCAAGGGCTATTTTGGAGAAAAATAAAATCTGGGTGGCCGGAGTCACCTCCCAGGGTCATAATACCGTGGTGGAATGGGACCTTTCTACTAATTCTTCAAAGACACAAATTTTGACCCAGGGAAGCCTTCCCCCTGATGACCACAACGTGGGTTCTTTATTTTTACGCTCCGATGGCAGGATACTCAGTGTATATGCCGGCCACAGCATTGACAGCCTGGTCAGGTACCGGGTCAGTGACACGGGTAGGGACATTACAAAATGGCAGCCCGAGCAGCAGTTCCAAACCAATGGCAGGGTGTGTTACAGTAACCTTCTTTGGGAAGACAACAGCAAAACTTTATTTAATTTTTATAGAGGCAACCAAAACAACCCCCATTATTTGATCTCCAGGGACGAGGGGGAAAACTGGGAGTTTGGTGGCAGACTCTTTGAGTTTGAAGGCAGAAGCTATTTGCGATATGCCTCCGATGGAAAAAGGATACATTTTACAACTACCGATGGGCATCCACGACACTTCAATAACAACATCTACCATGGGTATTTAGAGGAAGGTGTCCTTTACAAGTCGGACGGCACGCCTGTGGGGCCCATCAGCAAAAACGAAAACAGCCCTTATACACCATCCGATTTTACCTTGGTGTATGATGGAAACCTTGAGACCAGGACGAATGTGGCCTGGACTTCTGATATTCAACTGGATGAAAAAGGATCCCCCTATCTCGTCTTTTCCGTGACCAAGGATCCCATCAGCAGAGGTGAAACGCAAAACACCGAATTGGGGGGAATGGATCACCGGTACCATTATGCCCATTGGGAAAATGGATCCTGGCATAGCCAGGAGATCGCCTATGCAGGTAGTCGCCTATATCCTGGAGAAAACGAATATACAGGGCTGATCAGTCTCCATCCCAACAATAAAGAGGTAGTTTATATCAGTACAGACGTAAACCCCAAAAATGGCAGGCCATTAATGGTGGACAGTGTGCGCAGGTATGAGATTTTCAGGGGAGAGCATTTTAATGGACATTGGGAATGGATACCTGTCACCTATCAGTCGCCCATGGACAACCTCCGGCCCCTGGTGTTAGCGGATGAGGAAAAGGAAATCGTGCTTTGGCTTAGGGGAAGGTATACCACTTACAAAGATTACCAACAAGAAATATGGGGAAAGGCCAATTATTATTCCAAACCAAAAAACAATCAGAACACCACTTCGCTAAAAGGAAAGAATGTGGTTTTCCTCATCAGTGAAGATCCCAACAATTATGAAGCCACCTGGACCATACCTGCCTTTGCCAATCGAATACAGCGGGAGAAGGGGGTGAACACCGAGGTGCTATTAGGAGAAGGGCCCAGGGAATCCTATCAACTCCCTGATGCCTCTAAAATAGGTGATGCGGATCTCTTGGTATTATTTATCCGAAGGGTTGCGTTGCCAAAGGAAATTATGGAACTCATCAAAGAGCACCTGCAAAAAGGTAAACCCATCTTGGGCATTCGCACGGCCAACCATGCCTTTTCAATAACGGAAGCCTCAAATATCCCCGCCACCCATATGGATTGGTGGGATTTTGTGCCAGAGGTTTTGGGGCATGAAAATCAAGGCTATGGCCCTGAAGGTTATCCTGTAATTGTGGAAAAAAATAAACATAAAATCACAAGGAACTTCCCGGGTAGCCCATGGAAAAGCCAGGGAAACCTATACAAGGTCAACCCTATTGACAAAAAGGCAAAAATATTGCTATACGGAAAATCAGCCGGACTGGAAGAACCCGTGGCCTGGGTGCGTAAGGTTGGGGAAAGCAAAGTGATGTACACTTCCCTGGGCTTTCCCACGGATTTTTCAAAACCCCATTTCATTCAATTCCTTTATGATGGTATGGCGTGGTTATTGGATTAATCTGGTAGGTTTGTCCTACCGTGGTTTTAGTGTAAAACCGTATCGAGCTCCTTGGTCAACATAATTTTTTATAAATCAAGGATTTGCCCGCTATGGGATTTACTACTGTTTCAGTTATATACCTGGAATTTGAGGAGAGCCATTTTTTGGAAAAAGAAAAATAAAAGAGCAAATTAACTGATAAATTCAACCCTTGAATGATGAAAAAGACCATCTGCCTGTACCTGTTTTTTGCTTTTATACACTTATCCGAAAGTTCCTGTCAGGTTGATTTTTCCTGGAAGGCCGGGGTGGCAAATGAGAATATCACCCCAACCTCGGAATTGTGGATGGCGGGATATGCGGCAAGGACTGCTCCCGCCAAAGGGAAGCAGCATGAGCTTTGGATAAAGGCCGTGGTTTTGGAGGATGAAAGAGGGAATGAGGGGCTCTGGGTCACCAGTGATATTTTGGGTTTCCCAAAAGAATTTTCGGATAGGGTGAAGGACCGGTTATACCAGGAGTTTGGATGGAGCAGGGCCCAGATCATCCTTAGCAGCTCCCATACCCACTCTGGCCCCGTACTGGAGCAAGCACTGTTCGATATCTACCCTTTGGAAGAAGACCATCTCAAGGCCATTTCCACCTACACGCTGTCCCTGGAAAACAAGCTTATCGAACTGGCAAGAAAAGCTAAGGAAAATAAGGTCCCTGCCCGACTGTCTACAGGACAAGGGGTAAGCCGTTTTCAGGTCAACCGGCGGAATAACCCTGAAAAAGGATGGCATGAACAAGCCCAGCTTAACGGTCCCATGGACCATGCAGTCCCGGTCATTAAAATAGAAAAGGAAGGCGGATTGATGGCTGTCCTTTTCGGATACGCCTGCCACCCCACTGTATTGGACCAGTATGAGTGGTCCGGGGATTACCCTGGGTATGCCCAAATCAGCCTGGAACAGGAATTCCCAGGGACCACCTTTCTTTTTTTCCAAGGAGCCAGTGGGGATCAAAATCCCATCCCCCGGAGAACTATACCCTTGGCCAAACAATACGGCAAAACCCTGGCCGCAGCGGTCAGCAGGGTATTGGAAGAAGAAATGCAAACTCAGCCATCTTTGCTAAAGGTGGCCTATGAGGAATTCCCGCTTCCATTTGGTGAACCCTTTTCAGACGAGCAGTTACGCCAAATGGTGAATAGGGAAAGTGGTTATCTTAAAAGGTGGGCAGAAAGAATGCTAAAAGAAAGGTCCGAGGGTAAGGAACATCCCAGCACTTACCCCTATCCCGTTCAATTGTGGACCTTGGGCAAACAGGCACTTTTTAGTCTGGGAGGGGAAGTCACCATTTCCTATGCCCTGGCCTTAAAAGCAGCCTATGGTTGGGACACCTTTGTGATGGGGTATAGCAATGATGTGATGGGGTATATTCCTAGTGAAACCATTTTGGAAGAAGGCGGCTATGAGGGCAATCAATCTCAAATGGTTTATGGGCTGCCCACACTTTGGGAAAAGGGCATCGAAAAACATATCCTCTCAAAGTTGGATGGCCTGGCCCGTCAACTTGGCCTAAGCAATCCCAGGTAAATGGTTTGGTGGATGTGCACCCTGTGAGGCCAATATCAAATTAAATTTCGGTAAAAATTCATTGATTTCCGGAACAACGGTATTGCCTTCAGGTACTTCCAAAGCTATGCCATCAAATAGTCAATTGAACTTCAACTATCCTTGACGTTTCTATTCCAATTGATTTATTTCAGTCTATTAATCAGTGGATTTAATTTCTTTTGATAAACATCGAGATCCGTTTGACTGAATAGCACAAAACGCAGCTTTTTGAGGGATGCCAAATCCGTGCCCACTTCGTTTAGCACTGAAACAGCAACATCGGTGGCCTGTTCAAGAGGATAACCAAAAGCACCTGTTGAGATTGCCGGAAATGCAACAGAATCAATCTTGTGTTCTTCGACCAATTTCAGGGCATTGCGGTAACAGTTGGCCAGCAAAGTGGGTTCAGGATGATCTACCCCGTAAACAGGGCCTAAACAGTGAATCACATATTCATTGGGCAGTTTATGCGCTTCTGTAATGACCGCTTCACCGGGATTTATAGGAGCATATTTTCGACATTCCTCTTCAAGTCCGGGACCGGCAGCACGATGAATTGCACCTGCTACGCCTCCCCCGGTTTTTAGCTGGGCATTTGCCGCATTCACAATGGCCGTGATATCCGGTTGGTTGGCAATATCGCCTTGTTTGACTTCAATATTCATGTGTTTCCATCTTTTTAGTGGTAAGAAAACCTGTCCCGCATGATTATAGTCACCCCTGTGTAATACGATCTCTTCATGCTCGGTTTCATTTTGTCTGTTTATGGTTAATTGACAGATAAATTGACAATCTTATTTTACAAATTTAAAAAAGCATTCATTTTCCCCCTATCTCTGGGGAGATATTTGGTATTAATCCCACATTACAGAGTTGGCATCGACACCACATTCCGATTGAATCATTATCCATTGACCTTGCATTGTTTGGGAATCTCAACTTCAATTGCCACTTGCTTTAGCTGGAGGCTTTTGGGAGGTGACCAGCTCCATTGGCTTTAGCCAAACCTTCTATCCTTGAACCTAAAAAATCCCATCCCTGTAAATTGGGCTTTAGCCCACAAACCCCGCAATCTTATCTTGGAATGGAATGGGCTAAAGCCGCATTCCTAATTGAGTGGTTGATCATTTATCCTGCATTTGGAGGTAGCCTCAACCTGAGCCATTTTGCTAAGGAAGGGCTACGATTATGCACTTTCAAATTTCAGGTTTAAGCCGCTTGTTGATGCAGGCTAGGCAACTTTGGCTATGCGCCGCATAAGATAGCCAAGAATATCTGATCCTGTAATGATACGCCTCTCTTCATGTGTCCAGTAGAGGACCAAATCTTTGTCAATGACATCATCACCCGGTTTTTCTTTTTCAACAGTAAGCTTATTTAGTGCATTGCCTAAACGACTTTTCGGATCGCTGAAAATCAATGGGTGATGACATACATCAATGGGTTGAAACGTGTTTTTTTTAAAAAGTGCATTCCTCAAAAAAATGTGAGCATTAAGTACCATTTTTGGTTGTTTGGTCAAAGTGTCTATCAAAACAACCCATTTTCTGCCCGAAGCTGCAATGCGGCTTAAAAATTCATCCTCAGCATTGGGTCTGAATTCAGGGAAGATCGGCTTGCCATGATCAAACGGCAGTTCCAGAATACTTTGCGGATCGATCACCTCTCCTTCATTGCTTATCAAGATGTCATCAAGGTCTAGAAAGTTCACCGCACCAGTTGTCTCCACTGAGCTTAATTCCGTTGCTGATTCAAGGGCATGATGTTTCAACACGTTCCGTAATTCTTTTTCCCTGAACCATGGAATAGCCTCTTCTCCGATGAGTCTGTCGAGTATCATACCCGTTGGTTTGGATAAGGGAAAGAAAAGTATTTTGTAGATTTTCAAAACCGGTGCCAGCCTTGCACCGATTTTTAGTGCATGACGGGTGAAATAGGCCTGCGGAAAAATTTCCCCAACAATAGTAATGACGAAAGTTGAGAACAAAAAAGAAGCTCCACCGATCAGAACGGAGTCTACAAGTAAGGTTAATAAGACATTGATACTTACATTACCCCAGAGAATGGTAGCAAGCGTATAATTGGAATCATGCCGCAGTTCCAGTACACGTTGAGCAAAGTTGTCGCCGTTTTCAGCAGCCACCTCCAGTCTAAGCCTACTGAGGCTAAACAGGGCAATATTTAGACCGGACATCGTCGCCGATTGTGATATACAAATAACAATACCTATCCAAATCCAGATTTCCATGTTATCAAATTTTGTTTTGCGCACCAAGCAGAAAAAAGTCCCGCTAAGGTAAACAAGGTAGAATGATTTAATGCAAAATATTCAGCCACGAGGAAAAACTGACACTAAGCACAAAGCTTCATTTAAGAACCAAACAGGCTTTTTTTACCAAACACCTGTTATGCCTTCGCCCTTCTTTTTCTGTCGTCTGTTTTGTTGTCATTTTCGTGTCGGTTTGGGTGCGTTGGCTTGGTGGTATTTTGATAGGTTGTTGTAATTTTCAACCCATTGTCTTTCTTCTTCATTTGCCGATTGGAAATCTTTGTAATTGTTCATTGTATATTAGTTGATTATTAATTGGATTTAATAAATAGGCATTACTCCTCTATATTTTTCTTCCGTTGACCATTGTACTTGATATACACTTCCATCAATTTGGTCGAGTAGTAAGAAATTGTACATATTCTCAGTTGGATAGAGAGTAAACCTGCCGTTGACTTCTTTTTTTTCATCAACAAGAGGAATCGAATTTAAGATTAACTCACCATCAACACCATCTTCTTCAATTGTAAAATGTACTTGCCATATTTTGCCATTTCGAGTGTTCAACTTAATAAAAGTCCAATAGTTTTCTGTTGGGAATAATTGGTAAATAGTGTTCTTAAATACTACTTCCTGTTGAACTTTAGGGTCTGAACTTGTCTGTTCCTGAGCAAACGAAATCATTGAGCAGAATAGAAATCCACATGCAAAGAAAATTGTCTTCATATTTTTATTCTATTAGTTATTATTTTGATGTCGGCTCTGTCTTGCTGACACACAACGGTTTGCGTGTATGAGAAGTAGCGGATTAAAAAGCGCTTCACTTTCGATTTGGTACTGACTTTTATTAAAAGTACTGACCTTTGATTTAGCACTTATCCCGCTATTTTTCATACACGCTGTTATCGCTTCGGTGTTTTTCTCCGTTCATTTACTTCTCTTTTTTGTTTTGCCTATGAGCCAATTGAGCCAATTATGAGCCAATCAAAACATAAGTTGTACCTGCCCCAACTTCTCCACTTCTGTCCAATACTTTGAAAACTTCTCTACAAGTTCAGGAAGGTCGCTTTTGTGCAATATGTGCAATTATTGTGCAATGCCATTTAAAGTATAATAAGCACCTGCTCCTTTTTGACCACTTGGTAAAAATAGACCTTTTTCAACCAACTCTGCTAAATCGTTACTTGCTGTATTTCTTGAGCAGTCATTGATTTTTTGATAGTCACTATTGGAGACTTTTCCATTGTCTTTTACGAAAAGCACAGCCTTAATCTGCCGTTCATTAA
>PXCO01000345.1 GCA_003565295.1 Cyclobacteriaceae bacterium
AAGATTGAGCTTTACCAGCTCCATCCCATTGTAGTTTGCCAAATGTAATCCACTGAACGGGAAGGTTGAAAAGGTTGATTATCATAGTTTAGGGTGACTCCGCTCTTGATATAAAAATCCATGGGTAGATCATATTTAATATCCAGCCTGTAATCGACCCTTACCCTATTCCGTTCGCTAATGCTTGGATAGACAAAGATATTGGTAAGCAAATCCAAATCCCCGATATCAAAAATGTTCAATTCGGAAGCAATCCATGCTTCAGTACTTCTTCGGTCCATTGATTCACCTACAAAATTTTCATTGTTAATAGATAATCCACTAAAAACCCTCCAATACATTGCATTTGATTTAAAAAAATCCCTGCCAGCCCCTACCAGGGTATTGACTCGTAAATCAATAAACTGTTCCGTATTGTATAAATGTTCAATTCTAATCAAAGAAAACCAGGTATTTTTGGGAAAATAAAGAGCGGTCAGGTTTCCATCTCCGCGACGAATGTCATCAACTTCATCCTGGGAAGTTATTAATTGGTTGTAGGAAGCATCAAAGGACCATCTTTCAGCTATATAACCAATATTGCTCCGAGTAGAAAATTGCCTTTGATTTCTCGCTCTAGTCAGGGTAAAACCCAAATCAATACTTGCACTTATCCTGTCAAAAAATCCTCTATCAACGGATTTTATAAACAAAATATCCTCTAAGGGGAAAATAAACTGCTCATCTTTCTCAGATTTTATTTCCAAAAACCCTGATTCAGGACTGCTAATTTTACCAAAGATCCTGTCTTTGGATTTAGCGGAAGTGATAAACAATGATTCAGAGTAGATGGCATGTATTTCAGCCCATTTGACCCGAAAGTCAGATTTACTAAATGCGGTTTTGACAACCAAAACTCCTCTTTCCATTGACTTGATCTCACCCACTAAGTAATGATTGTTTTGCATCACGATAGAATCGTTTTGTGCATGGATTTTACTGAAACTTAAAAATAAAATTATAAAGAAAGATTTTTTCAGATGGCTCTTCATGAAATTTATCTTAATAGAAGCTTGTATTATGCTAACAGGATTTATATCCTTTGTTAAATTGAAAAACAGCCTGCTTTGATACATAGAGGGGTTAAATTTCCAAGTGTTTACAGAAAGAGTGGCACTGACTGTTCATTTCTCTGTGCCTAAATTATTTAAGTAAGATAAAACAGGAAATCCATCACGCTAATTTCCTGCTCAGCCGATAATTTAGACAAATTAAAACGAGTTATGGATTTATATCAAAAGCTACAATCGGTAACCTGATCAGGATTATAAAATAGAACAATTTCGTTCAGTAATAAAGAGGTTAGCTTTTCCAGTACCTTAGCTATAGCTAATGTTTTTTCCCGGAAGGCGGAAGGAGTTATGCCGGTTTCTTTTTTGAAGGCTTGAAGGAAAGTAGATCTTGATTTAAATCCGGCTTCCATACCCATCCCTTCCAGGGAAAGATTTGACCACTTCCTAGTATGAATGTTTTCCTTGATGTAGTTGACTCGGTATTTATTGATCAGGCCATTAAAATTCTTTTGGTATACCGTGTTGATCACGGCCGAAAGATGATGTCTCGGGATACATAAACCCTCTACCATGTCTTGCATCCTGAAACCGCTGTCCAAATAGGGTTTTTTTGTTTCCAAGTATTCTTCAATACGATAACGGTAGTCACTTATCTGGTCCGCAGATAGTGAAAGGCTGCGGTTACCAGTGGGTTGGGACAGGATTTCCTTAGCCAGATTTTCAGATTCCGAAAAGTTAGCTAGCCCATAAAGAATCTGTGGTTGTAAAAACAAATAAACCAAAATAATAAGGAGAGTAGAAGCTATTACGACCGTAAGAAGGTGGTGGATTGTGTTGGATTCATTATTCGTAAATAAACTAATAAGAAGTAGGCTATAGCAGCATATTAAAACTAGCGTAAACCAGTTAAGCCATTGGATGATTTTTTTTTGATAGGAATCCAGAGGTGTAAATTCTTTTATGTATTGTCTAATTAGGAAGTATTGGAAACTAAAATAAACCAATCCTATTATAGTTTTTAGAAATGCATGCCAGTTCTGAGCAAGAATACCTTCGGACAAGGCGAGGGAGTAATCGGGGTCAATAAAGATGATCTCGAGGATACTTTTTTTTGTTTCAGCACTTTTCAAAAAGAAAGGTATAAGTTCTAAAAAATGAAAAAGTGCGGGAATAAAGTGAAGCGCATCAAGAAGTTGAAAACTTTCCTCTTCATTAAATACCGTACGGACATATAGAAAAGCCGCTGGTGCTATCAGATATATAAAAGGGCTTGCTGTTCGGAAAAAGTGAGGTACTTTTAGAATTAATCCACTAGCTATCAATCCACTTACAAACATGAGATAAGTGAAACTAAATATGCAAAGTGCAAGCAAAAAGTTAGAATAAGTGAATTTCGGTTTGACAAAAATCAGTATTAAGACAATAACCGATCCGAGTAAGAACCCGGCGAAAGAAAGTAAACCAGCTGTATTTGAACTTATCAAAAGTGTTTTTTGTCTGGTGAATGCAAATACGACGACGGATCTGCTTTTTAGGGGTTAAACTGACGTATTGAATTCAATTTCACACCTTAAAAACAGACAGTTGAATAAGGAGACAAATGTAGTTAAAATCAGTGTAGGTTCATTAATGTTGCCTGAACAATTACAAACATTCCCGAAAAAAAGTAGGTAAAAATACTGGTGTAGGAGGTTCTTCAAATTTCAGGGGAAGTTTGGGGAATCAACCTAAAGGTGAAAAGAAGTAAATTCCAAAAAGATGACGGGCATGGACGGACACTATATCGAATGCGCTACAGTAACCACCTTTCCCCATAACAAGCAGCCGAAAGTAACAGCCTTTGGAAGGTTCCATACCTGGAAAATGCAGGGAGGTAACTAAATCCTTACTAAATTGAATTTTGCTAAAAAGAAAGTAGCTGTGCTTTTCACCAACAATTGGTCTACAAGGCCAGTGCCTAGATTATTTTTTTTCAAGCTTATTATCCTGCGATAATCCCATCATTGACCAGCTGGTTAACTACTGATTTTGCGAAGGCTTTAGAAAACTGTTGTAAAGAAGACGGGTTCGTACTTTCTGATTGGCTCGACCATATCATTTCCTCCGTTTGGACATCGTATAAATTAGCTTCCAAATAGTAGTTTTTATCGGTAGTATAGTAACCATTATCGTACATGTAGGGATTATATGCACCATAATAAGACCAAAACCGTCCATGATAGCCAAAACTCATCGGCGTATACATAGTAGTTCCTGGCACATATCGAGTTTCGCTTGTTTGATCCAATAGCGTGATTACCAGGATAGCCTTACTCCCCAATTCCCTTATTTTTTCCAGTATTTCTTCTTTTTCGGCGTCCTTTGCCTTGAATCCAGGTGGTATAATATCAAAGCTTCCAGTCGCAGCAATTCCCTGTGTAAGAATCATGTCTTCCAAATACATTTCTACTGTTTTTCTCGCGAGTACATTCTGAGTAAGTGCGGTTACAAATATGCTATTGTATCCATTGGCGGGTTTTTTAGGACTGCTCCAGGATCCAGTGATGCGTACACTTGACGAACAGGCAGTAAGGGCAAATAGGAATAAGCCTACAAATACATGCGATTTTTTCATTATATATTGTGTCTTTTTTTGTAACTTCTTTTAAGGTGTCTTTTGACAACCCACTCAATAGTTTAGGGCGTATTTATTGCTTTTTCTGATAAGGCCTGATGAATGCCCACTACCCAAATGGCCGGATTCAGGTGATTTTCCGCCAGGTGTGGGGGTATCCTACTCCTTATCGGAAACAGGTGTTTCCTCTGCATTCCATGTGTAGAATAGCTGACCTACATACAGATAAGGTAAGTGGCAAGGCTCGTTTCACGGGTATGCTCCATTTTCTCTACCACGATACCCGGGTTTAATTAAAGGTCAGGGTTGGTAGAATCCCGAGATAATTCATTTTTCTCCGTTAGAATTCATCTATGAAGGGGAGCTCTTGCAGAGTTAGATTTCGAAGGGTACTGTGAATATAGATGTCCAGCTGCAGGAATTTTGCCGCATCTCTTGCTGTGGTGACCTTTTTGAATTTCTTGTAGTATTTTTGGTGAAGCTTGGTTCGGGCAGCGGAATTTTTCAAAACCCCTTTTGTGAGGGAATCAGCAATGTCATTATCAATATCCTCATAATTGTTGAGGTATTCGTTGATCATAAGGATGCGTTCCCTCGCGAGCATTTGTCGCTCTCCTTCATATTGTTGGTAAATCACCCAAAAGCCCGGTAGCAAGGATTCGGGTAGATTCATTACTGCCTCTACAAGCTGTTTTTTTTCCATTCCAAATTGCGCCTGCATAAGGGTAATCTCATCGTTAATGCCCTGAGCAAAAGCCAGGCTTCCCAGTGAAAAACTGAACAGGAAAATAAGTGTGGATTTTTTCATGATTGTGCGATTTTGGTTAGTACATTTATTGTGAATTACTTTTTAATTTACCATTGGAGGCAAGCGAATTATAGGAGGCTCGACCCATCCCACTCGATATTAATAGTTGGTAAAAGGCGTCTCTTGGGTATATGTTTCTTTGTCAGTTTATTCCATAGGTATTCGGAAAACCAGTCCTCCATCAAATCCAAATTGGAACATACTGGAGTAAGAGCTCAATCCGGCTCCGGAACCCCCGGAACCGAAATACAAACTTCCGCCCATTGATTGGACAGCAGAAAACAGCGAAGTTTGTGCACGGAAAGCTAGGTTATTACCAAGCCATAAATTTATTCCTCCACGGAAACTATAGGCAAACTTGGTGGCAGAACGTTCATTATTGGTATCCGGATTAGTCAAGGAAAAAATACCCATTCCTAGACCAAATCCGGCAAATGGTTCCAATTGTTCACTTACCGGGAAATAGCGCGTACTATTCAGCATCAACCAATTCAGTCGTAGATCAAAATCAGTTTTTTGAAGTTGTCCACCGGAATGGATAACGTCACTATACACAGTCGGGGCATTGGTGTTTTGCCTAAGGTACTGTATTTCTAATCCGCCAATTCCCGGAATCACATATTCTATACCTCCACCCCAACGGGCTCCGTCTTGAATTTGTCCACTGTAGTAGGAGCTACTTGAATAGTAGGAGTCTACCTTGTCTTTAAAAACATACCCACCATAGGTATTTACCCTGATTTCCTGGCTGAAACTTATCTGAGCGATCAGAGCCAAAATGCTAAGGAGTAAAATTTTCTTTTTAAATAGGTTCATCATAGGATAATTGCATTAATAAATTATATTTTGTCTTAATTTTCTTCTAAAGGTCCCCCTCCTGCAGCTTTATAAAACTGGATGTATAAAGAAAGTAACGCCTGTCGGACCTGTACCAATGCTAGCTCCGCATCGAATGCCTGTCGTTGGGATTCCAAGACCTCCAAGTAGCTGGTAACCCCTTGTGAATACCGCTCTCCACTTAAGAACTGGGCACTTAAAGCAGATTTTTTTCTTTCCCCGGCGGCAATTAATTCCTGATTCATTGTGGAAATTCCCACTTTTATATCTTCCATTTCCCTCAAGGCATTTAAAACAGTGTTTTCGTAGGCAAATAGTTGCTGATATTCTTTGCTTTGTTCGATATCCACTCTTCTTTTGAGTTGCCCCCAAAAAAACAAGGGGCCCATCAGCTGTCCGCCAATGTTCCACAAAGGGTTGGTTAAATCCCATTGTTGAAATTCATCTGTGATGATTCCAAGGGTCGCATTTAAGCTAATTATAGGCAGTCTGCTGGCTATGGCTGCCCTTACCTGGGCATTTTGAGCCATGAGCTGAAATTCAGCTTTTATGATATCGGGACGGTTTTTAAGTAAATCCACCGGTAAAAATTGATTCAAATCAATTTCACTGCGCAGTTCAGGCAGGTAATGTCCCTTAGGCAGCCGCCTGGGGTTTCTTCCAACCAAGAAATTGAGTGCATTTTCCAATTGAACGGATTTTCTCCGGAATTTTGGCACCGAACCAGCAGCAATATTTTTCAGGATATTGGATTGTTCCACATCCGTTTGCTGAATGATCCCTTTTTCAAATCTTGCCAATATGATTTGGTGCATGCTATCTCTCAGAGCAAAATTCCGCTCGGCAATTTCGAGTTCCTCAAGGGACTGCAACCAATTAAAATAGGTGGTAGCCACATCGGTGATCAGAGAAAGCTGCAAACTTTTTAGCCCATGCTCGCTTGACAATAAGTTGTACCTAGCAGCGTCGGATAAATTTCGTAGCCTACCCCAAAAATCAATTTCCCAGTTTAAACCTGAGCCCGCAATAAAAAGCTCATTCGTCTCACCAATCTGGTTGAAAAGAAAATTCCCCCTATCAGCGGATACCTGTAAACCTACTTTAGGTAACATTTCAGCATTTTGAATCCTAAGCGCATATCGATTTTGAATCAGCCGTTCTGCTGCAATATTTACATTTCGATTATAGCGCAAGGAGGTTCGAATCAAAGTATCCAGTAAAGGGTCCTCAAAGAAGCTCCACCATTTCAGATTGGCATCCCCTGCTTTTTGCAAATCAAGGGTGTTAATGCTATCAACCCCGGCTTGTTGTTTTTCTTCAAGTGCAGCGTTATAAGCTGAAGGAATGGGTAGATCCACCCCCTTATACGATTTGCCAACTTTACAGGCGCCAAAAAGCAAAACCAAAAGAAGACCTTGAATGAATGTTTTCATGCTTCTGACGGGTTTTTAGTTTCAGCTAATGCTCTTTTTTTCTCGTAGTTGAATAGTTTTCCAACCACTACAAAAAGCATAGGGTAAAGAAAAACACCTAATAGCGTGGCAATGCCGATACCCCCCAAAAGTGCCATACCCATCACTTTTCTCGCTTCTGCACCCGAGCCTGAAGCCAGGATCAAGGGCAATATGCCCAATACGAAGGAAAAGACAGTCATCAGGATAGGTCTGAACCTCAATTTGGCGGCATTAACAGCAGCATCAAATAAGGAAAGACCTTCGTCAAATTTCATTTTGGCAAACTCTACAATCAGGATTGCATTTTTAGCCGCCATGGCAATCAGTAGGATCAGGGAAATCTGTGCAAATATATTGTTCTCAAAACTCAAACTAAAGACCCTTGCCAAAGACAGAAACAGAAAAGCTCCAAAGATGGCAAATGGGGTCCCCAGAAGAATACTGAATGGCAGGGACCAACTTTCATATTGTGCAGCAAGAATGAGAAATACCAAAAAGAAGGAAAAAGCAAAGATGACGCCTGCAGAACCGGAAGATTTTTTTTCCTGAAAACTCATTCCATTCCAGCTGAAATCCATATTGTCCGGGAGAACTTCACTGGCCACCTCTTCCAAGGCATTCAAAGCCTGAATAGAACTATATCCTGAAGCAGGAACACCTGTCACTTCCGCCGATCGGAACAAATTGAAGCGGTTGGTATACTCTGGTCCGCTTACCTCCTTGACGTCCAAAAAAGTACTGATGGGGACGGACTCTCCCCGGTTATTTTTTATAAAGAAAAGCTCTAAGGCCTTTTCATTCTGCCTGTATGCTGACTCTGCCTGCACATAAGCACGGTATATCCTGCCAAATTTGGCAAAATCATTGACATAGGCCCCTCCCAGGAATGCCCCAAAGGTCTGATAGACCTCCTGAAGATTAACTCCCATTTTCAGAACCTTCTCCGTATCCAGATTAATGAAGCGTTGTGGCACAGAGGACTGAAACTGGGTAGATGCCCTGGCAATTTCAGGCCTTTGGTTGGCTGCTTGAATAAAAGCCATAGTATTTTCGAAAAGATAGCCGGGATCTCCACCGGTCTTATCCTGGATCATGATGCTGAATCCAGCGCCCGAACCCAGCCCGGGTATGGCCGGAGGACCGAATGCAAAAGCCACAGCATCCTTGATTTCTCTATTGAGCAGGCCATTGATTTTAGCTACCACATCCTTGGCCGTAACACCGGGCCGATCTTCCCAGTCCACCAAAGAAATGAAAATAAAGGCTGAATTTGTACTCAATGCATCTGCCAGCATGTTGTATCCTACCGCTGTGGAGTAGTCCTCTATTTCCTCCATTTCCTTCAATATGCCCTCAATCTTTACGGTAACTTCATCTGAACGCTGCAAACTGGCAGCACTGGGTAGCTGTACACCCAGAAATACATAACCCTGGTCTTCCTCAGGAATAAAACCTCCAGGAAGTCTGGCCCCCAAAATCCCTGAGGCTATCACCGTCAGCAAGATCAATATGATTCCTCTTTTTAGTTTCCCAGCCACTACAGTAGTGAAGGAAGTATAGCTGTTGGTGGCTTTATCAAAACCCCGGTCAAAACGGTCAAAAAAGCGACCCAAAATCCCTTTTCTTTCTCCTTCATTTTTCGGTCTTAGGATCAGTGCACATAAGGCAGGAGAAAGGGAAAGGGCATTGATACTGGAAATGATCACAGAAATGGCAATGGTGATAGCAAACTGCTGATAGAGTTTCCCAGTAATACCGGGTATACCTATGACCGGAACAAAAACCGCTACCAAAACCAGACTCGTGGCGATAATCGGAGCCGTAACTTCTTTCATCGCTTCGGTAGTTGCCTTTTTGACGCCCATGCCTTCCTCCATTTTTACCTGAACTGCTTCTACTACCACAATGGCATCATCCACCACAATTCCAATAGCCAGGACCAGTCCAAGCAGAGAAAGTACATTGATGCTGAATCCCAATAATGGGAACAACATAAATGCTCCTACCAAAGAGGTAGGAATAGCCAAAGTAGGAATCAAAGTGGCCCTCCAGTCCTGAATGAATATAAAGACCACCAAAATCACCAACAGTAAAGCGATGATCAAGGTCTCAATGATCTCATTAATTCCGGCAATGATAGGCTTGGTAGCATCTAGAGATACGAGGTAATCCACTCCTTCAGGAAAACCTTCAGAGAGGAGCGCCAATTCTTTTTTCACATCTTCTGCCACCTGCACGGCATTGGATCCCGGAGATTGATAGATGGAAATCAAGGCTGCATCCTGAGCATTGGAGCGGGTAAAAGCACTGTAACTCTCAGTGCCCAGCTCTATTCGTGCAATATCCTTTAAGCGGACCTGGGATCCATCTGCATGTGTCTTCACAATAATTTCACTAAAAGCCTCCTCGGTTTGCAACCTTTCCGGCAAACGCACCACATAAGTGAATTCTGTTCCTGGAGGAGCAGGCTCAGCACCCAATTTACCACCGGGGACTATGGCATTCTGACTTCTGATCGCTTGGGTGATCTCTCCAATGGTGATACCCATTTTGCCCAACATGTCCGGCTTTACCCAAATCCTCATGGAATAATCAGAGGCTCCGATTACCGCTACCCGACCAACACCCGGTATCCTGGCCAGCCTGTCCTGAATGTTGATAATGGCATAATTTCCTAAAAACTGCTGGTCATATAACTGATTTGGTGAAACCAGGGAAAGCAAAAGCAAGATATTGGACATGGACTTTTGGGTGGTTACCCCCAAACGGGTCACTTCCTCCGGCAACTTGGCCATGGCTGAGGAAACGCGGTTTTGGGTGAAAACCGTGTTCATATCCGGATCCGTCCCAACATCAAAGGTTACTTGAACACTGACCGTACCATCATTGGAATTGGTGGACTTCATATAAATCATATTTTCCACCCCATTGATCTGCTGCTCTAGGGCCGAGGCCACAGATTGCTCCACAGACACCGCATTGGCACCGGTGTATTTGGCGCTGACCCTCACCTCGGGCGGGGTAATGTCAGGATATTGCTCAATAGGCAGGGTAGACAGGGAAACCAAACCAACCGTAACCGTGATGATAGCAATAACAATTGCTACGATGGGTCTCCTGACAAAAAAATGATGTTGTACTTTTGATGGGTTTATCATTATCAATTATTTGCAGCCTTTTCAATATTTACCTTTTGACCGGTTTTGACTGTCATCAGTCCTTCCATTAGTACAACTTCTCCTTTGGATAAGCCCGCCTGTATCACAAATTGATCTTCAAAACTATCCAAAATCTCTATTCTTTTTTGGCTGACTATCCCATCCTCCCCTACTGCAAAGACATTGTAAAAACCCTGGAGCTCAAAAACAGCCCGTTGAGGAACCAATAAGGCATCTTGTAAAAGATTAACTACCCCCCTTACTTTGGCAAACTGTCCAGGCCTCAGCAACTTTTCAGGATTGGGAAAAATACTTTGCACCAGAATCGCCCCTGTACCTGAATCCACATTACGATCTAAAAAGGTAACTTTCCCTTTATAAGGAAACAGTTCATCGTCAGCAAGGTAAAGCTCTAAATTGTAGTCCATATTCATTACACTTAATTTTTCATCCGCCATGATTTGCCTGGCGAAGGTGATGTAGTCTTTTTCTGTCAAAAAGAACTCCACCAGAATACTGTCAATCTGGGAAACGGTATTGAGAATTACCGGATTGGGTGC
>PXCO01000343.1 GCA_003565295.1 Cyclobacteriaceae bacterium
AAGGTAGGCCTCCACCAATTCCTCGATGCTAAAATCACCCTGTCTAAGTCCATTCTGTATATCTTCAATTGAGAATTCCTCTAACTCAAAAGGTGCTGAAGGAGGATTGTTAAGCCCACATCCGGCAATACTCACCAAACCTACAACGAACACCAAGATTCTAATGGATAGGCTATTGTTCATTATTTTCATGATTTTGAAGATTATAATACCTTTCCTCCAAATCTTCAACATCTTTCTTTTCAGAGAAAAACTCCCTTCCAGCTCTCAAAGTCATGTCCGCGTGCTTCCTTATTGCAGCTATTTTCGCATTTTCTTGAGTAAATCCTGAAAGGGTATGTAAATTATCCATTAATCGAATTATCACACTGGGAACTTCTTTCCCAAATTGTCTTATCTGATTATAACTAGCATCCAAAAAACCCTCAAAACTCTCTGGCTTTGTCAAAACACGGAGCTTCCCACTTTGATCTTCCCGAAAAGAAGAGGGAAAATCGATAGTAGCCAATTTGCACAATGAGGCGGTCAGGTTGTCTAGGCAGGTGATTGCCGTGTAGGGGTCATTTATCCCACTGGATAAGGCCCTTGATGCAATCTCTACCAACTGATGGATGGCAAACTCCGCATCCTGGGTGGCAGTTCTTACAGGCCCAAAGGCCAGAGTACCCACTAATTTTTGCTTTGATTTCACGGAAAGTTCACCCTGGCTGTAAACCTTTATGCAAAGCTGTCTTTTAACCGCAAAATCCCCGGGGCTCAATAAAAGATCTACCACCAAATCATTATCTGTACAAATACTCAGTAGCTGCTGAAATGCAATGGCCTGTAAATAGCCTGTTGAATGGCAATTAAGGTTGGAATGTACAGGATGATTTTCTAAGTAAGACTCCAGGTTGTTTTCCCACTTTCCTTTCATAGCATCATTGCCCAATTTCTCAGGATAAATACTTTCTAGGCTATTTCCCAACCGCTTACTGGTATTAGCGATCACATGGTCTGCTTGAATGCTAACGGAAACATGATGGATGAAATACACCAAAAGGGCAACTCCCACAATCACTAGAAACAGGAGAAACCCCGTGGTAATCTTGGGAACAAAATTTATCTCACCCTCTGAACGTACAGTTTGTAACGCAATGATACAATATAAGAATGTTCCAGCATATAGACCAAGCACAAATTGATTGAGCTTGTCATCCATGAAATTTTGAACCAGTCTTGACCCAAACTGATTGGCAGCTAAGGTAAGTACCACCAAAGTGATGGAGAATACTGTACCTGCCACTCCTAACGTGGAGGTCGCTACTGTGGAAAGTACTGCTCTGGCTGCCTCATGGCTCTCGGGTACTATAAGCCCCCATACCCCTGAAAGTTCTAGGTCCGATTTTACATCCAATGCAACCAGACCTACTGATGTAAGGGCTAATACAAAGGAAAGAAGGAGTGGAATAAACCAAAAATTGGAACTTATCATTCCCCAGAGATATATGAGCTTTGCCTTCATGTATTCGATAACCTAAATAAGTATTCAATGTTTATCCCATGGATCTTTAAGGAGGATATTGGTTTGCTTGCTAGGAGAATATTCATCAAACTGTAGAGCCACTTTTGCTGATGCTGCCTTCCACTACTGGCTGGAAAGTAACTATCCCAATTATGCCCGTATTTCAACTAAATACTCTTTCCCCTCTCTGGAAATAAAACTTCCCTGACACTACTAGCCAATTTTCAATAACCTAAGGCAATTCCTGATCTGGATCGCCCTTGGTTAATATCCTTTATATTATCAATCCATTGGATATCCAATTAACCCATAAAACATGAATAATCCATTAAATTAAAATAAAAATTAATGTATAGTCATTCTACATGCTAACTCAGCACTTAATTTTTTATTTTTATGCCTGCTCTGGTGGGTTCGGAAAAAAAGAATAGTAGCACAAAGGCCAGGCACGCACTGATCGCACATAGCCCAAACACAGTAGAAAAGCGATCCACTTGATTGGCATAGATGAACCCAGAGACCAAGGCTCCAATCCCAATGCCTGCTTCTAAGGCAATGTACATGGTAGCCAACGCCCTACCCCTAAACTTGTCCAAAGAAAGATCTATAGTCCATGCGGTAACGGTGGGGTTATTCATGCCTATGGCACAGCCATACAAAACCCCTCCCATAAAGAATACCCACCTGCTTTCTGCCAAAGCCACCAAAATCATGGCAATTGCCATGATGAAACAGGCAATTTTTAATACGGGAATTCTGCCAAATTTATCGGAAGCTTTCCCCGCCAAAACTCTGATGGCCAATGAGGACACTGTGAAAATCCCAAAAAACAAACCTTTATTTTGGATTCCCAGATAATCGGAATAATCGGGAATGATGGTTAACACCACCCCAAATGAAAATACTGAAAAGACGAGTATAAGTGCTGGTGGGAAAACCCTCTTTTCTAAAATTTCATGCCTTCCTAATTTCAAATGACTAAAGCTAAGTCTTTCACGGTCTTTCACGGTTTCCTTAAGCCGGTACAAAATAAGAATGGATAACAATGAAACGGCGGCTGAGACGTAGAACAGAGGCTGCACTCCCCAAATACTCGCCATATACCCCCCAGCGGCAGGGCCTGCTGCCATCCCAAGGCTTCCAAACAACGATTGTAAGCCCATTGCCTCCCCTCTTCTATGGAAAGGAATAATATCGGCCACATAAGCCGAAGTTCCTGTAGGGGTAAACCCCGTGGAAAATCCATGAAAAAACCTCAACAACAGGAACCCACCTACAGTGCTTAATAAAGGATAGAGCAAACATACAATAAAACATACGGCAACTCCGGCGACCATCACCGGGATTCTTCCTATTTTATCGGCCAATTTCCCGCTAAAAGGCCTTGATAGCCCAGCCGAAAGGGTGAAAAGAGAAATAATATAACCCTTGTAGTCCTCACCGCCCAGACTGCTCAGGTAAGCGGGAAGCTCGGGTATAATCATGTTAAAGCTTGCAAAAAAAAGGAAGTTACTCCCACAGAGCAGGAAAAAATCCAGTGTGTAGGCCTTGGTGTTTTCCGGTTTTGCCATAAAAAAAGCCGGAATAACCCGGCCCTTGATCAGTGGTTAATTAATCTTTTACCTCTTCCTCACTTTGGGCCAAAAGGAAGGCCTTGATGAACTCGTTTAAATCCCCGTCCATCACCGATTGCACATCGGAGGTTTCGTGTCCAGTCCTGGCATCTTTCACTAATTTATAAGGATGCATGACGTAGTTCCTGATTTGAGAACCAAAGTCTATTTTCATTTTACCGGATTCCACCTTAGCCCGCTCTGCATTCCTCTTTTCCATCTCAAGCTGATACAGCCTGGATTTCAGCATCTGCATGGCTTTTTCCCGGTTGGCAAGTTGGGACCTCTCCACCTGGCACACCACCACTATCCCGGTAGGTTTATGGGTCAATTGCACCTTGGTCTCCACTTTATTTACGTTTTGACCTCCTGCTCCCCCGGATCTTGAGGTATGAAACTCGATCTCGGAGGGATTGATATCTATAGTAATGGTATCATCCACCACCGGATAGACATAAACTGAAGCGAAACTGGTGTGCCTTCTTCCTCCACTATCAAATGGGGAAATCCTCACCAGCCGATGAACACCAATCTCGGATTTAAGAAAACCATAGGCCAATGGCCCTTCGAATTCTAAAGTCACAGATTTAATCCCCGCCACTTCGCCTTCCTGAAGATCCACCTCTTTCACTTTATATCCGTTTTTTTCTCCCCACATGATGTACATTCTCATGAGCATAGAGGCCCAGTCGTTGCTCTCGGTTCCACCTGCACCCGGATTGATCTCAAGCATGGCATTGAGTTGATCTTCCTCAGTGGAAAGCATCTTTTTCAACTCCAGCTCTTCAAGCTCTTTGAGGGCTTTTTGGTATTCCGTCTTTATCTCTTCCTCATCCACCTCATCGGCCATGTGAAATTCGAAAAGAACTTCCAAGTCTTGAACCTTGGTCTCCACCTTTTCAAAAGCACCCGTCCAAGTTTTTCTGGCTTGTATTTGTTTCATCACCTTTTCGGCTTCCGCGGGGTCATTCCAAAAATCGGGCTGGGCGGAAACCGCTTCAAAATCTGCTATCTCTGATTTCTTCTTATCGTAGTCAAAGATACCTCCTTAAGGCCGTGATGCGCACCTTCAAGTCTTTCAACTGTTCTTGAGTCATAATATTATTTTCATTTGAGGATGCAAATTTGTAGAAATCCTTGCCTAATACCTACGAATTGACTTTAAAAATATCAATCCTCCTCTAAACTCTCTTCCCATTCTTCAAAGGACAGGATCTTGATGGTCCTTTTGTTTTTGTGCCTGAAACGTTTGTATCTCAATTGGGACACGATTAGGCCGGTGAACAAAAGCCCCCCGGAAACCATTAGGCTGGGTTCGGAAATACTCACTCGGCCCTCCGAATAAAGACTGTTTACAGTCTCTGCGGTAAGTAGAAGGCCTCCTGCTCCCAATGGCAACAAGGTCAAGTTTCTCAGGGTCTGATTTCTTTCATCTTTTTCGGAGATGTCCACGACCTCAATTTGCCTGGGCAGGAGAACATTTTCACCTAGTTCAATTATATCCTTTTCTATGGCTATAATCCTATCAGTCATATACCCTTCTACATCCCGCTGTTTGTAAGTGATCGACTCTCCCTGTTTATAAGTAATCCTAGTCTTTTGGTTTTCTCCCTTTTGTAACACCAAAATATATTGGGCTTGCAGAGTGGTGGGCACCAATAGGATCAAACATATTAATAAAAAGGTAAGGGTTTTGGCAAAATACATGTAATGAGGTAATTTCAAAAATAGAAAAAACCTTCCCGAAAATCTCAGGAAGGTTATTGGGTTAATATTTGGTAATCCAGCCAAAGCTATCCTCTCTTCGGCCATACTTTATGTCATCCAAAATGGTCAATACCCTATTGGAGAAAGAATCCCTGGGCTTTTCAGGAAGGTCATAATCAATGCCATTCACGTGAATCCGTTGAATATGGGCCACGGTGGCTGCAGTGCCAGTGCCAAAAGCCTCTTCCAACACACCCTTGTCCAGGGCATCCTGCAATTCACTGACACTTAGGAAACGCTCTTCAAACGGCATTTCTAGCTCACTAGCCAGTTTCAATACACTATCCCTGGTTATCCCTTTCAAGATGGTTCCCGTACTGGTAGGGGCCGTGATGAGATTACCATTGATCACAAACATCACATTCATGGTACCGCTTTCCTCTATATATTGATGGGTTTTCCCATCGGTCCAAAGGAGCTGGTCATATCCTTCTTTCTGGGCCTGAAGCGCAGGATAAAGAGATCCTGCATAGTTTCCGGCTGCTTTTGCAGCTCCTGTCCCCCCCTCTATAGCCCTGGTGTATCTTGTCTCCACTTTCACTGAGACAGGTTTTGCATAATAATGCCCCACAGGACAGGTGAGTATCATGAACTTATATTTCGTGGAAGGCCTAATCCCCAAATATTCGTCAGTTGCAAATATAAAGGGCCTCACATACAGTGAACATCCTGGCCTGGCTGGCACCCAATCCCTGTCCAATTCTAGCAACCTGGCCATTCCCTCCATAAATATCTCCTCAGGGATTTCTGGAATACACATTCTTTTTGCCGACTCATTGAGCCGCTTAAAATTGGCTTCTGCTCTGAACACCAGAATTTCTCCCTGTTCATTTTTGTAGGCCTTTAAGCCCTCAAAAACCGATTGCCCATAATGAAGGGTTGCATTTGCAGGGTTTAGGGAAAGAGGAGCATAGGGCTCAATCCTCATTCCATGCCAGTCACCATCATAATAATCCGCAATGAACATGTGATCGCTTGTGGTCTGGCCAAATGCCAAATTCTCAAAATCCGTATCAGGGAGTTTTGAGGAAGTGGTTTTATTGATTTGTATTTCTATTGTTTTATTCATATTTCTTTATGATCTGGGAGTCCATATGACTTCGGCCACCTCCAGCTCTTTGGCCATAATCCTCCCTAATACAAACAAATAATCAGACAATCGGTTAAGATATTGGATAATATTTTCCTCTACGTGGGATACTTCATCCAACGCTACCACACAGCGCTCGGCTCTTCTGCACACCGTCCTTGCCACATGCGAATAGGAGACCGAGGCATGCCCGCCAGGTAGAATGAAATTTTTCAACGGAGATAATTGGTTTTCCATATCATCTATGGATTTCTCCAACAGCACCACATCGGTGGGCAAAATAGTTGGCACCTTCTTTCCCGGCATTTTATCGTCTGTAGCCAAGTTGGCTCCTATGTCAAACAACCTGTCCTGGATGCCCTTCATTTCTTTTTGTCTTTCTTTATTGACCTTTTGATCACGAAGGAGCCCTATATATGCATTTAATTCGTCGATGGTCCCATAGGCTTCAATCCTGAGATTAGATTTTGAAACCCTACGTCCACCAAATAAGGAGGTTTCTCCGGCATCCCCTGTCTTTGTATAGATTTTCATCATTTGTACATTACTCAGGATTGTGCCAATTCCCGATGAGCCACTGTGGGATTCGGGTTATTTTCATCTTTTTCTACAAGACCATCTCTTAAACGAATAATCCTGTGTGCATAATGCGCAATGTCATCCTCATGCGTCACCATGATTATGGTATTCCCATTCTGGTGCAATTCATGAAAAAGATCCATTATGTCGTAGGAAGTTTTGGTATCCAGGTTCCCGGTAGGTTCATCAGCAAGGATGATACTGGGATCATTCACCAATGCCCTAGCTATGGCCACTCTTTGTCTTTGTCCTCCAGAAAGCTCATTGGGTTTATGGTTTACCCTGTCGTCTAGACCTACGCTCTTAAGTGCCAAGAAGGCCTTTTCGTCTCTTTCAGACTTCCCATATCCCGCATAGATCAAGGGCAACGCTACGTTTTCAAGGCAAGAAGCCCTGGGCAAGAGGTTAAAGGTCTGAAAAACAAAACCAATTTCTTTATTCCGTATTTCCGCCAATTCATTTTCGGACATATCGCTCACATCCTTGTTATTGAGGATATATTGACCGGAGGTGGGGGTGTCTAGACACCCAATGATATTCATAAGGGTTGACTTTCCTGAGCCGGATGGCCCCATAAAGGCCACGTATTCACCTCTATTCACCTTTATGCTCACGGATTCAAGCGCATGAACCTCTTCCGATCCCATTCGGTAAATTTTTTGAATGTTTTTTGTCTCAATTATGGAAGCCATTTGATATGTGTTTTAAACCGTGAATATACGTTTTTATCCCCAAACTAGGATATACCCTCACTTGATTTTATACCAATGGGTCAAAAATGGTTCAATTGAAGTAAGGTTAATTTCTCGGCTGGCACCCAATCTCCCATTTGCGCCAAACTTCTGCTTGCATAATGATCCAACCCCAGAAGCCGACTATACTTCACCAGGTAAATCCATAACAGGGGATCTTTGTTTAAAGTCGTGGCCTCTTGCAAGAGTTCATACTTTTCTAAATCCCCCTCTGCCCTATCCACCGCCATCATTACCAAAGGTGCATGATATGCATTCCCTTTGCCCTCTGACGCAAAATACCTCCCATAAGTCCCCGGTAATTCCTTACCAGGAAACTCCCCGGCTTTTAAAAAATTTAACCATTCCCTGAATTCATTCTTTTGCGTCTCCCCTTCCAATTGCTCATCAACCAGCAAACCAAGGTTTTCAAGCGTCTCTTCATCCATCCAATGTGCCTTATGGCGAATTAAATCCATTGCAAAACGGGCTTTTAAGGCTCCATAGCTGATGGTTTCCAGATGAACCAGTAAATCCTCCGAAAGGCCCGCGTGTAGTTTGGCAAGCCCTTGCGCATAGATTACGGTGTCATTGGGGATTATTTCATTTGAATCATCAAATTTCATCCATGTGGGCATGGGCACCCCCTCCTTATCGGAGATTTGAAGGGCCTCTTCAGGAAAACCCCCGAAATATATTATGGGTAAATGTTCTTGACGTAGGTTTTGGTAACCATTTCCAACAGCTTCAAGCCATGCCTTTGCAGCCAGGTTGAAATCTCTAGCCTCACTCAGCACCTTAGCCTCTAAAGAATAATAAAACCCCGCACTCCCTTTAAAATTAAACGCCAAATACCTGGAGGCCCGTATCACATTGTTGATACTATTATTTCGGTAATCTCCTATGAGTCTGGTTTCTCTCCAGTCTGCTTCCCTTGAAGGAATGGCCTCATTGGAAATAAGGCTGTCTATCATTGCCAGTCCAGATTGTCCAACGTTGGGGAAGGATTGGGTCCATTCGTTTCTTAAGATTGCCTGGTTCACTAGGGTAGGTTGGCTGATGGTATCATATGTAAGCTTAAAGGTCGCCAATTCGCCTGAAAGATTTTGCAAGGCCATTAAATTGACTTTTCCTATATAATCAAAATCTTCATGGCTCAGGTTAGCTGCAGTCCTACCATGCAGTGCCAGAATCCCTACATGATTGGAGAGGCTAACCTCCCTTTCTCTGCTCATTTCCTCCAGCCTTTCCAATGCATCACCGGGGACATTCGTTCTACTTTTTAGCAGAGCCAGGTTATTTAGCAGGTGAGGGTTATGGGGGAAATACCTAAGACCTTCTTCCAGGTAGAATAAGGCCTCTGCAAGCTTTGAACTTCTCTCCAGTTGAGTAGATAGCAATAGAATATCCGGAACATTTGGCTTCTCATCAAAACTCCTCATTAAAAATTGTTGGGCTGCAGTAGGTTGATTTCGGGCAAGATTGATATGGGCAACTGCATTCAGGTTTTTGGGATTGTTTCTGTACCGCTCCCAGGCATTCTCATAGAGGATAGCAGCCTCTATGGGTCTTTCTGTCGCATAATAATAATCCGCAGAAAGATTGGTGGAGGCCGTACTGAACTGTACCGCCACTACCCCATTTGCATAAATCAAGAGGATGAGCAGCGAAAGCAAGGCTCCAAAACGCATATGATAATAGGGGAAAAAGGGTGGGGTATATATGATGCGTTCCACCGCTTGCCCTGTATTCATGACCCCCATGAAATTGGTGATAAGGTATAGGTAAAACAGCAGGCTAAACCCGATCTGAGAGTAGATGAAGGTATGCTTTAAAAAATCCAACATGGAGGTGTTGGCGCTGAGATCAGCCTTGAACCACATTAATGAGGTGACCGCAAACCCAATTAAAAACAGTCCCTCTCCTACAATTTTGGATCCATACGGCTGCTTCACATGAACCATCTTTCTTCTGTTTTCTAGAAATGCGAGCAGTACCACGACCAGAAAAAGGAAATATTCCGCAGGAAGGGGGATTCCTAAATCAATATCCCCCATAAGCCTCAAAAAGTACAATGCCAAAAGTGCTATATATAGGAAGGAGAATATGGACAAATGCCAAGAGATCTTCAGTCCCACACCTTTGTTTAATCTAGCCAAAATAAAATAGAACCCACTGATGGCTCCATGGCCTATATAAAGTAAAAAGATGGCGGATATTGCAAGCCCCATAAGGGAGAGATTTTCTCCCAGAAGCAGAGTGGGAGCTGGCACTTGAGACAGATATATCAAACTAAAATAGGTTCCTAGCCCAAATAAGAGAAGGATTATCAACCTGATCAACCAGCTAAGATGGAAGAAAAACAAATGGATCACTACAACTGGAAGCAGCAACCCAAGAAGGAGGATCAACAACCCATTATTGGTGCCAATACCACCTATATGCAGCCCATTCACCCCACTTATGGTAAACAGAAAGATACTGGCAGCAATGGCAATAATAAAGTGCCATCTACTCAAATCGGTAAGCAGGGTAAGACCCAGGCAAATCAACACCCAGAAAAGCAGTCCAATTACTTGGGTAAAGGTGCTGAATGATTCCGGGGATAAGGATTGAAAGGATTGAAAAAGCAGGAAATTTTGGGTGTCCAGGGTGAACTGTCCAAAGCCCAGGTGAATAACATTTAAAACCACATTGATTCTTTCCGAAAATACAGAAACTTCTATCGGTAAAGAAGGGTGAGCTTCTGATAACACCACAAAAATCGCCCCAGTAGAGGCCAAGATTGCCAGTAATGCCGGAAAACCAAGAACTACCAGTTTAATAATAAGTGAAAATGTTTTTTTATTCATTTCTAAACCTCATTTTAACCTAAAATGTGTAAATAATAATAGCTCTTAATTAAATCATTGAAAAAGGAAGCGCTCGCTCCCCATCTCTTCCAAATCTCTTTAAAATCTCAACTAATTCAAAATAATCAATAATGTGCTCTCTTTGATAATTCGGTCTTTCACGTGCAAAATCTTTTAAAACATTAATATTTCGCCGCCAGCGTTCTTCATCAAAACGACCCCACCGCTCTCCATGTCTAGTAATTTCATCAC
>PXCO01000214.1 GCA_003565295.1 Cyclobacteriaceae bacterium
TCTTCCTGGCAGGGGAAAAAGGAAAGTTTGGATACCGTTCCTGATGGTTTTCAGTTCACCCTGTCCCATGAGGCACAACTTATAGACCATCAACTCACGAAGGAAAAAATCGCCAAGCTGAATGCGGCCATTGCCCAGTTAAGTCCACGGAAAAGGGAAATCATCTATTACAGTTTCTACGAAGGACTGTCTTACCGGCAAATTCAGGAAATCATGGGATTGGAAAGCCAGCAAACCACAAGGAACCTTATGTTTAAAGCCATCCGGTATTTACGGAAAGTGATATAGGCTAATCAAGATTCAATCATCGAGAAAATGGGAATAATCATTACACCAACATTATTAGCTTACTTGTGAAAGAAATGAAGAACATAGAAGATTTTTTGACCCATCCTGAATTTATCCGATGGGTAAAGCAACCGGACAAGGAGTTGGAGGCCTATTGGGACCAATGGCGGAAAGCCAATCCGGAGCAGCTTCCTTCCATGAGGTTGGCTAAGGAGATCCTGCTAAGGACTAAGTTTGATCACCCGGAACCACCGGTGGGTATGAGGGAAGAAGTACTTCAGCAAGTGCTAAGGGAAAGGGAGAAAACTACTCCTTTGGCAACCACTATAGCATCCAAGAAAAGGCCTTCCTGGACCAGCTTTTTTTGGGATGGATGGGGTCAGATGAGCCGGGTGGCTGCCATTTTGGTGGCCAGTATTGGGCTGGTTTGGTTGTTTGCCCCGGTTTCTCAGGTTGATATTGAACCCCACACTGCCCAATTGGAAGAAAACTTCATAAAAAAAATTACCGGTCCTGGAGAGAAGTTGCAACTCACCATGGCAGATGGCAGCAGGGTATGGCTGAACTCCTCCAGTGAGGTGGAGTTTCCCGAAAAATTCGGGAAGGAACAGCGGCTGATCAGCTTGAAGGGGGAGGCCTACTTTGAGGTGGAACGGGACAGTTTGAGGCCCTTTAAGGTAAATACGGAAGGCTTGGTGACCACGGTGCTTGGAACCAGCTTCAACGTGAACGCCAGAGATGCAGGCAAAACCAGGGTTGCCCTTGTAAGCGGAAAGGTGGAGGTTTCCTCAGCCCACCAACAGGTGTCATTGTCCCCCGGGGAGATGCTAAACTTTAACAGGGCAACCACTTCCCTTGAGGTAAGCGGATTTGACCCGGCCAGGGTACTGGGCTGGAAAGAGGGTGTGCTTCATTTTCACAGGGCATCACTGAGAGAGGTAAAGGAAGGGCTGGAAGAGTGGTTTGGGGTAGAGATTATGCTTAAAAATGCCAAGGAGGTAGATTGGCAGTTTTCGGGGGAATACAGGCAGCAGATGCTGGAGGAGGTGCTGGAGAGCATGTCGTATATTCAGGGATTTGACTATAAGATAAAGGACAAGGCAGTAACCCTAACTTTCTAAGATCATGATAAGGACAGACACATCATAAAAAAAGCCGGAGAGGAGTAGTCTCCCTTCCGGCTTCATGGGAAACCTGCGCATGGCAAACATTGGGGAATGGCACCATGGCAGGTTTAGCTTACCGAAATCGAATTTTCAATAAACCAAAGTAAAATTATGAAAAATAAATTACTAAAGACAATCATTATGTTGTCCAAATGCTTTCTGTATGGATTGGTGCTGCAGACCCTGCTGCTCAATCTGGTCCTGGCGATAGACGCCAACGGCCAATACAAGAACATCGAGGAGGTAAGGGTGACGCTGTCCGGTGAGGAGATGACCCTGAATCAGTTTTTCAAGGAGGTGCAGCGGAAGACCCCATTCAAGTTCTCCTATGACAACAGGGACGTGGACCGACAGTTGGAGCTCACCTTTGCCAAAAAGGAGGGGCCGGTCATCGACTTTTTAAGGGAAGCGGCACAGCAGAGTGAGCTTTCTTTTCGGCAGGTAAATCATGGGATAGACGTGATGAAAAGGAGGGGCAGTGCGGTAGAGGTAGTATCATTTGCGGATCCTATTACCGTAAATGGTACGGTCAGAGATGAGAATGGGGAGCCCATGCCGGGGGCGACTATTTCCGTCCAGGGAACAAATATAGGAACGGTCACAGATTTAGATGGCAAATATTCTTTAGATGTTCAGGAAGGAGCCACTTTGGTATTTTCTTATATAGGATATAAAACGCAACAAGTAACAGTTGGTAATCAAACAACAATTAACATCTCATTACAACAGGATGAGTCATCTTTGGATGAAGTAGTGGTAGTGGGATACGGATCGGTTCAAAAAAGCGATTTAACAGGTTCGGTCTCCTCCCTAAGATCAAAAGATTTTAACCCGGGTGCGAATGTTTCTGCGGAGCAAATGATGCAGGGGCGTGCTGCTGGCGTTCAAATAAATCAGGCATCCGGTGAACCGGGTGCGGGTATGCGGGTGCGGGTAAGAGGCTCCAGCTCCATCAATGCGGGGAATGAACCACTATATGTGATAGATGGTCTTCCTATTGATAATTCAAGTTTGCCAAGCGCCTCTTCGCGTATTAGTAACCCATCTCCCAGAAACCCATTGAATGCTTTGAACCCCGCAGACATTGAATCCATTGAAATCCTAAAAGATGCCTCTGCTACGGCTATTTATGGTTCCAGGGGGGCAAATGGTGTGGTGATGATAACTACAAAAAAGGGAAAAGAAGGAGCACTTCAAGTTGACTATAGTGGATATGGAGGTGTGCAATCTCAGGCGAGAAGGTTGGATATATTAAATGCGCAGGAGTATATATCTGTAATGAACGGTATCGCAGAACTGGAGGGCCAATCACCTGTATTTACACAGAGTGACATCCAGGAAATTGGTGAAGGTACAGATTGGCAGGAAGAAGTTTTCCGGCAAGCAGCAATTCAAAATCACCAATTGAATTTTTCAGGGGGAACGAAAGATACTAAGTATTATGCTTCATTAAATTATTTTAACCAAGATGGAATTTTGATCAATTCGGGGATGAAGAGATACACTGGAAGGGTAAATCTGGATCATCAAATCAATAATAAATTTAAATTTGGCATCAACCTAACTACCAGTTTTATCGATGATCAGGTTTCTCCACATGGTACCGGAACGAATGAAAACGCAGGTGTAATAAATGCTGCGCTTGAAATGGATCCTACAATGCCTATTTTTGATGCAGAAGGGAATTACTCTCGGCATCCTAGTATTACTGTAGATAATCCATTGGCAATAGCGAATGGGATTTCGATTAGCCGGGAGACCAACCGGACTTTTGGCAATGTGTTTATGGAGTATAATATCATTGAAGACCTAACTGCAAGGATCAATTTTGGAACTGATAGGCAGACAGTTCGAGGTGATGCATACAATTCTACCCTAACGATAGCAGGTGAAGGAGCGCAGGGTGAGGCTAATGTTACATCTGCCGAACTTTCGAATTACGTGGTGGAGTTAACCTCAAACTATAACAAAACATTTGATGAAATACACAGTCTTTCAATTTTAGGAGGGTTCACTTTTCAGGAGTTTGATCAAAAAGTGTTGGGAGCATCGGCCAGGGGCTTTCCTTCTGATGCTACCGGGACCCATAACCTGGGCTTGGGGGATAATAATCTGCACCTGGTAAATACCAATTTTGAAACCAATACTTTATTGTCTTATTTGGGTAGGATAAACTATAACCTAAAAAGTAAATACCTATTTACGGCATCATTTAGGGCGGATGGATCCTCCCGTTTTGGTCCTGAAAACAGGTTTGGGTATTTCCCCTCCTTTGCTTTGGGATGGCGCATGAATGAGGAGTCCTTTATGACAGATTTGTCCGTTGTTTCCGAACTTAAGTTGAGGGGAAGTTGGGGCATTACCGGAAATCAGGAAATTGGTAATTTTAATTTTTTACAAACTTACGGTTTGCGTGGAGGTACTCAGGGGGGAGCAATAATAGGCAATCAGTTGAGAACCATTGTTGCTGCTCAGCGACTTCCAAATCCTAATTTACAGTGGGAAGAGACCGCACAAACAAATGTGGGTATAGACTTTGGACTTTTTGATGGCAGGATTACTGGCACGGTGGATTATTTTATAAAGGAAACGGATAACCTACTTTTAAACCTCCCAATTCCATCTACCTCCGGTTTTTCTTCTATGTTGAGTAATGTAGGCAAGGTAAGGAATTGGGGTTGGGAATTTTTAGTTAACTCTGAAAACTTTGTTGGCCCTTTCCGTTGGTCATCCTCACTCAATTTGTCTTTAATTAACAATGAAGTGGTAGATCTCGGAACATTGCCACAAATAATTACGGGGTCCGGAGGAGGATTTATTTCACAAATTTCAATGATCAGACCTGGAGAACCAATGAACTCCTATTTCGGTCATGTCATTGATGGTGTTTTTCAGCAAGGAGATAATATAGAAGGATCTGCCCAGCCGAATGCGGAGCCCGGATATCTCCGATATACCGACCAAAATGGAGATGGAGTAATAGATAGTGAGGATAGAAGAATAATTGGAGATCCTTTCCCTGATTTCACTTATGGTATTAGCAATGACTTTTCTTACGGAAACTTTAATCTGAGTGTCTTTTTTCAGGGTGTACATGGGGTAGAAATTCTGAATAGTAATATGGTGCGGACTTATCACCCAATCTCTCCCAGAAGGAACCGGTATGCAGAGCCTATGTTGAACCGCTGGACACCGGATAATCCCTCGGAAGTTTATCCTTCCGGGGCAAATATGGGGATTTATGCAACAGGAGGAGCTAATGTGCACACAATGAATGTGGAAGATGCGTCCTTTTTACGTTTGCGAAACGTAAGGTTAAGTTATAATATACCTACAACTAATATATCATTTTTACGATCTGCCGCTGTTTATTTATCTGGTCAGAACTTGATAACATTTACCCGATATTCAGGATTTGATCCAGAGGTAAATTCTTATGGGAATTCAAATGTGGTTATTGATTATAATTCATATCCTTTTCCCAGAATTTTTATGCTAGGCGTTAACCTTGGTCTTTAATATACAAAAAAATGAATATCATGAATACTTATAAAAAGAACCTTTTAATAATAAGCCTGACCATTTGCCTTATTTTTGGTATTGGTGCATGTCATGATAGGTTGGACATTATTCCAATGTCCCAATTTGCCCCCGATAATTTCCTCAGAACTGAGCAAGGAATTACGGCTTTACTCCATTCTGCTTATGAATACATACAGTTTAATTCGTGGGATGGAGCTAATAAAATTTATGTATCGGAATGGCCAACAGATATTCTGTTACAATCTGGTGGCGGGATGAACAACCAGGCGGTGTTATACATTAATTATACATGGGATTCACAACATGGTTGGTTAAATGGCCATTATAATAAATGTTATCAGGGGATAAGAGATACGAATGCCTTGATTGACAATGTGGATAATGTCGATACCGATGATAATACAAAATCCTTGCTAAAAGCAGAAGCCCGCTTTATTCGAGCAGTGGCTTATACCTTTTTATACGATTGGTTTGGTCCAACACCTTTAGTTATTTCAAGTACCATAGAGGAAATCAATCCTGAGAGAGCGACCGATGAAGAAATGATAAACTTCATTGAAAATGAATTACAGCAAGTAGCAGAGTTGTTGCCAGTGGATAGACCAGCAGATGAGTATGGGCGCGGGACTCGGGGAGCTGCATTAAGTTTTCTTACAAAATTCCTACTAAATACTAAACAATGGGAAAAATGTGCTGTTGTAGCCCAGCAGGTAATGGATCTGGGAAAATATTCACTTTTTCCGGAGTATACAGAACTATTTAAGGTGGAAAATGAGATAAACGATGAGTTTATATTCGTACACCCAGCCATCAACCAGCCAGGGAATGGGAATGTTTTGGCTCCTGCAGCCTTTCCCCCTGATTATCCCACACCAGGAACACATGAAAACTGGGCTGCACAGGTCCGTGTGTATGATGATTTTTACCTCTCTTTTGAAGAAGATGATGAACGAAAAAATTTAATTATTACAGAATACATCGATGTAAATGGAGAGCACAGACAACTTCTTGGAGAAGATAACTCCAGAAGTTTTAAGTATTGGCCTGATCCCAATGCAAATGGAAGATGGACAGGCAATGATATACCCGAGATACGATATGCCGATATTTTGCTGTCCAGAGCAGAGGCATTAAGTCGAATGAATGGTCCTAATCAGGAATCCATAGACCTTATCAATGAAGTTCGTGTGCGGGCTGGTCTGTCTGAAATTGAGCTTACAGATTTTCCCGATGCAGGATCTCTAAACAGTCATATTTTAAAAGAGAGAGGCTGGGAATTTTATAATGAAGCCAAAAGAAGGGAAGATATGATCAGGCATGAAGTTTTGATTTCTAATGCCCAGGAAAGAGGGAAAAATGCCCGGCAGCACCATTTATTGTTTCCAATTCCACAATCTGAAATGGACACAAATCCTAATTTAATACAAAATGAAGGGTATTAAATTGGTAGATAGGCAGCTTTTTTAGCTGCCTATCTAACCTAAAAAAAAATAATATCATAGCAAGTAACGTGAGTTCGACCTATTTTCATAATAAAACCGTCACCGGTAGGCCCTTAGAGTGGGTATGTGCGGAGGAAGCCCTGGGAATCTTTAGTAAAACGGGACTGCCACACCATAGTGCCCACAAAAAAGGGTTCGTAGTGACGATATAGCCGGGTTTTAAGTACGTTCTTAACTCGAACTCACGTAAGTAGGACCGTATAGGAAAATGAAAATAAAAATTTATTGGTCCTGTCTTGATAACCCCACATCCTATTTTAAATGGAACTAAACCTTTTGGGCGATATGCCAAAAAACTATTCAAAGAATTTCAATAAAACTAAAAAACCTGCTGATCTAAAAAACCCTTTATTGGTGTGGGCAGTAATAATCCTTTTTGTTTCTTGCCAGCATCAAAAAATAGATCAAACAGCTGTCCAAACGCCAAATGTTTTATTTATCCTTGCGGACGATTTAGGTTATCATGACCTAAGCAGTATGGGAAGCGAATATTACGAAACACCGCATATGGACCGTATCGCCGAGGAAGGTATGGTGTTTGAAGAAGGCTATGCCAATTCCCGGGTCTGCAGCCCTTCAAGGGCCAGCATTATGTCGGGAAAATTTACGGCGAGACATGGAATAACGGACTGGATAGGTGCCAGAACAGGAACGGAATGGAGAAAACAGGGTCGGTTTAACAAACTTCTGCCTTCTGAAAATGGAAATCATTTGCCCCATGAATATTTCACCCTTCCCGAAGCCCTGAAGGAGCAAGGATATAAAACTTTTTTCGCGGGAAAATGGCACTTAGGAGATGAGGGTTCCTGGCCTGAGGATCATGGCTTTGATATCAATAAGGGAGGCTGGGACAAAGGGTGGCCCAGTGGTGGCTTTTACGCACCATGGGAGAACCCGAATCTTGAAAATGGACCTGATGGAGAAAGCCTGACAATTCGATTGGCCAATGAAACTGCAGACTTTATCAAGGACCATAAAGATGTCCCGTTTTTTGCATTCCTATCATTTTATGCTGTTCATGGACCTATTCAAACAACAAAGGAGAAATGGACGAAATACCGGAATAAAGCCGAAGAATTGGGAATAGCCGAAATTGGTTTTAAAATGGGACATTTTCTGCCTATCCGCCAAGTTCAGGACAACCCTGTTTACGGTGGATTGGTAGAAACCATGGACGATGCGGTAGGAATTGTTTTAAATACTCTTCAAGAACTTGGGTTAGACAAAAACACCATAGTAATCTTTACCTCTGATAATGGTGGGGTATCTGCTGGAGATGCATTTGCTACCTCAAACCTGTCCTTACGTGGCGGCAAAGGTTATCATTACGAAGGGGGGATACGCGAACCTTATTTTATAAAAGTTCCGTGGCTTGATATTGCCGGAAAAAAATCTTCTGTTCCCGTTACAGGAGCTGATTTTTATCCCACCATACTCGAACTTGTTAGGGCTGATTTAAAACCGGAAGAACATTCTGATGGAATCAGTCTTGTACCACTGCTCACAGGAGGTTCTATACCAGAGCGTCCACTTATTTGGCATTACCCTCACTATGGAAACCAAGGTGGCCAACCTTCCTCAATCATTCGTCAGGGTGAATGGAAGCTAATTCATTATTATGAAGATGGGCGAGAAGAATTATATAATCTGGAAAAAGATTTGGAAGAAACCACGGATGTAGCTGCTAATAATTTAGAATTAGTAAATCACTTGAGCGGCCATCTTTTTGCATATCTCGATAACGTAGGAGCGCTTTTTCCTAAAAAGGACCCTATGTACAACGAAGAATTGGAAAGAGAATATCTCGAAAAGGTAGTCAACGAACTGCTACCAAGAATTGAAAAACAACGTTCGGATTTCTTGTCTAAGGATTTTAATCCTGGCAATAACTGGTGGGGTAGTGAGGTAACCAATGAATAAAACCAACTAGGAATGAAAATCAAATACTTCTTAATTATTATTGTTATTCCCTTCTTTCAAAGTTTTTGCTTTAAAGAAGAAAAACCCCCTAATATTGTTTTTATTCTTATAGATGATTTGGGATGGGCGGATGTGAAGGTTAATTTCCCAGGTAGTTTTTATAATAGCCCCAATATTGACAGACTCGCAAAAGAAGGGGTATTATTTACCCAAGCTTATTCCGCGCATCCGGTCTGCAGCCCTACACGGGCAGCCATCATTACGGGAAAACATCCTAATCGGGTAGGAATTACGGATTGGATTCCCGGCCATGCTCCCGACGACAGACCATTATTGGGACCAATGATTAACAATGAATTAGCGTTGGAAGAGGTTACTTTGGCTGAAAAATTAAAAGAAGTAGAGTATAAAACTTTTTTTGCAGGGAAATGGCATTTGGGAGAAGACGATGAGTTTTGGCCTGAATTTCAGGGTTTCGATATTAATATTGGAGGTTGGGCAGCAGGGGCACCCCAAATAATTCCCAACGTATCAAATGGATATTATTCTCCCTATGGAAATCCACGTTTAAAAGACGGACCTGAAGGTGAATACCTCACTGACAGATTAACAGATGAGAGTATCCAATTTATATCAAATAACCGGGAAAATCCATTTCTTTTATATCTTTCCTACTATACTGTGCACACTCCCATTCAAGCTTCAAAAAAACATGTTGATAAATTCATAGAAAAACGTGAAGAAATGAAATTAAGCGAAATACCCTATCAAAAAGAAGGTGAAGGGTGGACCCAACTTATACAGGAAAATGCGGAATATGCCTCAATGATAGCCGCAATGGACGAAAATGTTGGAAGAATTATGCAAACGCTAAAAAATAATGGACTTGACAAAAACACCTGGGTGGTTTTTACAAGTGACAATGGAGGGCGTTCTACACTTTTTCAAAAAAAAGCGCAAACTTCAAATAGTCCTCTTCGGGCAGGGAAGGGATGGTGTTACGAAGGGGGAATACGGGTTCCCCTGATAATTTCAGGTCCAGGGGTTGATAATCCCGGCAAGATTATAGATCAACCGGTTGTGAGCATGGATTTTTTCACGACTATTTTATCTTTGGCAGGGGTAAATCATGATGAGCAGGATGGCAAAAATCTTTTACCCATTTTAATGGAGGATCTAATTTTAGAACGTGATTTACTGTTTTGGCATTATCCGCACTATCATGGCAGCGCCTGGAAACCAGGCTCAGCAGTTAGGAAAGGGGATTGGAAATTGATTTACTTTTATGAAGATGACAAAACCGAACTTTTCAACTTGAAAAGTGATCCGGGGGAAAGGACTAATTTGACTGCTGAATTTCCGGAAAAGGCCCATGAATTAAAAAGTAAATTGGATAGTATGCTACTAGAAACAAATGGACAAGTTCCTAAGAAAAACCGTTATTATAAAGCAAAATGAAATTAATTATTTCTTTATAGAGGGAAATTGAAAATCGTTCTATTTCTTTTTTGATCCTTGATAAGGTCGTGTTTAATCAACTTGAAAGTTCTCTCGCTGGTTCAGTTATCTTAAAGGCTAATAGTCATGGGTTGAAAGAAGCCAGTTTAACCATTATAACTAAAGGTCAATGAATTTCCACATCTTGCTGATTTTATCGATATTAACAGGTAGTACTGTATTCGCACAGCAAAAGCCCAATTTTCTTTGGATTACCGTTGAAGACACTTCGCCGCAGTTCATTGGCAACTACGGAAATAAAGATGCTCGCACACCTATAATCGACAAATTGGCGAATGAAGGCGTGAGGTTTACCAATGCTTTTGCAACTGGATCGGTTTGCTCTCCGAGCCGCATTGCAATTATAACCGGAGTAAAAACATATAAAGCCTGCACTGGAAATCACGGCAGCAAATATACTGTACCCGATTTTGTAAAATTACTTGCTCGGCTTGAAAATGATAACCTGAAA
>PXCO01000191.1 GCA_003565295.1 Cyclobacteriaceae bacterium
AATCTAGCATGATGAGATCGAGCCTGTCCTGACGGCAGTCAGGGCATGACGAGCACGTCACACACTGGGATGATTATAGATTGCGAGATTCCATGTGACCGTTGAAAAGAAAATATAAACACATGAAAGGTAGTGCTGGAAATTTGTGATGGAAACATTCCCGCTTTAGCCAATTAAGATCAAAAATCTTTTCCTTATTCACCTAACTTTTCTAACTTTCCCATTCAAGAAATTAAGCGCATGGAATCAGGTACCATTTTCTATATCATTGCCGTCATCATTTACTTCATCTATTCTTTTTTGGCCCAGAAAAAGGCTCAAAACCAGGAGGGGCAAGCTGAGGAAGGCGGCGAGTTGCCGGAGGAGGAAGCCTCTACCAAAAAATCGTTTGATGAACTGTTAAGAGATATAAGACGGGAACAGGAGGAAAGGGAGAGAGATATCGTACTCACCGGTGAAAAGGCTCCCCAAAACCCAGATAACAATCGGGAAGAGCAAGCCCCTCTACCGCAAAGTGGAGCCGGAATGGAAAAGGAGCCTGAAACCGAAAAGGTTTACGAAAGGTTAAGCCAAAGTCAACCTCTTGTCAAACTGGATGATCAAGTGGATATCCATGACGATGAACCGATATTAGGGGAGGTGGAGTCGGAATTCAAAGCTGTCCGGTCAAACCCTTATGCAAAGCGGTTGAAGGATCCCAGGACATTAAGAGAGGCCATAGTCGTTTCAGAAATATTGCAGAGAAAGCACTTTTAAGCTATCTTCGCTACCTAACACCCATTTAGCACTAAACCCAAACCAAGATGTGTTTTATCAGAAAGGAGGCATTGGCATGGCTCTCTCCAAAATTACTGTTGATTTTATTTTTATTTTCCAGATGCCATGCCCCGGTACCTGAGGAATTTATTTTAGAAGATGCTGCCCTATTGCAGCATATAAAGGTCACCTATTTGGGGGATATTCAGGAAGGGAACCTACCCGAAATCGTTCGTTTAACAGAATCCGCAGATAAATTGCTCGATGAAGGCCCTTTTTCAGTGACCAAAAAATCATCTACGCCTCCCAGCGGGGACATACATGATTATACCAGCATGGGACCTTACTGGTGGCCTGACCCGGAAAAAGAAGACGGGTTGCCCTATATCAGAAGAGACGGGGAAGTGAACCCGGAGAGTAGGGAATATACAGATAAACAAGAGATGGGCAAGTTGTTGAATGCGCTCCCGGTACTGGCTGAGGCCTATTATTTCACAGGTGAGGAAAAATATGCAGAGCATTGCGCAAATTTGATCAGGGCTTGGTTTCTTGACCCCTCTACCAAAATGAATCCCAATTTGAATTATGCCCAACGAATACCGGGAAGAACTGAAGGGAGGGGCATTGGTATCATAGATACCAGGAAATTTGCACATTTGCCAGACATTGTCAAAATGATTGCAACATCCAGGCATTGGAGCCAGGCAGACCAGGATGGGCTAGAAGAATGGTTGAGAGCCTACATGGACTGGTTGGTGAATAGTGAGCATGGTAAGGACGAGGCCATACATGGCAATAACCACAGCACCTGGTATTTTGCCCAGACGATTCCGCTATCTATTTTTGTGGGGAATAAAAGTAGGGCCGATAGTCTGGCGGAAAAAGGAATACCCTTGATCCTGGAAGAAATGATTGAAAGGGATGGTTCCCAGCCGAAAGAATTGGCAAGGACCAGGTCATGGGATTACAGTGCCATGAACCTGGTTGGAATAATCACCTTTGCCCTTGGCCTGGAGCAACTTGAAAACCCGGTGTGGGAATACCAAAACCAACATGGTGCAGGGATTCGGGATGCTTTGGAATATTTAATCCCATATGCAAATGGAGATAAGGCATGGGAGCATGAGCAAATCAATGAGATCGATTACAGTAAATTGAAATATAGTCTTCAAGTAGCGGCCAGGGCCTACCAATACCCGGATTATCAAGAATTGGCCAATAACCTGAAAGGAGAGGACGGGGGGGGCGTATTTGTATATAGAAACCTTATGAAGCCCAGTGAAATCACCGTAGTAAAGGAAAGAACGGCCAACCCCTAAACCAATACTTCCATTGACCAAACAGACAAATAGACCATCGTCAAAGGGGAGCCCCTTATTGAAGCTTGTCAAATTCTTGGGGCCGGGACTCATCACTGCTGCCTTGGTGTTTGGCCCGGGTAGTTTAACGGTAACCTCCAGGTTGGGTGCATCCTTTGGCTTTGACCTATTGTGGGTGATTCCACCCGCGGTGGTTTTAATGATGGGCTTTACGGTAATGAGTACAAAAATTGGGGTAGCAAGTTCCCGTTCATTGCTTCAACTGTTTAGGGATAAGTGGGGGGATTGGGCAGCGATTGCCTGTGGTTTTGCCCTGTTTTTTGTGACTGCCTCCTTTCAGGCAGGCAACACCATAGGGGCAGGCATAGCCTTTTCCGAGTCCTTTCAGACCCCCACATGGCCTTGGATCAGCATCGTTTCCTTGGCTGCGATCAGCCTTTTGTTCTTTAAATCCTTCTATAAGATTTTGGAAAGGGTGATGATGCTTATGGTGGCCGTGATGCTGGTATCGTTTCTTTTCACCCTAATATTGTCTCAGCCGGAATGGGGCAAGGTAATAGGTGGGTTAACCCCCTCCATCCCAGACGGGGCTTTGTTGTTAGTGGTTGCTTTGGTGGCCTCTAGTTTTTCTATTGGTGGGGCATTCTATCAGTCCTACCTGGTACAGGAGAAGGGCTGGAAAGTCAAGGAAACCTCATCGGCGATCATGGAAGGCCTCTCAGGTATTTTGGTTTTGGGAATTATTACAGGGACCATTCTAATGAGTGCAGCGGCTATATTACAGCCTAAAAATATTGCAGTGCAATCAGCAGGCGATATGGGGAATACGTTGGCACCCTTGTATGGCAATTGGGCAGGACTGGTTTTTATGTTAGGCTTATTTGGGGCTTCATTTTCCTCCTTGGTGGGAAATGCCACTATTGGAGGGACCTTATGTTCGGATGCGTTGAACCAAGGGCGTTCATTGAATTCCCTTCCTGTTAAGCTATTTATTTCCTTAATTATCATTATTGGTGCCTTGGTAGCACTCGTTTTCGGGAAGTTACCCCTGGAGTTGATTGTCTTCGCTCAAGGCATCACCATTTTCGCGGTTCCTTTTATTGGCATAGGGATAATGATGATTTCAAACGACAGGTCGATTATGGGAGCATCAGTTAATGGATTAATTTTGAATACATTAGGAATAATAGGTATAGGTGTGCTGTTTTTTCTGGCAGGCACCAATTTCTATCAATTGTTTCTTAAGTAAATTCTTCAACATCAAGCAATAATGACAGAACAAGCACTTGAAGATTTGTTGAGCACACCCTCTACTGTTCTGGTTCAGGAATTCCAGAAACTGAAAGGGGATATCCTGATATTAGGGGTAGGGGGCAAAATGGGGCCTAGCCTAGCAAAACTGGCCGTAAGGGCTACCCGGGAAAGTGGGGTGGAAAGAAAAATATACGGGGTTTCACGATTTTCAGATAAACAGCTAAAAAGTGATCTGGAATCCTCGGGTGTACAAACGTTGGAGGCGGACATCATGAATGAAGAGGCCTTAAACGCACTACCCAATGTGAAAAATATCATTTATATGGTGGGCAGGAAATTTGGGACTGCCGGGCAGGAACATCTTACCTGGGCCATGAATGCATATTTGCCCGGGCGCGTCGCAGAAAGATTTAGGGATTCCAATATTGTTGTATTTTCCTCCGGGAACATCTACCCCATGGTGCCTATAGCCTCAGGTGGTGCCACGGAACATACCCCGCCCTCTCCAGTAGGAGAGTATGCGCAGTCTTGTCTGGGAAGGGAAAGAGTGTTTCAATACTTTAGCCATAAATACCAGATACCTATGCTGATCTATCGGCTAAATTATGCCATCGATTTAAGGTATGGCAACCTCTTGGAAATTGGTGAAATGGTGAAAAACAATGTGGCCATAGACTTGAGGGTGGGTCATATGAATGTGATATGGCAGGGGGATGCCAATGAAATTGCGCTCCGTTCTCTATTGAGATGCAGTTTTCCACCTGTGATCCTAAATGTGACAGGCCCGGAGACGGTCTCTATCAAATGGGTGGCCAGGGAATTTGGCAGGCATTTCAAGACCACTCCAAAGTTTTTGGAAAACGAACCAGGGGATTGCCTGTTAAATAACGCCTCAAAATGCCATCGCTGGTTCGGGTATCCTAGGGTATCCTTGTCCGAAATGTTACAGATGACAGCGGATTGGATTAATACTGGTGGGGCCAAACTGAACAAGCCTACGCATTTTCAAGAAACCAAAGGGAATTATTGATGGCTAAGATGCCCACCCAAAGAATGAAGCAAGTTATGCAAAAAAAATAAAATACTGATTTATGATAAAACTCAACCCAAAAATTGCCAGTAAACTCCATAAGGGAACAGTGATACCTGCGCACCCGTTAGCATTGAATGCCAATCGTCAATTGGATGAACGAAGGCAGCGTGCCTTAATGAGGTACTACCTGGGAGCAGGGGCCGGGGGGATAGCGGTAGGGGTCCATTCTACTCAATTTGCCATAAGAGATAAGAAAATTGGCCTATTTGAGCCTGTGCTGAGGATTGCCATGGAGGAAATCGTGAAATGCGGGAGAATGGAAGATTTCATTAAAGTTGCAGGTATTGTTGGCCCCACCGAGCAGGCCGTGGAGGAAGCCGATATGGCGGCGAGCCTGGGTTATGATTTGGGCCTTTTGAGTGCAGGAGGGTTGAGTAGCTATACGGAATCGGAGTTGATTAAAAGAGCAGAAAGGGTGGGGGAGCGGATTCCGCTTTTCGGGTTTTACCTTCAGCCTTCTGCAGGGGGGAGGTTGCTGAGTTATGAATTTTGGAGGGATTTTGTGGATATTCCCGCAGTAAAAGCCGTGAAAGTAGCCCCATTTAACCGCTACCAAACCCTGGATGTGGTGAGGGCTATTTGCTCCTCCAATCGATGTGATGAGATTGCCTTATATACCGGGAATGATGATAATATTGTGGCTGATTTACTTACGACTTACTCCTTCGTGGTAGACGGTAAACCAATACATAAATCTTTTGTGGGGGGGTTACTAGGGCACTGGGCCGTATGGACGGAAAAGGCAGTTAAGATTTTGGAAAAAATTAAAACCTTTAAAGAAAAAGGCAATGGGTCTTCGGAAGAGCTGTTACAGTTGGGCGTTCAGGTCACCGATACCAATGCGGCTATCTTTGACCCCGCTAACCAGTTTCATGGCTGTATTCCCGGAATTCATGAGGTACTTAGAAGGCAGGGTCTCCTGGAAGGTACCTGGTGTCTTGACCCTGAGGAGAAGTTGAGTCCCGGCCAAAAAGAAGAGATAGAAAGGGTATGTCTTGCTTACCCCCATCTCATGGATGACGATTTTGTGAAAACTAACCTTGAGGAATTTTTACTTTAAGGCTCCAAGAAGTATTCAAAGAACGTAAATACGGTCTCATTGGAGGCTTCGTCTGGTGAGTGGTCAGCGCGGTTTGACATTCCTACCCTGTCGTCTAGCCCATAAAGTGAATTCACCTCAATGCTGTGGTTTAAAACCGTCCAACGCTCCTCTGTATCCTCAGAGCCCCCTGAGACGAAAAAAGGCCTTGGAGCCATTAGCGCATGCAGTTCATGTAGGTCTTTGCCTTTTCCCAAGAGTTCAGGATACAAACCCTTGGCGGGGTTTTCGGGGGATGGGATCCCTCTTTCTCTCCAGGGTGGAGGATGGTAACCAAGGTACCAGGGTTCCCAGTAGTTGACAGAGGGTTTATCCTTTTCAAAAACTATACCCGGGTCAGACCATGCAGCTGCTGCAAATTTATCGAATAAGCAGGAGGCAAACATGGCCCATTTGCCACCGTAGGAGTGGCCCATAATCCCAATTTTGTCCTCATTCACCTCCTCCAGGTTGGCCAGCAAATGCCAGGCATTGGCCGCAGCATATGCCAACATGGACAAGGGTTGCACACTTGCACTGTCGATATGTGGATAATAAATTGCATAGGTTTCATTTTCAGTGGTCTCGGTGGTGCCAATGGAAAGGGTGACAAACCCCCTTTCGGTCAATTTTTTCGCAAAATCCCGATCAGGTTTGCCCTCACCGATCGCCGTTTCCGGTTCATAATACACGGTAATTACGGCAGGCTTGTTTTTTGCCTGAAAGGGCACCAGCAAATAGCCTATGGTAGGCTGATCGGGCACCCAATCGAAGCGGATTTTCTTTTGTATATAACCGTCCATGTTCACCTCCTCCAATATTTCCATGTGGGGCTCGGTGATGAGCTCTGGCCATTTCCCCATCAGTCCGTGCCATTCGCTTAGGATTTCTTCCCTGCGCTTTTCCCACATATCCACTGTTGTGGCTTCTTCACCGTTTTCGAATAGAAGGGGTGAGCGATAATCCCCCATTTTCATTTCATAGTCAAAAGGGACAGAAAAGTAAGGCACTAAATAGTCCCAGAGCATCATTTTTCTAAGCAAACCAGGGTAAGTTTCCCCGGAATTTGTGCCTGCCCCTAATACATGGGCACCATAAGTCACATTATCTCCGAAGCAAACATATTTATTTCCCGGCTTGAGCTTTTTGTTTTGCAAGAGAAAATTGAAGATTTTCCTGGCAATGACTTTATAGCCTTCCTTGGTAGGGTGCACACCATCTTCCACACCAGAATTTGCCTGATTCATAATCAATTTTCCCTTCAGCTCATTGGATGAATTTGCGGCAACAAAGGCTTCGTAAAGGTCTATTAGGGGCAATCCATTGGTATTGGCCAGTTCTTTTATGATCTCATTGGCATTTTTCACCTTTGTATCAGCCTTTTCCTTGAATAAGCCTTCCTTATACCAACTTTTAATGGCCAAGGTATCTACCGGAACCAGGTTAAGTAATACGATTTCAATGTTAGCATCCGTCAAGGTTCCTATGATCCTTTGATAGTTTTTCCTGAAAGTATCATAATCCACAAACTTATCTAAATTTAACATGTCGTTCATGCCCACCGATAGGAATACGAGGTTAGGGTTTTCCATGATCACATCATTCCTTAGCCTTCGGATCAAATCAAAGCTACTGTCCCCACCAGTGCCTTTGTTCATTACTATTAATGGTCTATAGGCCTCTTCCGGAAATTTGGGATCCTCGGTAATGGATCGTACCTCCCCCCACCATATTAAAAATGGCAATATGTAAATAATTTTTTGTAAGCTGAAATGCATTTTTATGTATTTAAAAATTCACCAATACCCAAATCTAGAAATTCACATTTAAAAATCCATTTATTTTTCAACTTAATTTGCTGATTGTTCGATAATTAGCAATGCATATGTATTTCAGGGTTAGATAATCTATTTATAAGGGCGGTTTTTGCAAAAGAAATTGGTAAAACTAAAGGGTTTTTATAATTTAAGGCTTCTCCTTACCTTTCCTGTTAGCCATCAAAAAATAAAGTGATATTGTACTAAACCTATTCAGTATAGCATTATGAAATCGAGCCTGTCCTGACGGCAGTCAGGGCATGACAAGCACGTCACACACTGGGATGATTATCAAAGCGAGATTCCACCCCGACCTGCGGTACGGGGCAGGTTTCCGAAACAAGTTCGGGACAGGTAATGACCGCTGAAAAAAAAATTATAAACAGATGAAAACATTTCTTCTTTCCATATTCAGATTCTTCATTTTAAAGCTAAGTTTTTTCATTTTCATAATGGTAGCATTGGTTGTTTTTGGTTGTGATGATTCACAAAAAATCTCAACTATTCACCTAATTGGTGACAAGGAAGGTGACTTAGCCACCTGGCTTGAGGGGGAAGGATTTGAATTACAAGTGTATGGAAACCTTTCATTGGCATTGGATGATATAGAAGAAGGGGGGGTACTATTGGTGTTGTCAGAGGAATACCCTTATCAGCGTGTCCCTCTGGCCAGCTCGTTTTTTGAGAGGGCTCAGGCAAAAGGGATTAGATTATATGTGGAATACCCTGAATTTATCCCCGGGGTAATGATGGAAGATGAATCTCTTCAGACCAGACTGGAAAGAGGGGTGATCTCTTCGGACGTTTTTGGCCTAGAAATGCCGCCCATGAGTATACTGGGGATAAATGATTGTCATGTCATTCCCTCTGATGCAGAAAAACCCCTTTTGGTCTTGGCAAAGGTGGCAGGATTGGACAAAGCCGAATATGGGATAGATGATGTGGAAACTTACCCTTTGTTGGTGGAAGAGAATGGTAGTTTTTATTCTTTTACCCGACTATCGGGATTTGCGCAGGGGAGATACGGTCCTGAGGATCACTGGAAAGCCTTGTGGGCACATATCATCCGGAATTTGACAGGCATTGGTGATTTGCATTTTAAAACTTGGCCCAGGCACCTGGCCCCCAACTTGGGAAAAGATGAGAAGGTTGACCCGGAAGACAAGAAGGAAAGCATTAGAAATGGGCTTGACTGGTTTTACAAAGGCAGATTTTTTATTCATCCCGATTGGGAGGATTTGTGGTTGGAATACCAAGGTGACGGTGGCAATCCCGTTGGGCCTCCTGTGCCCAGGGATCTTTCCAATGGAGATGGGAGTCTGGGGCTTTTGGAAGGGCATTCCTCCAATATATATCATGACGGATCCCAGCAATACCGCTATTGGATCAGGGCAGATGTACAGGGAGAAGCAGCTTATGCCCTATCAGCAGGGGCTAATTTATTGGGCGAATCCTCCTATGAGGAGCCTGCCAGGAAATTGGTAGACTATATTTTCGATTCCAACCTGAGGGGTGGACCCAGGAATGACCCAAAATCGGCCAGTTATGGCTTAATTGGATGGTCTTATACCCATCCCGGGGTCTATTATGGTGATGACAATGCAAGGGCAGTTTTGGGGGTATTGGGTGCAGCAGCACATCTTAAGACAAATGAATGGGACAAAGAAGCAATTGAAGCCATTCTGGGCAACTTCAGAACGACCGGGACCATGGGGTTCAGGGACAGAAGGTTGGAAAACAAAGATGTGGAACAAAATGGATGGAGGCATTATTTTGAGCGTGAAGTGATCAATCCCGCACCACATTTTGAGTCCTGGATGTGGGCGCTATACCTGTGGCTATATGACAAAACAGGGCACCAACCACTTTTGGAAAGAACCAAGTTGGCCATAAAGCAAACCATGGAAATGTACCCTGATGAGTGGTTATGGACCAACGGCATACAGCAGGAAAGGGCACGTATGATCCTTCCTTTGGCATGGCTGGTGCAGGTGGAGGATACCCCAGAGCACAGGGAGTGGCTAGACCGGATTGTGAGTGCCCTGCTGGAAAATCAAATGGAAAGTGGGGCCATCAGGGAAGAACTGGGTGGAGCAGAAAAGGGAAGGTATGGAAGAACCAAATCGAATGCTGAATACGGGTTGCACGAGGCACCCTTGATTTTTGAAAATGGGGATCCCATAGCGGACATGTTGTACACCAGTAATTTTGCCTTTTTTAGCCTTAACGAGGCGGCGCATGCCACCGGTGATGAACGCTACCTTGATGCGTTAAGCCGTTTATCTGATTTCTTGACCAGGATTCAGGTAAAAAGTGATAGGTTTGAGGACCTTGATGGAGCCTGGTTCAGGGCTTTTGATTTTGACCGATGGGAGTTTTGGGCCAGCAATGCCGATGTGGGCTGGGGTGCCTGGGGAACCTTGACCGGCTGGACACAAAGTTGGATAGTGGCCACACAGGTGCTCGTGCTGCAAGAAAAGAGTTACTGGGACCTTACCAAAGAGTCGGATATTAATAGACACTTTGAAAATACCTTTAAGTTGATGTTTGAGAAATTCTAACTCATCCCCAAAATTTTGTAGGTTGGAATCTGCCTAAAGTTCACATCCAATTAATGGGTTAAAGTCTTCGAATCTTAATATTCCTGAAATACACCTTGTCATTATGGTCGGTCAAGAGGATATGCCCCTCCTCAAACTCTCCATAGTTTCTGTCGTTTTTGAATTTAGTATCGGCTTTCCTTTTGTGAAAATCCTTACTTCCCCTTTTATAAGAGACTACTTTAACTCCATTTAGCCAATGTTCCACCTTTTTGCCTTTGGCCACTATTTTTCCTGTGTTCCATTCCCCCGGAGGGTTGAGCTGCTTGTTTTTTGGGGAATATAGTAGGTAAGCTGAAGCTGTGGAAC
>PXCO01000340.1 GCA_003565295.1 Cyclobacteriaceae bacterium
AACCGCTTAGCTGTAAAATCAGTGTTTCAAGGAGGTGATTGGGTGGATGCTGCCGGCACCGTATTGATCTACCACAGCGGAAGACCAAATCTAGGTCCCGGGGACGTGATTTTGGTGAAAGGTTTTCCCTCCATAATTAGTCCTCCCGAAAACCCTTATGAATTCGATTACCAACAATTCATGCGGCGCCAACAGGTATTTCACAGGCATTTTTTTCGGGAAGAACCCATGGTGATCAAAGAGGGCAGAGGCGATGGCTTTTTGAAACCTATACTATCTCTAAGAAGAAAACTACATACACACATTCAAGAATTTATTCCTGACCCCCAATCTCGACAAATAGCCCAGGCCTTGTTGCTGGGGCAAAAGGAAGATATGGATGGCGACCTTAAAGAGGCTTACAGTACCGCAGGGGCCATGCATATTCTGGCAGTTTCCGGCTTGCATGTGGGGATCATTTACGGTTTTTTCCTGCTTTTTATTAAACCTCACAAACTACCGGTTTACAAAAGGGTGCCCTATTTAATACTTGTGATCTTTTTAATTTGGTTTTATGCAATACTCACGGGTATGTCTCCTTCGGTGCTCAGGTCGGCTACTATGTTTTCCTTTATTTCGCTGGCACAAATGAGGTCTACTAGCCCCTCCATTTTTAATCCTTTGGCAATTTCTGCATTGGTTTTGTTGCTTTATGACCCTTTTATTATTTATGCTGTGGGTTTCCAGCTCTCCTATGCAGCATTGACAGGCATCCTTCTTTTTCAACCCTTTATCCTAAGTTTATGGACGCCCAAGTATAAGATTCTGGATTACTTCTGGCAGATCACCTCGGTGAGTTTAGCAGCACAATTGGCCACTTTCCCTATTTCTGCCTATTATTTCCATCTGTTTCCAACGTATTTTCTAATCTCTAACTTGGTGGCTATTCCTGGTGCTTTCGTAATGATGAGCACGGGGTTGCCCTTCTTAATGAGTATGTTCATTCCTTTTGTGTCCTCACTTTTGGGGGAGCTTTTGAATGCGGTGGTGCAGGCACTAAACACTGTGATTTTCTTCATCAATGATTTACCGGGAGCCAGGGTATCCCATATTCATTTAGAATGGTATGAAATGTTGGCATACTGGGGGTTTTTGGTCTGTGGAATAATTGCATTTCAGCATAAGGTGCGAGGGGCACTGAAGGCGGCTTTGGTATGCTTTGCCGTTTTAATGCTTTGCCAATGGCAATGGTTGTTTTTCAGTCAATTTCACAACAAGACCACGGTGTATGCACTTAAAGAGGGCGTTGCTGTGGATTATTTTCACAGGGGTCAACTATTTAGTTTTATGGACGGAGTCACTGAGGATGAATATAATTATAAAATTTTACCCAATAGAATTCGCCTGGGCAGGGTGAAGCATTTGAACATGGCCGGGGTGAAAATGCAGGACGAAACCCTGTTGATTCTTTTGCCCTCCGGTAACTCCCTTAGGCTGGGGAAAGATAAGCATACCCTGCTTTGATAGGGACATGGCTTACCGCAGATGTTTCTTTCTTTCGCGATAAAATTCACTTTTGAACCTTTTCTTTATTCCTACTTTGTTATATTTCAGAAAAAGGCATACACCTGTCCGATTTTGGCCGGAGGTTGCTAACATTTAGAAAAAAAACACCAACACATACAGAATTAAAGATGACCTAACACCTAAAAAATAAGGTTTAACAAAATGAAAATTTCCCCAATAATTACTGAGATCAGGGATAGAGTAGGGCATGTGGTGCTGAGCCGACCGGAAAAGCGTAATGCACTCAATCCCGAAATGGTGGAGGAGCTGAAAAACTCCCTTTCCAAGATGATAGAAAATGAGGAGATTAGGGTAATTCTCATACGCTCGGAAGGAAACGTTTTCTGCTCTGGTGCGGACTTGCAGCATTTGGAACAGATGCGTGACAACTCCTATGCCGAAAACCTGGAAGATAGCAAGTCATTAAAAGGGCTTTTTGAATTGATTTACCGCTACCCAAAACCGGTGGTGGCAGCTGTACAAGGGCATGCTTTGGCAGGTGGATGTGGATTGGTAAATGTTTGTGACTTTGCTTTTTCAGTCCCGGAGGCCAAATTTGGTTTTACAGAAGTCAGCATTGGGTTTGTTCCAGCCATAGTTGCCTATTTTGTGATCGAGAAAATAGGTGCAGGAAAAGCTAGGGAACTGCTTTTGAGTGGCAGGCTGATTGCAGCTGAGGAAGCCTTGCGTATTGGCATGTTGGCTGGAGTGGTGGAGGCTTCCAGGCTTCTGGGACATGCCGAGGCATTTTGCATTCAATTGGCAACATCGAATTCGGCTCAGGCAATTGCTCAAACCAAGAAATTGTTGGCAGAATTTAAAGGGCTTGATCTTACGGCATCCTTGGAACAAGCTGCTGTTGTAAATGCAAAGGCGAGGGAAACCCGGGATTGTAAGGAGGGGATTGCAGCGTTTTTAAAAAAGGAAAAAAAGGAATGGTAGGGTGAAAGGGAAGGCACTTGAGGTATTAAAAAAGGTTTTTGGCTATCAGGATTTCAGGCCCATGCAGGAAGAAATCGTGTTGTCCGTTGCCGAGGGGAAAGATACCCTAGCGCTTTTGCCCACCGGTGGGGGCAAGTCCTTGTGCTTCCAGGTGCCAGGGTTGATGCAAGAGGGGGTTTGCTTGGTAATCAGTCCTTTGATCGCTTTGATGAGGGATCAGGTGGATAATCTGAAAAAGAAGGGGATAAATGCCGTGGCCGTCTATTCGGGAATGCGGAAAAGGGAAATAGACACCCTGCTGGACAATTGCGTGTATGGGGATGTCAAGTTTCTTTATGTGTCACCCGAACGCTTGCAAACTGAGCTTTTTATTGCCCGATTCAAAAAGATGAAGGTGAGTTTCATAGCTGTGGATGAGGCGCATTGTATATCCCAATGGGGCTATGACTTCAGGCCTCCCTATCTACAAATCGCCAAATTGAGGGAAATTCATCCCGACCTGTCTTTTGTTGCCCTCACCGCATCTGCAACACTTGAGGTGAGAAAGGACATCCTCGAGAAACTGGAGTTAAAGAAACCGCAGGTTTTCGTACAATCATTTGCCCGCCCTAACCTTTCATTTGTAGTAAGGGAGGCAGAGAATAAGTTGGAAAAGGCCGTGGACATCCTAAAGAAAGTTCCGGGTGCTGCGATTATCTACGCAAGGAACAGGAAGGGGACAAAGGACATCTCAGATCATCTCAACCGGTTGGGTATTTCGGCTACCTTTTACCATGCTGGTCTTGAGGGGAACGTACGGGCTTCCCGGCAGGCGGATTGGATTACAGGTAGGCAAAGGGTGATCGTAGCCACCAATGCCTTTGGCATGGGGATAGACAAACCGGATGTAAGACTGGTGTTGCATGTAGACTTGCCGGAAAACTTGGAGAATTATTACCAAGAGGCGGGAAGGGCAGGAAGAGATGGCAAGAAATCATACGCTGTGCTTATTCATCAGGTGATAGACAGGCAGCGTTTATTGGAAAAAGCCGAAAAGTCATATCCTCCCATTGAATTGATCAAGCGTGTTTATCAGTGTTTGGCCAATTTTTTCAGGCTGGCTGTAGGAAGCAGTCAAATGAGCAGCTTCGATTTTGACATTCACGCATTTGCCAAGACCTATCAATTAGACCCCTTGCTCACTTACAATGCCCTGAAGGTGCTGGAGGAAGAGTCCTTAATCTTACTAAGCGAGAGTATACATAGCCCATCTTCTCTTCATATTCTGGTGCAAACCACACAACTTTATGATACCCAAATCAGGTACGAGCGCCTGGATCCCCTTATCAAACTGCTGCTTCGCATGTACGGGGGAGAGCTATTTGCTTCCTACGTGACCATTTCCGAGTCCAAGCTGGCCAGTGTATTGGGATTGACTGAGCTGGCAGTGGAAAAACTGTTGTTGCAGTTGGATGAATTGGGAGTGATGGCCTATCATCCCAGAAAAAACAAACCACAGGTCACGTTTCTTACGGCCAGAATGGATGCCGGTAAACTTCCCCTTGACATCAAAAGGATAGCCTCACGTAGGGAGCAGGCTATTCAAAAGGCCAAGCATATGGTGGAATATGCTATAAACGGCCAACTTTGCCGTACCTTACAATTGCTGTGTTACTTTGGTGAAGATAGTGAGCAGACATGCGGGAATTGTGATGTTTGCTTGAAAAACAAGAAACTTGGCGGGGAATTTGAGAGAAGAAAGGTGATCAGAGAAAAGTTTTTGAAAACTTTAGATGGGGGTATGGCGTTTTCAATGATGAAACTACTGGAAGTTGCCGGACTGAAACAAGATCTTGATACGGTGGAAGAACTTCGCTGCATGGAAGATGAGGATTTGATCGAAACGGGTAAAGATGGCCTAATAAAGAAGAAACTGAATGAGCTTCATTGATGATATATTTGGAAAGTTGTTTTCCGATAAAGGGCAAAACTTGAGCTACAAGGAGAATTTCATTCAAACCGCTGAGGAGGAAAATGAGGTGAGCGAATGGGTCAAATCTACAGAAGGTAAAGAGGCTATTGAAAAGGTTTATAGGAACTTTCACCTCAAAAAAGCAGGTATTAAGGATAATCCTGAGGTGCATATCCTGAATTCTCCGTATGCAAATGGGTTTGCAGTTTCCTTTGAAAAGCCCTTTGATGAAAAAATTTTTTCCAGGCTTTTCTTTGCTTTTGGCCAGCGATTGCTAGATTTGGGTTATAGAAGGGTGAGTTTAGACAGGAAAATGCAAGAGATAAACGACATGGTCAAAATCACCGAAAAACTTTACTATAAGCCCCCGATTTCCGCCAGTGAGGTCAGTGAAAAGATCGATCAGCTTTTTGGGAATGTGAGTATTGAAAAAGTTTCAGTGAACAATAAGCCCAGTTTTCTTAAGGTATTGGTCACCATCTATTCCGATCATTTGTATAGGGAAGCCAAGCCTTTTGATCAATTTGTTGAAGGTTTGTTAACGTAAAGTAAAAGCCATGGATAGACATCGATTAAAAGTGTTATTAGAAAACTATCGCACCCCATTTGAGGAAGAAGAGGCTTTTGTAAAAGACTTTGTCGTCCTTACAGACGAACCTTTGGCCTATAGCCGCCTTAGGACCACCGGGCATTTTACAGGGTCTGCCTGGGTTGTCAACAAGAATAGAACACATACCTTACTGACCCTGCACAGAAAGCTAAATAAATGGCTGCAATTGGGGGGACATGCGGACGATAATGAAAACCTGTTGGATGTGGCGATGACCGAAGCCAGGGAGGAGAGTGGCCTTCATACGCTACAGTTTGTGGACAAATCCATTTTCGATATAGACCGCCACGTGATTCCTGCCAGGGGTGATGAGCCAAGGCATTTCCACTATGATGTAAGGTTTCTGCTTGAGGCTGAAATTGACGAACCGCTCACGGTAAGTTCGGAAAGCAAAGATTTGGCCTGGGTGAGTTATGAAGTAGTGGAAGAATTAGTAATGGGCAACACCTCAATCATGCGAATGCTCGAAAAAACCAGTAAATCAGAGGTGTTTTTGTGATTATGAGTCCTCACGCCCTTGGATTGCTGGTGTTTTTCGATAAATTTTCTTCCCAAATCCTTACCTTTGCGGAAATTTAATCCTTATGCGTTTATACAGGGGTTGTTTCCTACCCGTTTTATTGATTGTTTTCTTGAATGCTTGCTCCCCTTCCACAGAAGAACTGTTGGATGCAGGGGCAGAATCCTTAATGGCAGGCGAGTATGACAAGGCCAAGGAGCTCTTTCAACGGGCGGCTGAAAGTTCCCCCGAGGAGCCGAGAGCATACAATGGCCTGGGTGTGGCCTATTTCGAGAAACAAGAATTTGAAAATGCCATTGATGCCTTCGATAAGTCCATCCAACTGGACAGTGCCAACTATAAGCCTTTTTTCAATAGAGGGAATGCAAAATTTGAATTAAAGCGATTCAAGGAGGCGGTAGCGGACTACAATATAGCAAATGCGCTGGACGCAGGAGTGGTGGACATCTATTACAACAGGGGTTTGGCACTGCTGGGGATGGAACAATATGAAGATGCCCTTTTTGACTTTGAACTTGCCACTGAGGGTAACCCACAAAGTGCCCCAGCTCATTTCAATAAGGCAAAGGCCCATTTAGGGAACAATGACCCTATAAGTGCCATATCCGCATTAAATGAGGTCATTGCCATTGATAAGAGAAACGCGGCTGCTTTTTATTTACTTGGGGTCACTGAGATGAGCGCTTTGGGGAAGAGGGATGAGGGGTGTACCAACCTTAAAATGGCTATGAGTTTAGGATATACAGCCGCTAAAGAATGGATTGATGACTTCTGTGAAGAATAAAGTTAATACCGAAGTGGGTCAGGACCTGGCGAAAGCTGCTGCCTTTCTCCGGGATGGCGAACTAGTGGCTATACCAACCGAGACGGTATATGGTTTGGCGGGTAACGCTTTGAATACCGATGCCGTTCTTAAAATTTATGAGACAAAAAAAAGGCCTAGTTTCGACCCTTTGATCGTGCATGTTGGAGAGTTGGAGCAAGCCTATGCCTTAGTCAAGGAGTTTCCGGAAGAATTGAAGAAACTGGCCCTGGAGTTTTGGCCTGGGCCTTTGACCCTATTATTGCCTAAGCAATCACTAGTGCCTGATTTGGTTACCAGTGGACTGGACACGGTAGGCATTAGGGTTCCCAATCATCCTTTAACCCGCGAATTACTGCTGAATATAAATTTACCCCTTGCCGCACCTTCGGCCAATCCTTTTGGCTATATCAGCCCAACCAAGGCTTCCCATGTATTGGATCAATTGGGGGGGGAAATCCCTTATGTGTTGGACGGGGGAGATTGCCAGGTGGGACTGGAAAGCACCATCGTGGGATTGGAACAGGGTCAGGTAATTGTTTATAGACTGGGGGGGATTCCTATACAGGAAGTGGAGAAGTTGGCGGGGCCCTTGCTGATTTTGCCCCAGTCCAGCAGCAATCCCAAAGCACCGGGTATGCTAAAAAGTCATTATGCCCCCAAGACCCCCATACTTCTTGGGAACTTGGACGATATGGCGAGGAATTACTCATCAAAGGGCATTCCCTTCGGGGTACTTTCTTTTTGTGCCAGCTATGAGGAATACTCACCTCATCGCCAAATACTATTAAGCCAGAAAGGGGATTTTAGCGAAGCCGCAAGGAATTTGTTTGCAGCCATGAGGGAACTTGATAATGCTGGCTTACAGGTGATTTTGGCAGAGGAATTGCCGGAAGAAAACCTGGGCAAGGCCATAAATGACCGCCTAAGAAGGGCAGCGGCAAAATAAATTGTTTATTTTTGAACAACCAATTAAATTTTCAACCATGAATAGAAGAATAAAAACGGTAGATAATCTAGATTTTAAGGGAAAAAGAGCACTCATACGAGTGGATTTCAATGTGCCTTTGGATGAGCATGGCAATGTGACCGACAATACCCGGATCACAGCTGCCGCTCCTACCATTAAAAAAATACTCCAAGACGGTGGGGCAGTTATTTTAATGTCGCATTTGGGCAGACCCAAGGATGGCCCTGAGGATAAATTTTCTTTGCGTCATGTGAAAACCGAACTGGGTAAGGAATTGGATACCCAAATTAAGTTTGTGGAGGATTGCATAGGGAACGAGGTAAGCCAACTGGCAAAAAGCCTTAACCCCGGGGAGGTGCTCTTATTGGAAAACCTGAGGTTTTATAAGGAAGAAACCAAAGGGGACAGGGAGTTTGCGAAAAAATTGAGCCAATTGGGCGATGTCTATGTCAATGACGCCTTTGGCACCGCCCACAGGGCACATGCTTCTACAGCTGTGATTGCAGAATTTTTCAATGATAAAGCGGCCGGATACCTTATGGAAGCCGAGCTCAAAAATGCTGATAAGGTAATGAGCAGTGCAGCCAAACCCTTTACCGCCATAATGGGTGGAGCCAAGATTTCTGATAAAATCCTGATCATAGAGCGGTTGCTGGACAAGGTGAATACCTTGATCATAGGGGGAGGAATGTCCTACACCTTTGCTAAGGCCCAGGGGGGTAAAATTGGGGATTCTTTGCTAGAGGAGGATAAGCTGGACCTTGCATTAGACCTGATAGAAAAGGCAAAAAGCAAAGGTGTGAACCTGGTGTTTCCGGTTGATTCTGTGACCAGTAAAGCCTTTGCCAACGATGCCGAACAAGGCATTGCCAAAAAAGGCGAAATCCCCGATGGCTGGATGGGGCTGGACATTGGACCGGAGTCCAGGGTTATTTTTGCAAAGGAAATTGAATCTGCCAAGACCATCTTATGGAACGGCCCTATGGGGGTGTTTGAAATGAGTAGCTTTGAGCATGGTACTAAGGTAGTGGCAGAGGCAATAGTGGCAGCTACACAAAAAGGTGCGTTCTCCATGATTGGAGGGGGAGATTCCGCTGCGGCCATCAATAAATTTGGTTATGGGGATAAAGTTTCCTTTGTATCCACAGGTGGGGGAGCCCTGCTTGAATTGATGGAAGGCAAAGAACTTCCGGGAGTGAAGGCACTGGAGCCATAAATAAAGCATGCATATTATGGTGAAGTCCCTGATGTTTTTCATTCGGGACTTCTTTCATTTTATCTCCAAATTTTTAGGGTACGAAAGAGGAAATCAAGAGATTTTTCGTTAATTTATTGAATAAAGCTCAAATGGTTAAGGGCAAAATTTTTGTCCGGTATTTTCCAGTTCATGTCTATAGAAGTCAATCAACTTACCAAATATTTCGGCTATCAAAAAGCACTGAGCAAGGTGGAATTCCAGGCCAAGCCAGGTCAGATTTTGGGGTTTTTGGGGCCAAATGGGGCGGGTAAATCCACGACCATGAAGATTGCCACAGGTTTTCTTTTGCCGGATGGAGGAGATGTACTCGTAAAAGGGGTGTCGGTGGTGAAACATCCTAAGGTGGTGAGTAGGATGATTGGGTACCTGCCAGAACACAACCCCCTTTATTTAGACATGTATATCCCCGAATTCCTTTCTTTTATAGGCGGGATGTATCAATTGAAGCCAGATGTCCTAAAGAGTAACATACAAAAGGTAATGGAGCAATGCGGATTAATGGCTGAGAAAAATAAAATGATTGGCCAGCTCTCCAAGGGATACAGGCAAAGGGTTGGGCTGGCAAAGACCATGGTGCATGACCCGGAAATCATTATTCTGGATGAACCCACAACAGGTCTGGATCCAAATCAACTCGTGGAAATAAGGGCACTGATCAAATCCATCAGCCAGGAAAAAACCTTGATCCTGAGCACTCATATTATGCAGGAAGTGGAGGCCATATGTGAGAAAGTCGTCATCATACACCAAGGTAAAATTGTGGCGCAAGACATGCTCCAACGCCTTAAAAGTAGCCAAGGGGGAAGGTTCAGCCTTGTGCTGCAAACTGAAGAACCTTTACAAAAGGAGTGGTTTGAGCACATGAACCCTCAAAAAATCAGGCAAGATGATCCCTGTAGGATCACCCTTACCACCTCCCAGCCCAAAGAAATGCGCAAAATGATTATGGCATTTGTACAGGAAAAGGGGCTAAGTCTAGTGGAATTGAAGCAGGAAGCGCAAGACCTGGAAACCATTTTTCACCAGCTAACCCAAAACCGACCCTAGTATGCTAAGTCTATATCAAAAGGAACTTAAAGGTTTTTTTCATACCCTTACGGGTTACATCATCCTTATTGTCTTTTTGGTGGCTTTGGGATTGATCGTATGGGTATTTCCCGGTACAAGTGTACTGGAATATGGATTTGCAGAGCTTGACACTTTTTTTTCTCATACGCCCTTGGTATTTGTCTTTTTGGTTCCCGCCATTACCATGAGGATGATGGCGGAAGAAAAAAAATCGGGGACCTGGGAGTTACTGATGACGTCTCCCTTATCTGCATTTCAAATTGTGAGCAGTAAATACCTGGCGACCTTGACGCTGATCATTTTTGCATTATTGCCTACCCTGGTATATTACTTCAGTGTGGTGCAGTTAGGAGATCCCCCCGGAAATATTGATAGTGCCGGTTTTTTTGGCGCCTATATCGGCTTGTTCCTGGTTGGGGCTGCCTTTGCCTCCATAGGTTTGTTTACCAGTGCGCTTACGGACAACCAAATCGTGGCTTTCGTGCTAGGGGTGTTTTTGGGTTTTTTCCTATATTCAGGACTCTCTGCATTGGCAGGCCTGCAGATGGGGGTATTGGCCATGTGGATGGAGGAACTCAGCATTAGCTATCATTACGATAGTTTGGGCAGGGGAGTAATAGAATCAAAGAACCTATACTACTTTTTGGCTTTTATTGGAACGATGTTAACAATGACATGGGGGGTCATTTCCAGGAAATGAAATACAATACGGTCATTTTGTGGAAGGCTTTGTTTATCGTTCTCGGCATTTGGGTATTGGCCATACTTGCGGATGAATTTACCTTGTTTCGGTGGGACCTCACCGAGGAGGGCAGGTATAGCGTAAGTGAGTCCACGAAGGAAGTACTAAGGACATTGGAAGAGCCTTTGGAGGTGGAAATCCTCCTTACCGGCAACCTGCCGGGAGGCATGCGTAGGTTTCAAAAGTCCATAGAAGAAACCATCAAGACATTTAACGCCTACAGCTCCCAACCCATCAGGTTTTTTTATCAGGATCCACTTGCCCTTCCGGAAGATATCCGGGAAGAATACATTTTCACCTTATCCGACTATGGCATTAACCCTACTAATTTGCATGCTGCTGAGGGAGGAGGTCAGACCACCCGGTTGATTTTTCCGGGGATTGTGGTGAGAAATGAGGTCTACGAGGTAGGAACCCTCCTGCTGAAAGGCGAAAAGGGGATGTCCCCGGACCAAATCCTCAATAATTCCATAGAAAACCTGGAATACGAGATTAGCTCGGCGATAAAACGCTTGACTAGCAGGCACCAAAGGGCCATAGGGATGATCATAGGCCATGGGGAAATGGACGAAGATGATGGGTTTGGGGTGGTGGAGGCTTTGCATGGGGATTATGAAATTTATAAAATACCCATGGAGCAGGCTGAAAAAGTGGAGGATTTATTGGAATTTGAAGTGCTCATTGTTGCAGGCCCTAAGGAACCATTTAATGAACGAGAGAAATTCCTGCTCGATCAATACCTCATGTACGGGGGCAATCTTCTGGTGTTTTTGGATCAATTGGCTTTTGACCTTAAAGAAGCGGGAGGCGAAGGTACGGTGGCCATGCCCTTTGACACCGGGCTAGATGACTTGTTATTCAGATATGGCATTCGTATCAATAAGGATTTGATTCAAGACTTGAATTTCGGCCATCATCCCGTGGTTGCAGGTGATTTTGGGGACCAACCACAAATTGTGCCCCTGCCCTGGCCGTTTTATGTGATGGCGGGGAGAATGGCCACGCACCCCATCACCAAAGGGCTGGATCAGCTTCAGTTCAGGTTTGTGAGCACTTTAGATACCATCAAGGCAGATGGCATTCAAAAAACCCCCCTGGTCTTTTCCAGTGATTATAGCAAGGTTTTAACCGCTCCACTCCGGCTGGCCTTTGAAGATATGGCGGTGCAGCCGGATATGGAAACTTTTGGTAGTCAGCGCCTTCCTTTGGTGTACCTTTTGGAAGGGGAATTTAACTCTTATTTTAAAAACAGGTTTCTACCAGATGGCTTTGACAAGAACTTGTTCAGGGAAAGTGGCACCGATGGTAAAATATTAGTGGCAGGTGATGGCAGCTTGGTAAAGAGTAGTTTGGACCCCAAGAGCGGAGAACCCCTTCCATTAGGTGAGGACCCCTTTGGGGACGTAGTGACCGCAAACAGGGATTTTCTACAAAATGCCGTACAGTACATGATCGATCCAGATGGGCTGATAAGCACCAGAACCAAACAATACCAAATCAGGCCCCTTAATAGGGTGAAAATCCGAAACCAAAAGGCTTTTTGGCAAATGGTGAACGTGGCGTTGCCAGTAGGTTTCATACTATTGATAGGCTTGGTGATTAAGCTCTCCAGAAAGAAACGGTATGAGGGTAAGCGTACTGGGTATTTAAAGAAATAAAAGAAGGATTGCAGACAAATATTTTAGAGAATATGCAAGCTAATGGGTGCTTTTATGATTTTATTTCTAAATTTACCCTGTTAACAACCAATCTTAACAAAAAGTCCATACCTGCTAGCTGTGCCTACCTATATATACCGCTGATTATGTATGGTTTAGACGCAGATAATAAGGACGAAATTTAACAATTGAGATCAAATGAAATCGAGCATGAGGGATTCGTCACTCGGAGGGATGATATAATCATGCGAGATTCCACCCCGACCTGCGGTACGGGGCAAGTTATGGTCATTGAAAAGCAAATTATAAACATATGAAATTTATTGTTTCCTCTTCTTCCCTTCTTAAGCACCTATCTTCCATCAATGGAGTGGTAACTACCAATCCTGTGGTGCCCATTTTGGAAAACTTTCTTTTTGAGATCAAGGACAGTAACCTTACCGTTACCGCATCCGATTTGCAGACTTCTATGATTACTGAAATAGAAGTAGAGGCAAAGGAGGATGGCAGTATAGCAGTTCCTGCCAAAATTTTAATTGAAACCCTAAAAAACCTTCCCGAGCAGCCAGTAACCTTTAGTATAGATAAGGAGACCTACAGTGTGGAGATCAGTTCGGATAACGGACGCTATAAGTTAGCCGGAGAAAATGCCACAGATTTCCCGAAAATTCCAACGGTAACGAATGCCACTACAGTGGACATGTCTACAGCCGTGCTCAGCCAGGCAATCAACAACACTATTTTTGCCACCAGTAACGATGAACTAAGACCCGCCATGACGGGGGTTTATATCAACCTGAGCGATACCAACACCACATTTGTGGCCACGGATGGTCATAGGCTTATCCGGTATCGAAGGGTGGATATAGCTTCTCCCGAGTCTGCCAGTATCATTGTGCCCAGGAAAGCCCTTAACCTGTTGAAGGCTACCCTTCCCACGGAAAATGTACCCGTGGCAGTAGAGTTCAATAATAGCAACGCCTATTTTAAGTTTCACAACATCAAAATGATATGTAGGCTTATCGATGAGCGTTTCCCGGATTACGAAAATGTAATCCCACTGGACAATAACAACGATATGACCATAGACCGCCTCGAATTCCTTAGTTCACTAAGAAGGATAGCGATCTATGCTAACAAGACTACCCATCAGGTAAGGCTTAAACTCACTGGAAGCGAACTTCAGATTTCCGCAGAAGACCTTGATTTCTCTAACGAGGCGAATGAAAGGCTATCCTGCGATCACGAAGGCGAAGATATTGAGATAGGCTTCAACGCAAAGTTTTTGGTGGAAATGCTCAACAACATTACAGCACCACAGGTCACCATGAAGTTCAGTGCCCCTAATAGGGCAGGGCTAATACAACCTTCTGATCTGAATGAAAATGAGGATATCCTCATGCTGGTGATGCCGGTGATGCTCAGCAACTACGTTTAATGTGAAGGCTCCAAAGGGAGCCTTTTTTTATCCTAGGCTACTAGCCATCCAAACCGATACTACCCCATAGTTTACCTAGTGTTATGTTAACCAAACTATGGACAATTATCTCCCGCAGATACCTAAGGGGCCTGAGGTATTGGCTGGGTTTCATACAGATTTCAGCCATTATGAATATCCAGGTGTAAGTCATTGGATTGGGGATATCGGCGTGGTTTGGGATCCATTGTTTGATTTTCATATGTTTAAAATTTTTCTGTGGCGGTCATAATCTGCCCCGTACCGTAGTTCGGGGTGGAATCTCCCCATTATAATCATTCCTATGTGTGTCGCTTGTTGCGTCATGGTCGATTTCATGGCATGATCTGAAAACCGGATAGCGTTTCTCATAAGATCAATTTTTCCATAACCAGTACTGCCATTTCTTCCGCACAAATTTAAATCGGCTTCAAATCTCTTTTGGCATGCGTATAGGATAATGGATAATAATTAGGGAGATAGTAATTAATTTGTAAATTGAACTCGTAATCCGGTATGTTTTAACCCTATTCTGTACCAATGGTGCCAAATTCCGAGAAATATAAACAGTTTGACGAGACCAGAAAAGAGCTCAGGCCTTACGGGACCACCTGTGAACTTTGGCTCCCCAAGATCATGCAAAAGGCAGATCGGCATAATGAAATAGAGCTCAATTTTCTACCGGAGGGGAGGATGACCTATATTGTAAATAGCAGGAAGGTATGCATCCCGACAAAAAAACTTGCCATCTTTTGGGCCCTGACTCCACATCAGATTATCCATTTTGACAAAGAAACCCCCTACTATGTTTGCACCATTCCCTTTGTGCAATTCCTGGACTGGGGGCTTCCGGGTAGGTTTGTGGACCGGGTGCTGAAAGGGGAGGTCATTGTTTCTGAAAGCAGTGGGGACGGTACTCTGGATCAACTGTTATTTGAGCATTGGATCAGTGATTTCCAGCAAGGGGACAGGGAGGCCATGGAGGTTTCCATGCAGGAGATCCGGGGCAGGTTGGGTAGGTTGGCGCTATCCACCAAAAAAGTACCAAAAATAGAAGAATCGACCCGAATGCCCCAGGCCGCCAATCTAGTGGAAAAAATGGTATTGTTTATCGCTGATAATTATACTGACCCTATTAAGACTGCGGACATAGGGAGAGCTGTGGGTCTTCACCCTGATTATGCCAACTCCCTATTCAAAAAGACCTTTGGCACCACGCTAAGTGATTACCTGGTGGAGCAACGTCTTTTCCATGCACAGCGAAGACTTTCCCTAAGTGGGGAAACCGTGACCAATATAGCCTTTGATTCTGGATTTAATTCCATTAGCAGGTTTAATGCTGCCTTTGTAAAGCACTGTGGATGCAGCCCCAGGGAATATAGGAAAAAGTATAGCTATTTGTAGACTGCTCATTTCAATACCCAAACTTTTTTGGTGTCCTTGAAATCCCTGGTCAACACCCTGCAAAAGTAGAGACCTGCCGCTCCCGGGGGCAGTTGCACTTCTATGTTGTAAATGCCGGGACTCAGGGATTCGTTATGCAATAGTAGAGATTGCTGACCTGTGGCCGTACCGAGATCAATGCTTACCCTGCTGGTCTCTGGAATATGTACCTCAAACATGAAAGTTCCCTGGTTGGGATTAGGGTAAGGTGCCCCCATATAGAATTCTTCCGGGATACGACTGCCTACCTTTTGAATGCCCGTGATGGGATCAACGGTAAATGATAGGGGCGTGGACCACTCGCTTTCACCCGTCACATTATACGCCGAAACCCTCCAATAATATGGCTCACTCTGAGGGGTGGCATTCCAAAGGAAAAGGGTGTCGATGGTGTATTCATCTGCCGCAACAGATTGAAACAAGCTATCCCTGGCTACCTGTATGCGATAACCATCGGCCTCCCTGGAGGGGTTCCAGTGGAATTGTTCTGATTTCACCAAAATCCCTGTTGGAAATACGGGATCAGGCATAGGGGGCAAAGGTGGCACAAAGGTCCAGGCTTCCACAGTGTCTGCTTTAAGCTCTTGATTTCCTGTTTTATCCTCTGCAATACTGTAAAAGGCATATAGGCTTCCTTCTTCAGCGCGGAATACACTTAGGGTGTCGGTGTTTTGGGTAAGCCAAGGCACAAACTCAGTACTGTCCTTTGACACATAAACCGTATATTGGGCCACTCCGCTACCATCATCTTCCCCAGTCCACGTAACCTCAAAGGAGGGGGGCAAGCGATGGGGAAGGGGATTTACCATGGAAACGGGAGGAACCTGATCTATTGTATTGGTATAGGGGCCATAGGGCGGAGCAGGTCCCCAAGGGCCTACTCCATCAAAATTCACATGGGCCTGGTTTTGGAACAGCGTATTATGGCCAAGGCTGTCCAAGGGTTCCACTGTAAAACTTACCCAACCTATGTTATAACCTGCCGTGTCAATTGGGGGAAGGTATCCGGCCATAGGGTCATCAGGAAGCTCCATGGTTTCGGGATCAAGAGAACGGTGAACCCAGTAGATTTCCCTGCTCTCAGAATCCACCGTGCCAGTCACCTGCACGAGGAGGTTTTTATCCGGCCGCATGTCCACCATCACGTCAAAATATTGCCCCCCTTCCAGGGGCATCTTCCATCTAAGGAAGCCTATTTCTGTAAAGTTCACAGTGTTGATGTCAAAATTGGTGTCCAAGGTGTCACGGATAAACACCTCTGCCGCAGGCGCGGTGGCATCTTCCTTATTCCAATAGTCAATCTGATAGCTGAATAGCTCTCCTTCTGCGATATACCGCTGCTTTTCTGAGAGGGGAAGCTCAGGACCCTGGTCAAAACCAATGGGGCCGTATTTGTCTTCAGGGGTCACGGAGGAGATGCTGGCAATTGTCTTTATGGTCTTTTTGATATCCTGTTCACAATTGGCCGAAAGGGAAAGCCCAATATCCATTCCTTCCACTGTACTGCCCACCATTGTGCCTACGATATCCCCAACTTTTTGCCAATTTCTAATGTTTTCTAACCTTTGATCCAAGTCCCTACGGCTCTGGTTAAACTTCCTTATCCTTCTGGCTACGGCCCTTGAAGTCCGCGTTCCCATAGTCCTGGCCAAAAATCTAATGCCTCCAACTGGCGTGATAGGTGTATTAAGAAAGGCATTGACACAATTTAAACCCGAATTGAAAACATTAAAATAAAGGTCTGGCTGGGAAAATATGGTTTTGGCTGTATTCCACATTCCCCTTTCCCTTCTGTTGGAAAAAGGATCCCATAGGTTGTCCTTTATGGTGTTTGCACTTGAGTAAAGGCATTTTCCCCAATCGGCCATCAGGCCTTTGAATGCGGTGTTTAGGAATTTCTCTTTATTTGCCTCATAGTAGGCTTTCGTGGCCGTGGTGGCAATACTACCCACTGATCTACCCATAGCGCTTGCACAATCATCAGAAATACCAGATAACCTAGGGTCGTTGAAATAGGCATATATCCTCTCTGTGGTTTCTTTGACTTGATCTTGGATAATATCCAGTCTTCTGGCTGATGCGGCTTCCAGATGCCATTGTTGAAGGAGATGCAGCATGGAATCCAACTCGGATATTGCCATCATGTAATCAAATAAATCTTCTTCAGATAGAAACTCAAATTGATCTGCAAAACCTTCGTCCACGGTGACATCGAGCTCGAAATCCTTCATCTCTGGCAGATAAATACTCAGCTCTATGTCCAAAAACTCTCCAGCAGGCAGATTATTAATGAATAGTGGAAGGTGAATTTCTCCGTCAATCACTTCATAAAGGCTGTTTTCCTCCAAATCTGCGTGATCGCCTACTGCCTCAATGGTGTTGTCTATCCTAAAAGTCCCCGATTCTGGGATCCCTGAAATTAAAATTCCAATAAAGTTTTTATCCACCAAGCCTGTATTCTTCACCCTAACCACATATTTCTGAAACCTTCCTATTCGTAATTGATCCCTTCCTATAATATCCACTACTATTTCCTGACGGTCTGAGGCAATAAGCGCTATGGGGGTTTCATGAAACAAGAATGGACTCCCAAAAAGGCCCACACTATATGCTCCCGGGGCCAAATCACTGAAGTCATGGGTGAATTCCAACAGGCCGGCGTTTACCCATCGGGTGCTTAGGCCAATCAAGGTAGAATCTTCCACATTCATTAAAACCAATGAGTCCAATGCCGTGAACCCAAACCCATGGACTTCAAAGGTGCTGATGCCCTGGCCGGTTTCATAGGCAGAGAGCTCCAGGATCTCTTGGTTGCCATTTGAATGGGGAGGGGTGGCCAAAGTGCCGGCATGGATAAGGTAATCCCTTCTCTGATTCCCATCAAGCGTATGTTGGAGCACAGCGGAGTCCATGTACTTCAGGTAGTACCTCCCAGGCTTAGGAGAAGGGACATGGCCTGATAGCGCATATCCTCTTCCCCTTCTTGAAAACCTCCAATGTGAGTCCGGCTTCTCCATTTGCTGATAAAACACCTCCAATTGACTCCACATGCCATATCCCTCCGTTTGGAAAAAAAGAGTATCTATACCCGAACCAATGTCAATGTATTTCCAATCATTGCCGTATGGCCGTAGGATCTCGCCCTTTATCCACTGGTTGAGGGGCATCCATTCAGGTGACTCGCTGACCATGAGCATTCCTGTGACGGCACGGTGGCTATTAGGGAGAATTTCCAACTCGTATAAGCCTGCTTGTGGGGCTGGGAACTCCATATTATAATCCGAATTTCCTCTAAGAATGCCAAGGACCTCTTCCCCTTGCTTCAGCCTGAGTTCTCCTGACCAGGTACCGCTATATCCCAGTCGGTCTGCTTTTTTGAGGAAAACCTGAAATTTCTCCAGTTCAGGTACTTGCACTTGAGCCTGGAAGCTTTCCCCTGGAGGGATTTCAAAAGACACCCATTCTCCAAAGGGGAAATCTCCTCCTTCAAAAAGTTGAATAGGGTGGGCAAAAGTATAGTTATCTTCTGCCCTTACTTCCAGCCTGTAAGCACCCAATGCTGCCTGGCTAAGGTCAAACCTCACAAAATAGCTCAGGGAATCCACCTGAACAACATCCAAAGGAAGCAACTCCTGTCCTGCTTCATCAATTAATTTGATTTGCTCGAGGTTTTCAATACCTAGAACTTCCACTCTGAACCTGGCTTCCTCCTGCAGTATGCTGGCCACTTTTGGAGAGACGTTTATTATACCCGGAAGGATTATGGAACTATGTAAGGTGTCCAACCCACAAATGTTCCCTGCCACTAGGGATATTTCATAGCTACCGGGTCCTTGGGTGGGAAGCTCGATTTCACTTCCATGGAATACTTCCTCCCCGAAAAGCCACTGAAGGCTATCGGCTGAAGTGGAATTACTTTTCAAAAGCAAGCGGTTTTCAAGCAACTGATATTCGAAATCGGCTTTTGGGGGATCCCCGCTGCAAATGGTTACCGGCCTTTGCTCCACCATACTACGAACGCCGTTTTCATTAACAGCATAAATACTTAATTGGTAGGCCCGGTTGATCTCTGGCAAAAATGAAAGGTCAAACTGTAAATCCAAATCTAGCAGTGGCGCTGGCTCCACTTCATGAACTTTCGTGCCTGAATGATAATTCTCAGCTTCCAAAAAATACTCAAACCGGGATATGGGGGACAGGTCCATGCTGCCCTCTTGAAGGAAAAAAACCCGTTTCTGGGTCATGGACCAATTACCCTGTTCATCCTTGACCCTTAAGAAAAACAAATGAAATCCCGGTTCAAGGGATTTTTCTTGCAAATCGGCACTAAAGTCCAAAACCAGGTTGGAACTGGCATTAAAGGGGATGGATGTACCATTCCCAAAACCCGGGTCTTCATCCACAAAATATTCCATGGCTTGTAGATGCTTTTGCTCGGCATCAAGCGGCTGAAGAAAAAATATTCTGGAGCTGCTCATTGACCAACTGCCGTCATTGTTCAAAGCCCTGATAAACAATTGATGGAAACCGGGGTTTAATCCAGAAAGGGGTAACTGAAGATCCAAAACCACCTGCTGATCCTGACCTACTGGGATCTTGGTGCCCCTGCCAAATCCCGGATCCTCATTAAAGAAATATTCCAACCCGTGCAAAGTTTGCGACAGTGCAGGCCTAGGAGCCAGGAAGAAAACCCTGGACTGGGTCATGGACCAAATCCCTTCCTCGGTTTGTGCACGGATAAAAAATTGATGCATGCCCGGCTCTAACTCCCCTACAGTGATGGATTCATCCAGGGTAAGTTGGGAATTGGGGCTAAGGCTCCAGGAAATCCCATTACCGTAGCCGGGGTCAACGTCAAAAAAATATTCCACCCTCCCAAGCCGCTGTGCCGCAGCTAGGTGGTGTAAGAAAAAGAGGGCTAAAACCAGGAATACCCGCTGGTTCATTTTCTAATTGGACTTGGCCTTTACCTGTACCCGTACACCGGTTTGCAGATTTCCAGAATCTCCCACCCTAAGATCAAAAATCAAGGGGATAGGTGGCAACCCGGATAACGTATAATTACCATCACCGCCAAATGCGCCGGCATCTGTACCCTCTGTTCCAGCACCCTTGGCAGGGGAGTTTTCAGCCAATTGCCACATTCCATCTGTACTTGGCCCTTCCAAAAACAACCCACTCAGGCTTACGGACCGGTTTCCATTCTCAGTGCCAAATTGCCCATTGGTGGCCAAGTTGTTACTCATGTTTCCTGAGGTGATCTGTGCCGTGGCGTTGTTATTGGACAAAATATTGTTTTTGAACGAGGAGGCGTTAATGATGAGTGAGTTTCCCGTGAACACATTGTTTTCGCAAATGGAAAAAAAGCCCCCATACGTATTGAATGAAGCATTTATAAAGAGGTTGTTCCTCACGATGATATCCCCAAAAACAGTGTTGGAAGTCGCTCCCCTTACACTGGACTGGGAATAACACTCAATGACCCGTGCACCGGTAATATTGCTCAAACTTACCCCGCCCCGCAGATAGCAGCGTTGCACGGTGATGTTATTGGTCTGTATGCTGATGCCACTGTTGGAGGTGACGTCAAAGGAGACCCCCATTATGATGGAGCCTTCGGACCCATTCTGGAAGGTTACACTTCCAATGCTTGCAGGAATTGCCCTGGCCTGAGTTTCGGGGTTTTCCGTGAGGAAATAACCGGGGCCTAAGATGACCAGTCTTTTGGAGCAGCTGAAACTGCTGTAGGTATTGGGGGACCCTTCCAGGTGAATGGTATCCCCAGGCAGCACATCCGGGTCGGAATTTAATGGGGCAAGTTGTTCAAATATACCCTGCCCCTTGTCTGCTTCCAGTTGATTGTTCACCCTCCATATTTTGGCATAAATTGATGGGGATAGGCACAGCAGCAAGGCCAATCCGGTAATGATGGCTTTTGTCATTTTAAAATACCGTTAAATTTAATTAATTACCTAAAAGGATATCCTGAAGGGATTTTTTCTCCGGATCCAGACTCCCCTGATATTCGAACACCAAACTTTCATCCCCATTGTTGATCAATTCCAAAATCGCTCCTCCGTTCCTCCGTGCTTGGTAAAGCCTGCAAGTGGAAGTGGACCCACTGTTGATTTCCGTGATGGAGGCTTCGCCCAGAAGTTTCTTTTCCTCCACGGTTTCTTGGGTGTTTGGATTGGTGAGGAGGGTGACTTGGTAAATCTGAAGTACGTCTCCCTGCTGAAGCCCATTTTCTGAGCCGGCCCAAATTTTGAAAGTTTCCAGAAATTCCTCACCTTTTCTTTCATTGGTGGACTCCACGGACATCAGGGCAAAGCGCTGTGGCATATACATGCCCACATGTGCCCGGGCCAGGCGGTCAATTTCTTGATAAGCCGCCTGTGTGGCCGCAGCTGTGGTTTGATCAATGCCCCGGCCATTAATGGTCTCACTCATTTCTATGGCACCGGTTTCCACATCTATGATCTTAAAAGAAACACTTACATCTGTAAACAACCTACCCGTGGGTCTTCGGCGGGAATCCAGCATACGGCCCTCTGAAACGCCTACGACATGCCCTGTCACTATAATATTAGCCCCCAAACGCTTCGCCTGATTGATGATTTCAGTTGCACTGGCTTCCTGAAACATATCTTCCTCAGATAAGGCTTCAAATTGGTTACGCTCTACCACGACAAACCGACCTGACCTTACAAATCCCGCTTCTACCGCATTTCCCAATCCAGCTGCGTGCTCGTAACGGTAAGATCTGTGACTGGTAAAGGGATAGATGGCCACAACCGTCTTTTTGGCATCATCTTGAAAATTCGCAGTGAGGGGATGATTGGATAAACCGTTGGCAGAAAATGAAAAGCCAAGGGTCAAGACAATTACCAAGAGTCTGACTGGTAATTTTGGAAGGATAAAGTAAATTTTTTTCATGATTGCATGAGTTTTTAGAATTATTACCTATATGTATTAATTATCGCTTTCGCATACAAGTAGCCGGATCCTGATTCATGCTGTAATTACAAGAATAATATTAGGGTTTAATATTTAAAAAGCAAAAAAAAGAGTGTAAAAAACTAAAAAATAATTTTATAATTCAATACAATAGTAAGAACCACAATTATATATTGACGCGATTTGCCGGTATGTTTGTTTGCGGTTCGATTTTTTAACACTACTTCAACCTTATAACGGGTACTCATTCCAAACCTTCCATCAAAATTGAAAACCCATAGAAAATATCAATTAATATTAATTTGGATTAAATCTACATAAGTATAAATTTGCATTATTAATAATTGATCTAAATAAATGAAGTGGTATAAAAATTTTATGGTTTGTTTCTTCTGGATATGGCTCACCCAGTCCTGTAATCCTCCATCAGGAGGGGATAGCGCCTTCACTGAGGACAAGCGCCTCATCACTGCCGGGGGAACTATCTCTGAGATCGTGCATGAACTAGGGTTTGGGGACCAAATCATTGCTACGGACATCACCTCTACCTATCCAGGGAGCATGCAAGAGCTTCCCTCCATAGGATATCGCAATCAGATCAAAAGTGAGGGTATCCTCAGTATGGGAGCGGATGTGGTACTGGCAGAGGAGGGATACCTCAATGAGGAGGTGGTGGAACAATTAAAGCTTTCCGGTGTGGAAGTAAGGCTATTCAAAAAACCCAAAAAAGTAGAAGAAACCTACTCGCTGATCCGGGAATTAGCGGAATATCTTGGGGTAGAGGAAAAGGGGCAGGAATTAGTGGGGGAGGTACAGAATGATATGCAAGCTCTGGAAAATTATTTAAATGGGAGGCAGCATTCCCCAAAAATGGCTTTTATTATGGCCAGGGGGAGTGAGACTGTTTTCCTGGCAGGTGAGGATACATTTGCTGACGCTCTTTTTGAGCTGGTGGGTGCGGACCATGTTTCCCGGGGATTCAAGGATTTTATACCGCTTACCCCTGAGGCCATAGTTTCTATGGATCCGGAGTACCTCTTATTGTTTGAGTCAAGCATGGCCACTTTGGGAGGGCAGAAGGGATTGTCCGCTATACGAGGAATTGAACAGACGAAAGCATTTCGGGAAGGAAAGGTATTGGCCATGGACGGCCTCTATCTTTCCGGGTTTGGCCCCAGAGTGGGGAAGGCCGCATTGGAACTAGCCAAAGCCATTTACTGATGCTAGCTGTTAACCCCACCATAGAAAAAAGAAAACTTCATGTGCTGTTATTGTTCAGCCTGACCGTTGGAGTGATGGGTGTAGGCCTATTATCTGCTACCATGGGAGCCTATGCAATTCCGTTTTCGGCAGTGCTGAGTATTCTATTAGATCAGATAGGGGTGCAATGGGGGGAGTTTGAACCCCGGCAGGCTACCGTGTTTTTGCAATTGCGATTACCCAGGATATTGCTGGCCATGTTGGTGGGGGCCGGCCTAGGCATTTCCGGTGCTGCTTTGCAAGGGTTGTTTAGAAATCCATTGGTGGAACCAGGGCTTATAGGCGTGAGCAGTGGAGGGGCTTTGTTTGCGGTCCTGTTCATCGTATTTGGAGATCAGGTTCCCTGGTTGGTGGAATTGACCGGGAGTTTTGGGCTTCCCTTGTTTGCCTTTTTGGGTGGTTTGATCAACGTCCTGTTAGTATACAGGCTGGCCAGCATGGCCGGAAAAACAGATATTGCCTTACTTATTTTAGCAGGTGTGGCATTGAATGCCCTTTGTGGTGCCTTGATAGGGTTATCCATTTTTTACGCCGATGATGCCGCTCTAAGGAATTTTACTTTCTGGAGTCTTGGGGATGTGGGGGGCGCCAACTGGACAAAAGTGAGTATTGGCAGTTTGCTGATAGGTATACCTGCCTTGGTGTTAAGTAGTCAATATAAGCAGTTAAATGCCTTGGCCATAGGCGAAAGTGAAGCGTTTCATATTGGGGTGTCCGTGCAAAGGGTGAAATACATTGTATTGATGCTTAGTGCATTGATGGTGGGTGTGGGAGTTTCCATGACGGGGACGATTGGTTTTGTAGGGTTGGTAGTGCCCCATCTGATACGGCTGCTTTTTGGTGCGGATCACCGTTTGGTATTGCCTGCCTCCATTTTGGTGGGATCCTTGCTGCTGTCCTTTGCCGACTTACTGGCCAGGGTGATGGTGATGCCTGCAGAAATGCCCATAGGGATCATTACGGCAATTATAGGGTCGCCTTTCTTTATTTGGCTTATAATGAATGTGAAAACCATAAACAATAGATAATAGCTATGTTAGAAGCCTCCCATCTCCATTATTGCATTGGACCACGTAGCATCGTAAAGCAGGCATGTTTCCGGGTGAAACCCGGGGAACTGGTGGCATTGCTGGGCCCTAACGGTGCCGGCAAATCCACCTTATTCAGACTATTGAGCGGAGAGGTAATAGGTAAGCAAGGGGAGGTTTGTTACAATGGCAAACCCATTCCATCCTTCTCCAGTGCAGCCTTGTCCAAGGTTAGGGCTGTTATGCCTCAATCCAGCCACCTTAACTTTCCCTTTTCTGCGAGGGAGATCGTGGAAATGGGCCTGTCCATGGTGCAAACCAGGAGAAAGGATCTTGTGGTAGAAGAAGTAATGGAACTTACCCATACATTGGAATATAAAAACCGGATGTACCACCATCTTTCCGGTGGGGAAAAGCAGCGTGTGCAATTGGCAAGGGTGCTCACCCAGATTTGGGAAAAGCAGCCCTATGCCAGGTATTTACTACTGGATGAGCCTACCTCCAGCATGGACATTGCCCAGCAGCAGCACGTGTTGAAAATTGTAAGAGAACTGAAAAGCAGGAATATCGGCATTTTGGCGATTTTGCATGATTTGAACCTGGCCGCCAGCTATGCCGACCGGGTGATGCTGTTGAAAAACGGAGACGTCCGTCATCAAGGCCCTACGCATGAAGTAATGACTTCAGCAAAACTGGAGGAGGTTTTTGATCACCCCATACAGGTGATAAAGGACAAGGAAAGAGGAAATATAATGATACATCCGGTTCCGCATCAAAAAGAAAATCAATTACATTATCATACCGCATAAACTATGGAAATCGCAACCAAACCAATGGACATCACCACTTTGAAAAACAGGTGGGAAACTTTGAAAGCCGAAAACAAAGCGTTAAGAATCAGGGATGCCGCTAAGAAACTCGGCGTGTCTGAAGCCACCCTTCTGGCCACAAATATTGGCAATGGGGTGACCCGCCTGGAAGGACAATGGTCTGAGTTACTCCTGGCATGCAAAGGGCTGGGCAAGGTCATGTCATTGACCCGAAGTGAAGGCTGCGTGCTTGAGCACAAGGGTACCTTCCAGAAAATCAATGTACACGGTAGAGCTCCCCAACAAATTGCCACGGTGATTGGCCCCATAGAGCAACGGGTCTTTTTTAAGGGGTGGAAATTCGGCTTTGCCGTTACCCAATCTACCCCAAGGGGAATCATGGAAAGCCTACAGTTCTTTGACCAGGAGGGTACCGCGGTGATGAAGATCTTTCTTCAAGAAAAAAGTAACAGGGATGTTTACCAGCAAATTGTGGATACCTACAAGCATCCCACGCAGTCACCCTATCTGGAGGAAGTCCCCTTTGAAAAAGAGGAATATGCAGAGACCATAGATCAAGAAGCTTTTGTTGCAGAATGGGAGCAAATGAAGGATACCCATGACTTTTTTGGGATGCTTAAAAAGCATAAGCTTCATCGCCTGGAGGCATTGAAAAGGATAGGGGAGAAGTGGGCCTATCAGGTGGATAAAACCTGTGTTCAAAAGATACTGAACATGGCCTCTGAAACCAAACTGCCCATTATGATTTTTGCAGGCAACAAAGGGAACATACAAATTCACCAAGGGAAAGTTCGAACCATCCGGCAAATGGGAAACTGGATCAACGTGATGGATCCGGAATTCAATATGCACCTCAACGAAGAAGTAGTGGATGCTGCCTGGGTAGTTCACAAGAACACCAACGATGGAATTGTCTCGGCCGTGGAACTATTCGATAAAGATGGAGAAATGGTAGCCCAGTTCTTTGGGCTGAGAAAACCGGGTATTCCACAGAAAGAAGAATGGAAAGTCCTGGTCGATAGCCTCTAGTAGCTCAAGACATCCTTTTAGGAATCAGCCTAACCCTTTTTTGTCATGAAGATTAGAATTAATCCAATTAAAGTTAATATACTTTTGCTGCCCTTCATTTTGGCGGCATTCGTAGTATGGGCAGGAAGACCGGGAGACGAATTATCAGTTAAGGATGCCAGGGGATTTCCCATTCCCCATGCGATTGTCAAGTGGGGAGAGGAGAATTTTGCCACGGTAGATGAGAATGGGGTCTTTCGCATTCCTGAGAGCATGGGAGAGGCAGAGGAAATTGAGATCTTGGCCCTGGGTTATGCGTCTAGGAAGGTCCAGCTTTCTCACCTGAACCCCGGGCAGGATATTTTGCTAAAGGAACATTTGGGACAGCTCAACGAGGTAGTTATAGCTGCCACCCGAACCAACCGCAGTGTGGCAGATCTTCCCATGCCCGTGCAAGTGATCAATCAGGAAAAAATCCAGGAAACCGGGGGCATGCGCCTCTCCGAGGTGCTCAGGGAGCAGACCGGGCTTCAAGTGGTGTCCAATCATGGTGCAGGTCTTCAGATGCAGGGGCTTTCTTCGGATTACATCCTTATTCTATTAGACGGAGAACCCATGATTGGCCGCACCGCAGGGACCTTTGACCTGGATCGTATTTCGGTGAGTAATATAGAGCGGATTGAGGTGCTGAGGGGGCCTTCATCCGCCATTTATGGAAGTGAGGCCATGGCCGGGGTCATCAATATCATTACAAAAGAGAGTACTGAACCCGCTCATGGCACCGTTCAAGGCCGATACAGGAGTTTTAACACCATGGACCTGACAGCGGAAGGGGGAGTAAACCAAAATGGTTGGAATATTTATGGTTTCTATAACCGTTTTTCTACGGATGGGTTTGACCTCAATCCCTCCGTGCTGGGCAATACCCAATCCCCTTACCATGCCCATACCGGGCAATTGAAGGTAGGTAAGAAATTGGGGCAAAAGTGGGAGATGAAGACCTTCCTACGAGGTTACGCCGAGGACTCAGAGGACATGATGGGGATTAGAGAAGGAGGCGAGACACTGGCAGCAGGAATGAGGGGTAAAAGAAGAGAGCTTAATATAAACCCCACCCTTATTTTCAGACCAAACGAGGATTGGCTTTTGACTTTGAGGGGCATGACTTCACTATTCAGCACCCGTAGCAGCAGCTGGTTTATGGAATCCGGGGAAAGCATAGATATTCAGGATTTTGATCAGGTGTATCACCGTACAGAATTCCAGGTGGACCATCAATTGACCAAGGATCAACTACTCACCTTTGGCATGGGACAGCTTTTGGAGACGGTAGATGCGACACGGTATGATGAATTAAACCGCTTCGATGCAGGGTACCTGTTTTTGCAACATCAATGGGAGGCAGGTAAGAAGTGGAACCTGGTAAGCGGGATGCGGGCAGACCTTCACAGCCAATACGGTGGGCAGGTAAGTCCCAAGGTATCCGCAATGTATCAGTTTTCAGATACTTTCAGTTGGCAGGCTTCCCTGGGTGCAGGCTTCAAGGCACCCGATTTCAGGCAGCTCCTACTAAACTTCAACAATGCCGCGGCGGGATATTATGTGTTTGGGGCGAATTTGGTACAAGAGGGTATTGCCAACTTGCAAGCACAAGGTCTGGTACGGCAGATATTGATCGACCCCACTCAATTTGGAGAACTGAAAGCGGAAAGTAGCTGGGCAATCAATACCGGAGGCAGATGGCAAGCCCATGAGGATGTGCTGGTGCAGGTTAACTTCTTCAGGAATCATATTGAAAACCTGATAGAAACCGCACCGGTGGCCAGATTATCTACAGGACAGAATGCCTTTTCCTACTTTAATATCTCTTCTGTGATTACCCAGGGAGGGGAGCTGGATGTCCTGTACAGGATCAACGAGCGTCTTCAGCTATCATTGGGTTACATGTATTTGGACAGCAGGGACAGGGATGTGCTGGCGGCCATAGACGTGGGAGATATTTTCAGAAGGGACAGCCAAAATCGAACCCGTCAGGTCACCCGCTCCGACTATGGTGGGCTGTTTAACCGTAGCCGTCACAGCGGTAACATTAAATTGAACTATTATGAGCCATTTACGGGAATTTGTACTGCCCTTAGGGGCATTTACCGGGGACCTTTTGGATTTGGGGATGTGAACGGGAACCTTATCCTCGATGATCCCAGGGAATATGCACCCGGAATTTTTCAGACCAATCTCACCCTTTCCAAGACCTTCGAAAGGGGACTGATGTTCGAGGTTGGAGGCTTCAACCTCTTGAACCAACTCAATATTTATGATCCCACCAACCCTGGCAGGACCTATTTTATAGGGGCAAAAGTCCCTCTGCACAGGTATTTTAACTAGTAATTAAAAATCAAAATTAAAACCATAATAAAAAATGAAAAAGCAATTCTGTTTTTATAGTGTGGCCCTTTTGTGCCTTCCTTTTCTAATGGCTTGCAGCGAGGATGAATCGCCGGTAGTCGTTACTCCATTGGAGGTGGAAACGGTGGAAAACCTGCATGCACCCAATGATGTGGTTAACAGGCAGACAGGAGAGGTAATTCAGGAAAACCCCTTTCAATACTTCAGTTTTGAGCAAAATGGCCTGGTGGAATCTGTGGATGGGGACTGGGACATCGGTTTCAAGGGTACCACCATTATCGTGAATAGCGGCATCAGTGGGCCGGGAAATGCCAGGGGTATGGTGATGCAGGGGCTATTCTCGGAAATGTCCGAAGTGCCTTCCGATGCTTCTTTAAGAGTGGATACCGAGGACGTGTTGGCAATACCTCATGGCTCTGGGAATGGCTGGTATAACTACAATAACACCACCCACCTGATAAGCCCAATTCCTGGTAGGTTCTTGGTCTTCCAAACGAATGCGGGTAATTATGTAAAGATGGAGATTTTGAGTTATTACAGGGATAATCCTCCAATGGACGAGGCGGATTTTACTACGGGGGGGTACTATACCTTCGAATACGTTTTGCAGCTTAATGGTAGCAGAGTATTTGAGTGATTTGGCTGTTAGCTTTTAGCCTTTAGCTTTTAGCCTCGAGCTGTTAGCTTTTAGCTTCGAGCTTTTAGCTTTTAGCCTTTAGCTTTTAGCCTCGAGCTGTTAGCTTTTAGCTTTTAGCCTCTAGCTTTTAGCTTTGAGCTTTTGGCTTTGAGATTTTAGGTGCTGGATGAATGGGTTGTGGGTGATGTGTATGGTTTTTTCGGGTAATTGAGGGGGGAGGTTTTAAGCTGTTTGCATTAGTAGGGTTTTTTGTGTAACTAACTAAGTTTATGTATAATTAAATGAATGTAAATGGCTTGAGCTTGTAGCTGAAAGTTTAACAAACCATATCCCCTTTGAAATCGAGCATGATACAAACGACCCACTGAGGGATGCCCCCCGATAGCCATCAGGATGACCACTGAAAAAAATAAACACATGAAAAACTTCAAAAAAATGAAAATCTGGCAAAAAGGAATGGAAATAGCCGAGGAAACGTATAAGGTCACTCGTCAACTTCCAAGAGCAGAATTATATGCCTTGGCGAGTCAAATGAATCGGTGCAGTGTTTCCATTCCTTCTAACATTGCAGAAGGGGCTTCCAGGAGATCTGAAAAGGACCAAGCGCGTTTTATTCAATTTAGTATGGGATCTAGCTTTGAATTAGAGACGCAATTGATCCTTTCTTCTAGGTTGTACCCTGAAATTTCTGTGGAGGGGCTTTTGGCGTTGCTGGAGGAGGAGCAGAAGATGTTGGCGGGGTATTATAGTAAGTTGGGGTAGGGGTTTGGGTGGTTGGTTGTTAGCTTTTAGCTTCGAGCTTTTAGCTTCAAGCTTCGAGCTGTTAGCTGTTTGCTTTTAGCTTCAAGCTTTTAGCTGTTTGCTTTTAGCTTCAAGCTGTTAGCTTCAGGCTTCGAGGCTTTTAGCCTCTGGCTATTAGCTGGTGGTTGGTTATGTTTTGATTATTGTAGAGAAAGGCTAACAATTAATTATCTATAGGCTGCAGCATAGAGGTGATTGCACTTAAAAGGAATTTACTTCTAGCTCGATGAGATTAATTCCGGGGGATAGGCGGATGGATTCAAATTGTGTATTTACTTTCTTTCCGTTTAGGGAAATGGCATCGTTGGGGCCATATGAAAGGTAAAGCTCTGCAGACATGTTGGAGGGGAGCTCAATGGTATATTTCTGCAGCCTGTTGGAGACTTTCTGAAAGGATGCTTTGACCTTGCCGGGTAAAAAAGGCACGGTAATTTGGGTCTCTGTGAGTTTGCCAAACCGGGGGCGGATTTCCAAGAGTTTCGCTCCCGGTACTTTGGGCATCATCCCCCACATTCTCCTAGCAATAATGTTACCGGGAACAGCTCCCCAGGCGTGGTTCCAGTCCGCATTTGGCTTGTATTTCATGTCCCAGGCCTCCAGGGTCATGGTGGAACCCAGAGCAATCATGTTCCACCAACTTCTGTCATGGGTAGCGGTCATCAGTTCCAGCGCATAGTCTGCCTCACCGGCATTGTACAATCCATCCAACAGGTACTGAGAACCATAAACGCTACAGGCCATGCCCCGAGATTTGATGAATTCCACCACTGATTCCAAGTTTTTTTCAGGAACCAAGCCGAAGGCCAAAGGCATCATGTTCGCATGAAGGGAGGAATGACCGGCCCCTTCTCCATCTAAGTAGATACCCTTTGATGTGTCCATTAATTTTTGATTGAAGGATTTTCTCACTTTTGCGGCCATCATTTCATATTCCATAGCCTCATCTTCTTTGTGGAGAAGGCGGGCAAATTCCCCCATTATCTCAAGGTTGCGGTAATAAAGCGCATTGATAACGGTATTAATGGGGGTGAAGACAAACCCGTCCCTTTCCCCTTCGGCGGTGGCCAACTCCCACCCGGTATCTTTTTGGGCCGGGGGCCAATCCACAATATCCCTTAATTCAATCTCAGGATCTTTAAACCCCAATTTCTTCATGAATTCCGGTGTGGCCTTTTCAGAGCTTATCAAGCCATCTTCCCTGGCCAGTTCCATCAGGGTTTTATGCTTGAGGTCTTCGTAATAATGTGCAATAAGTTGGGTATTGCCTGTATAGAGATAATCCTCATAAAACATAAGTGCCACATGGAGCTGCCATTCGGTGGGCCAGGTAGGGTAACGCATAAAGTACTCCATACTCCTGCGGGCTATATTGTACTCCCAGTCCACCGCATAATGGCTGAGCTGGTTGATATAGGCATCTGCCTCATAGGGAATTCTTTCCCGGTCACCGTCCACATAAACACCGGCGAAGGAGGTTGCCTTCATGGTGTATTTACAGATATCCCAGATTTGGTTAAGAATCGTATCCGAACTGCTAAAACTACTTTGATCTTCTTCAAAATACCCAAAAAAAGCCTGCTGTTTTAGATTATCGGGCTTATTTGGTGCTTCTATCTCGGCATACCGGAATGGAAGCAAAACTGGGAAGGAATCAGGAAGGGCCACTGCCGCTGGGCCGGTATTCCGTTCATCTGGGGGCAAATTCAGCACATACATCTTTTGGTCGGGGGAAACCGGTACTTTCATCTCCTGAAAGCGGATATGCCCCTGAGGGTTCCTTTGAATGCGATTGCCTTCAAGTTGTTCTCCCAGTCTGACGATAAGCGTGTCCGGGTTTTCACTTGAATAATCGAAGGCCAGGTTGGCAAAGGCAGCTTTTCCAAAGTCTGCAAACCAGGTATCTCCTTCTACACGGTTTAGGGATTTTGGAGACAGGTTTTCTTGGATAAAGTGATTACTTGTGGTTAGGTAGTCCGTTTTAATGCCTGTTTCAAAGGATTGACTATCAGCGTATCTGCTGGTGCGGTTATCCTGGTCCCAGATCCTGACTTTCCAGAAGTAGCGGGTGTTTTCTTGTAATTCCCCTCCTTCAAAGGGGATTTGGGTGGAAGCGTTGGCCACCTTTTTACCACTGTCCCAGACATCCCCAATATTCCTGTTGCTGTTTTCCTGGGAACTGCTGACCAATAGCTGATAGGCGGACTGAAATTGGATGCCCTCGGGGACCTGCCATCCAAAATTTGGGGTTAGGGTAGATAATTGAAGCCCAGCCGGGTTCCGGATCAACTCCACATGAAGCCCCTTAGGGGCGGATGTGCTTTTGTCGGATAAGGACTCGGTCATGGCGTCCAGTTTCTCCCTGAATTTTTCAAGTTTTTCGGAAAAATTGGGATCCTTGATCAAATTGTTGGTTTCCAATGGATCACTTTCCAGGTGGTACAATTCTTCTATGGACTTGTCATTGATGTACCGGAAGTATTTCCATTCGGCAGTTCTGAGTCCTTCGCTGGGTGGGATGTTTTCGAATTCCCAGAGATGTTCTATCAAAATGGTGTCCCTACCAATGTTCTCTCCTTTTAATGAGGGGACCAGGCTTTTGCCCTGGTAGCTACCTGGGATTTCCACTCCTGCCAGGTCCAGAATGGTGGCAGGGATATCTACATTTGCGGCCATCTCTTTTGAGTCCCGATGCTTGGCTACCCTGGGGTCAAATATCATCAATGGCACCCTTAAGGAGTTGTCGTACATCAGCCATTTTCCGGCAAGTTGTCTTTCTCCGGTGAAATACCCATTATCCCCCATTAGGATGATCACTGTATTTTGATCCATCCCTTTTTCCTTGAGTTTTTCACGGATTTTAGCAATCTCCAGGTCAATGCCGGCGATCATCCTGTAGTAACCTTTCATGCTGTGCTGGTACTTCTCCGGAGTGTCATATCTCCAGGTCCAGCGCAGCCGGTTGAATCCGGCTTTTACCACTTCGGGCAAGGCTTCAAAAAAGCTGTCGTCCGAAAGTTCCGGGTCTGGGATGGTGACATCTTGTAACAGGTGATCTACCTCTTCCTGCCAAAAATACTGGAGCTCTGCACCATCGTGCGCATGAGGGGCACTGAAGGAAAGGGACAGGCAAAACGGAGTGTTTTCATCGGCATCATCAATAAATTCTAAAGCCTGGTGTCCAGTATACCGTGTAAGATGGACTGTGTCCTCATGGATGGTTTTGTAAAAGTATCCCCTATGGTCTTTAAACTGGTTGTTGCGGTCGTAGGAGTCATGGGTATCGAACTGTCCCTGCATGTCTTTATGATTTACCCCGAATTTCCCAAAAAATCCGACCTGATAGCCAGCCTCCTTTAGCAGCTTTGGATAAGCCACTTCCATGTATTCCCCCCGAATAGGGCCGGATTGAAAATTGTAGGCATGGGTTCTTTCGTACAGCCCTGTAAAAATGGTGGCTCTACTGCCGGCACAGATAGGGGTGGTCACCAGGGCATGGCTAAAATAACTGCCTTCCTCCGCCAGGCGATCCATCTCCGGTGTATGAACATAAGGATTGCCCACGTGCCCCAGCGCATCCCAACGTTGGTCATCAGTGAGAATGAAGATGATATTGGGTTTTTGGGTTACTTGGTTTTTGGTTTGTCCAAATGAGGTGAGTACGTGAGGAAGTATTAAAAATAAGAAGAGTAGAATTTTCTGCATTATTGGGTTTTTTAGGTGAGCAAGTGGGGCAAATTAACTAATTGTAAGGGAATAGGCAACTTATCACTTTCGATTTGTTCATAATCGACTGTGTTGGATACGGGGAAATTTTAAGATAAGTATAGGAGAGCATTGCCCTGTTTTGGTAAGGGTTGAAATAGGATTTCAAGTTTTGTTAGTAGGTAAACTTATTTCCTTATTGTTCATGGAGTAACTTGGTAAACATGCAGTCCTAATCTATAACCATAAACACAAAAATTTAAATAAAAGAAAGAACTGCCTTTCAAACCGAAAAAAAGTTGACCGATAATTTTAAAAATATAAATTATTGCGATACATTTGAAAAAATGTATTTCAAATATATAAAAATGCATATCAAAATTTTGAAAGAAGAAAGGTAGTAAGGAGTGATAAATAAATGAAAAACAACCCTTTCAATTTTTATGTGGATTTCGCAAGTGTAGACAAGATGAAGGATAAAGTTAAGATTTTATTGGTGGATGATGACCCCATTGTCATTCTTTTGCAAAAGAAGTTGATGGAGAAGGCGGGGCTCACCGATGAGGTGGAAACCTTCAGCAATGGGGAGGATGCCATTGCCTACTTGATCAAAAATGTGGGCAAACACGAGGACTA
>PXCO01000199.1 GCA_003565295.1 Cyclobacteriaceae bacterium
ATGACGGGCCGTTACAGTAACCGGACCGGGGTCTGGCATACCGTAGGGGGAAGATCCCTGCTTAGTGAAAATGAAGTAACCATGGCAGACGTTTTCTCTGCTAACGGTTATGCCACGGGGATATTCGGGAAATGGCACCTGGGAGATAATTTCCCGTTTCGTCCGCAAGACAGGGGGTTTCAGGAAGTACTGGTTCATGGGGCAGGCGAAGTAGGTCAGGGACCGGATTTTTGGGACAACGACTATTACGATGATACTTATTTTCATAACGGAGAGGCTAAAAAATACACAGGTTATTGTACCGACGTTTGGTTTGAAAATGCCATCCAATTTATCGACGGAAAAGTGGAGGAGGATCAGCCTTTTTTTTGTTACATAAGCACCAATGCACCCCATAGTCCTTTCTTTATAGATAATGAATATTCAGAACCCTATAGCGATCTGGAAAACGTGCATAATCCCGCATTTAATGGAATGGTTACGAATATCGATGATAATCTTGGAAAACTCATGAAATACCTTAAAAGGAATAGATTGGAGGAAAATACGATCCTGATATTTATGACGGACAACGGCACCAGTGCCGGGGTCGATTTTGAAAACGGAAGGTTGGCAAAAGGCTACAATGCCGGGATGAAGGGAAAAAAGGGCAGTATGTACGAAGGAGGCCACCGGGTTCCCTTCTTTATCCGTTGGAAAGGAAGTGAAATCGCTTCCGGTAGGGATATTAATGAGCTTACTGCCCACATTGATATTTTACCCACCATGTTGGATATGTTGGGTCTCAATATGCCTCGGGAAGTTGATTTTGATGGCACCAGTATCAAATCCCTTCTATATGGGCAAACTTCTAACCTGCCGAAGCGGACCTTGATTACAGATTCACAGCGGTTGGAAACTCCAATAAAATGGAGGCAATCTTCTGTGATGCAGGGTTCATGGAGGCTGGTAAATGGGGAGGAGCTGTACGATATTGCAGTTGACCCAGGGCAGGAAACAAACCTGGTAGATACCCACCCTGATAAATTTCAGGATTTGAGGGAGGAATATGAAAAATGGTGGGAAGATTTACAGGAAGCTATGGGGCATTCGCCAAAAATAGTAGCATGTTCCCCCCAAGAACCGGTCACGGTATTGAGAACCCATGACATGCACATGGATGATGATGGGCATATTGTTGCCTGGAACCAGATTCAAATCAGAAATGGAATGGCCTGTTCCGGTTGGTATGAGTTGCATTTTCCTGAGGACGGCAAATATAAAATTTCCTTGAGAAGATGGCCCCCAGAAATAAGCTATCCCATCCTGAGCGGATTGCCCGCAAAACCTGGATTACCGGGAACCACGGTGAATGAATTTTCTGAGGGAGTTAGTTTGCCCATCAAAATGGCTTCCATATCGCTAAACAACAGGGAAATAAGCCAGGATGTCGGTTTATCTTCGGGCGAGGAGATTGTGTTTGAGGTACCTGTGAATAATGGAAATCACCAACTCAGAGCTTGGTTTACCGATGAAAATGAGATGGATTTTGCCGCTTTTTATGTTTTGATAGAAAAAATTTAATCGTTGAACGATATGAAGCGCCTTCTTTATCTTTTATTATTGTTTGTAGTTATTTTTCCATTTCAGGTACAGTTAATGGGTCAAACCCAACAAAAGCCTAATTTTGTTTTTATCCTTACAGATGATCAACCATATGGGTATATGGGGGTTACCGGCAACGAATTGGTGAAAACCCCCAACCTGGATCAATTGGCAAATGAGGGTGTATTATTTACTAGGGCATATATTACCAGTGCCATATGCACGCCCAGCAGGATATCCATCCTGTTAAGTCAGTATGAACGGAAACACGGGGTAAATTTTAACTCAGGCACTAGTGTATCTCCAGAGGCCTGGGAAAAATCTTATCCCCTTTTGCTGAGAGAAGGGGGATATTATACCGGTTATGTCGGTAAAAACCATTCACCCATTGGTGAAGGGGGATATGAAAGTGGCTTGATGGAAGAAAGCTTTGATTATTGGTACGCAGGACATGGTCATTTATCTTTTTACCCCAAAAACCGTCACGGCATTTTTAAAAATGCAAAAAGTAATACGCAGATCGAAATCATCCAAGAGGGGATGGATGATTTTCTCGATAATGGTAAAAACCTGGAGGGCGCAAGACGGTTTTTGGATGAACGTCCAAAAGACCAACCTTTTGTCCTTTCGGTTTGCTTCAACCTTCCCCATAATGCAGGGACCAGCAGTATGCAATTAAAGGAAGATGACCCGGATATGTATAAATCCCTCTATAGGGATCAAAACATTCCACTTCCGGAAAATTATATTGCGAAAGCAGATATAACAGAGCCAAAACTTCCAAGAGATGTATTAAAAGTCGAAAATCGGCAAAATAGTTATGATTATGTTGATAGCCCGGAGAGTGTTACGGAAAGATACATACGCCATATGCAGGCCATGTCTGGAATTGATCGCTTGGTGGGGAATTTAAGGGAGAAGCTTATGGATTTGGGGTTAGATGGGAATACAGTGATCATTTTCACTTCAGATCATGGTATTTTAAATGGCCAATATGGATTGGGAGGAAAAGCACTTTGCTATGAATACACCACCCATGTACCCATGATTATTTATCACCCAATGACTCCTGAAAGTGCCAGAGGAGTAAACGTGGATGAATTGGTCCAATCCATTGACATTGCCCCCACCATGTTGTCTCTAGCGGGGATTCCAATTCCTGATGAATTTCAAGGAAAAGATCTGAAAGGTATATTGCATGGGGATATTGCGCCCGTTAGGGAATATATTTTTACGGAAAACCTCTGGTCCACGCCATTCGGGAATCCCCGCTGTGAAGCTGTACAGAATAAGGAATGGAAATACATTCGATACTACAAAAATGATATGCTCTCTGCCTTGAAAAGGATAGAGGTTGCCAATCAGTTACATATTAATCCCTCCTTGCTGTTGAACACATCGGCCCATGATCCGGATATTGCATTATACCGAGACTTTATTGAATCTCCCTTAGAAGGAGAATTGACCGTTTATGAGGAGCTTTTTCACCTTGCCACCGACCCCAACGAATCCTCGAATTTGGCTAATGACAGTACACACAAGGATAAACTTGAAATGATGAGAAAAGTCTGGAAATACGAGATCCAATCTGCAAGAGGATCAGGTCCACCCTTAGTTTTGAGATACACCATTGATAGTAGGAATTCTTTTGATTGAATATTTAAAGAATGAATAAGGTTTTAGGAATGGTTAACATGGGTAGTTTGCGCCCTCCTGTCTGTCGGGTTAGATTTTTTGTTTAAATGATAAATTAGAGATTTTCCTAAATGATCTAATGTATTGGTTAGTAATCAATCTTAATTTACTAGTTTTCTGCCTCTTTTTTAAGTTCCGGAAATTCTAATTTAATTCGTAGATAAAATAAGATTCTAAATTATCAATAAAAATGGATAGGTTAAATTGGTTAAAGACAGTAGGGGTAACGATTATTTTATGGGTATTCGCTTACTTGGGTTCAGAATGGGGGACAGAGGCCTCTGGCAATCCCAAGAGTGCCACCTTAATGGTGAACTCTATTGAAAAGCTACAAGACATTGCCTCGGAAGCACCTTATTGTGATGATGAAACCCGTGTTCCAGAAGTAAAAACCTTGAAGGCCACCCTCAATGATCCGACAAACGTCACTTTTGAAGGAAGGGTACAGAAGTTTGAGTTTAAAAACGGGCCAAAGCCGCTTCGCACTGGTGATAAAGAATTCCGGGGAGGTGTGTTGGTGAAAGATGGCCGCATCGTTTTGGTTCCCCGCACGGGTAAATTTGTCTGCGAATATGATCCTGTCACCAATACCATTGTACAGACTGCTGAACACGGGCAAGAAGGGGGCTTTGGGATGGGGGTTGTACTTGATGACGGATATACCGTAATACTTACACCAAGGGGAAGCAAAAATGTGGGGATTTATGATGCCAAAACCCAAACCTATAGGGATGGGGCCACCCACGGAATTCCATCCGATAATGCATTTCTTGGAAGTGTCAAAATTTCTCCGGAATTGATCGTATTCGGCCCGCTTCACTCCAAGGTGGTGGGGTTATATAATCCAAAAACGGATACTTACAAGGATGGGCCGGCGCACAACGAAGCTGAATCCTACAATTTTTCGATTATCACCCGAAGCAGCCGTACCGGGAATGTGATTTTTACCCCATTTAATAGCAAGAAGGTAGGTATTTACGACCCTTACAAAAACACCTACACCAGTGGTGCCGCCCATAATGCCAATGTGTTATCCGCTTATTCCGGTGCAGTGGAATTGGAGAATGGCCATATTCTAATGGCTTCCAGAAATGCACCCCACATAGGTATTTATGATCCGGCCACAGATACCTTTACAAAAGGCCCGGTACACGGGGAAGGGGATGGCGCCTTTATGGAGGCTGAGCTTATGCCGAAAGGGGAAGTCATTATGGCTGCTTACAGGTCAGACCATATCGGAATATACGAACCGTCAACAGGGGAATATTATTCTGGGCCTTATGTTGGCCATGTCCCAGGTGTTGAAATCGGTCGTTTCAGCAGTGCAGTACTGACACAATCCAAGGACGTGATAGTAATGACAAACAGGGATGCCGATGTTATTGGCCTGGTGGGGATAAATCAATTTTTCAGTCAAGGAAACCATGCAGAGGTGTTTTTTCGGTACCGTAAGAAAGGTGAAATGGATTGGAGACTTACTGAAATCAAGAATATTAGTGAGCCTGGGGTTTTTAAGGTAAAGGTAAGCGAACTGGACCCGGATGTTGAATACGAATTCAAAAGTGGTATCAGGTATAATGATAAAGAACTAGAGGGGAACAGTATTTTCTTTATAACCGATGATGTCTGCAGATTTCAAAAGGAGCAACAGAATTTGGTATTAGAGCGTTTGGATCAAGTTATTAAATAAAGCCGGGCTTTAGAACTACATGGGGATTTTACAGCTTTAGGCGAATTGATTTTTCTTTAAAAATGGACAAAAACCTGGCAATAGACTGGAAGTCGTAGATTTTCAGAAAAACCTTACTAGCTTAGAATATGAATCTTATTGGACTGTTATTATTGATCCTTACGCTTTGGGCCTCAGCGGTACCCGAAGCTAAAACCATTTATCTTGCCCCTGATGGCGAAGACACCCATCCCGGTACACAGGAACAACCGCTGGCATCAATGACCGGAGCCAGGGATTTGATCCGGAAGCTGCAAACGTCCGATACCGTTTATGTCAAAATCGCCCCGGGAGTCTACTTTTTGAACGGTCCCTTGGAACTTACCCCAATTGATGCCACGCCTGTTGTTTTTGAAGGAATGGGAGACGAGGTCACCTTTTATGGGGGGGTTCAGGTGACAAACTGGGAAAAGGTGGGTGATCAACTGTGGCGATCCCCGGTTCCCTCTCCTTACCATGGCCATTTCCCCTTTGAACAGCTCTTTGTAAACGGTAAAAGAGCCATCAGGGCCAGGATGCCCAATAAAGGTTTTTTTGAGGTCAAAGTGGTTGAAGAAACAATATTGGATCCAGGGAAGGGTCGATTGCCGGAATTTGCCATTCAAAAGGTTCGGCTAAACCCCGATGACGTTGCCTTATTAAAAAATGAAAGTTCCGAAGCTATCAAAAATGCCGTGATTACCTTTTATCATAAGTGGGATGTCACACGCAAGTACATCGATCATTTCGATGCGGATTCATCCACGGTTTTCATTAGGGGAAAAGGCATGCAGCCATGGAACCAACTGGATAAAATCACCAAGTATAAAATCGAAAACGTACCTGCTGCCTTGGATTCACCGGGGGAATGGCTCCTGAAAGAGGATGGGTATGTGTATTATATCCCCAGGGAAGGAGAGGAGATCGCTTCCATTTCTGCCTTTTTACCCGTGACCGATAAATTTATCACCATCAGCGGGGATAAATCGAACCCGGTCAAGCATAAAACCTTCAAAAACATCCGCTTCAAAGTGGCAGGTTACCACATGCCAAAACATGGAAAAGACCCCTTGCAGGCGGCGGCTCCGGTGGATGCCAGCATTATGGTGGATTATGCGGATCATATCGTGTTTGAAAATTGTGAAATTGCACATACCGGATTGTACGGGGTATGGTTCAGGAGACAATGCACTAATAGCAGCATCAAAAATAGTTACTTGCACGACCTTGGTGCGGGCGGGGTGAAGATTGGCGATTTTCTCTATCATGAGGATGATCAAGATGTCTCCTCAAACAACTACGTCCATAATAGCATCATAAGAGACGGAGGACATTTGTTTCCAAGTGCGGTGGGCATAATTATTTTTCATTCCCGCGACAACGAGATTTCCCACAACGAGATTGCAGATTTCAGGTATTCCGGCGTTTCGGTGGGTTGGATGTGGGGCTATGAGGCAACCAAGGTGGTGACCAATGTACCGAATAAAAATGGTGATCCGGAATGGAAGGAAGAACATTTTAAAAGTCCTGCTACCGGAAATGTTATCGCTTACAATCATATCCATCATTTGGGATGGGGTGAGCTGTCCGATATGGGAGGTGTCTATATTTTATCCGAAGCTATAGACACCCAGGTTCATCATAATGTCATTCATCACATCTACTCTGCCACCTACGGGGGGTGGGGGCTATATACCGATGAGGGTGCCACGCATGTCACCATGGAAAACAATTTGGTATATTCCTGTAAAAATTCAGGTTTTCATCAGCACTATGGAAAGGAGAATACGATACGGAATAATATTTTTGCTTTTAACCTGAAAGGGCAGGTGCAGTTTACCCGTGTAGAGGAGCATCAGTCCTTTGAATTCACCAATAATATTGTTTACACAAATAGCGGTGAGATGTTGCTGGGTAATTTCAAGGAGGCGAACGTGAAGATGGGCAACAACTGCTACTGGGATACCCGTACATCGGAGCCATTTTTCCAAAACATGCCCTTCAGGGATTGGGAAAAGCTAAAGGACAGGCATTCCATCTTGGCTGATCCAGGATTTGTTGATGCAGAAAACCATGATTTTAGATTGAAGTCCCAATCGGTGGCACGGAAAATTGGTTTTAAACCCTTTGATTATTCGAAAGTCGGTGTTTATGGTTCCAAAGAATGGAAACAACTGGCCACTTTGGACGGTGAAAGGGCAGAATTGTTTGAGGAAATAGTAAGAGAAATGGAAAAATAAACTCCTTGGATCAGGTAGTGTTATTATATTGAGGATCATTTCAGTTGAATTTAGAACGATAAAAGTCCTTCAGACACTATCGGTACATTTTTTAGTGAGCAAATGATGGACCGGATGAAGGTTGCTAAATTGGTATTACCACAAAGTTGAAAATAAAAAAATCCACCCTTAAGTTATCTCTTGGGTGAATTTTTACTTTTTCAAAACGAATGCTGAATCTTATTTATTCAATGATAGAAGGCATGGTGCCGTTCTTGGATTACACCACGTCATAAGGCCACCTCACGATACCCCCGGCAAGGTTATGGACGCTTTCAAAACCCATATCTGCCATAATTTCACAAGCCTGTCCACTTCTATTCCCACTTCTGCAATAGAGGTAGTAATTTTTATCTTTAGGCAGATTTTGAAGCTGTCCCATAAAACCCGAACCCATCAGGTCAATGTTCCTGGCTCCTTTGATTTTACCGGATTGAATTTCACCCGCTGTCCTTACGTCTATGATTACTGTGTCTTTTGACGTAATCCCGTTTTGGAAGTCCTCATTGGAGAGGTCTGTATAGCTTTTTGGTTTTGTTCTAAAGAAATTAAACATGGTTCTCCTTTTTTTACTATACAAAAGTAGAAAGGGAAGACAAAGAAAAAAGTAACTTATATCACATTGTAGTAGTGGGTTAAAATGAACTGGACGATCTTACATATTATGATTAAGAAAGAATGAAATTCCACAAACGTAAATTCATCTAAGCACTTGGGAAGGAGTTGAACCTCAGATATAAAGGAAAAACGCTAACTTCGGATACTTCCGCAGGGGAAATCTTGCAGATTGGAAAGGGAGATTTTAAATAAGAGTGCTAAAAGTTTCACCTATTCAGGAAAATAAGCAAAAATATAAGTATAATTAGGACTATGAAATCGAGCCTGTCCTGACGGCAGTCAGGGCATGACGAACACCGACACACAGTGGCATGATTATAATTGCGACCTGCCTGCCGCAGGCAGGGATTCTCCCGAAGCGAGTTCCCCGAAGCGAGTTCCCCGAATCGAGTTCCCCGAAGCGAGTTCCCCGAATCGAGTTCGGGGCAGGCTGGGGCAGGCTATCTGACCTCTGAAAAACAAATTATAAACAGATGAAATGCCCATGAGAAAGCATTCTCACACAGGGGGATGATTATCCAGGGCATTCCATCTGACCATTGAAAGACAATTATAAACAGATGAAATATTTAAAAAATCTGTTTGTGCTATTTATCGCAACTTGTTTATCTGCGGTAAGTCTAACGGCACAAACCCGGTTACCCTCGATCTTGTCTGACAACATGTGCCTTCAACAATTGACGGAAGTGAAAATCTGGGGTTGGGACAATCCCGGGCAACCCATATCGGTGGAGCCGTCATGGACGGAACCTGAAAAAACGGAGACAGACAACAAAGGAAACTGGCTTGTTACGATAAAAACACCAGAAGCCGGTGGCCCACATAAAATCAAAATCAATGGATCATCAGAACAGGTCATCAGCAATGTGCTAATGGGAGAGGTTTGGGTGTGCTCAGGACAATCTAATATGGACAGGCAGTTGGGCTTACGCCCAGGGCAGATGCCTTTGGTTAATTTTTAAGAAGCGTCAGAAAAGGCACATCATCCTCAGATGCGTTTGTTTAAAGTTGAAAATAACACCTCTGAAATACCACTTTCGGATTGTGTGGGGGAATGGGTAGAATGCACGCCCGAAACGGCGTTGGCGTTTTCTGCAGTAGGATTCTTTTTTGGGAAATCCCTTCATGAAAGCTTATCAGTGCCAGTAGGGTTGATCCATTCAGCCTGGGGAGGTACCCGCATTGAGGCATGGACTAAAAAAGAAGATTTGGACCAAGAACTAGTGGGTTATGTTGAGGGGCTGGAAGGGCATTATCCCCTCGACAGTAGCTATTATTACAGGGCTCTTGACCATTTCGATAAAGGCCTGACCAGTGACCGACCCACCATGCCAGAAAGTGTGAGGGAGCATACCCGGGGACAGAACCGGCTGTCAGTATTGTATAATGCCATGGTAGCCCCTATCACAAATTACACGATTCGGGGAACGATATGGTATCAGGGAGAATCCAACCGGGAAACCTGGGAAGCCTATAAATACAGATTTCCGGGGATGATAGAAAGTTGGAGAAGGATATGGGGCATTGGCGATTTTCCATTCTATTTCGTACAGATTGCACCCTATAATTACCCAGAAGAGTTTGCCCAGCCTCAATTGGTTGAGGCTCAGCGTGAGGCCTTAAAATTACCCAACACGGGAATCGCCGCCACACAAGACATTACTACCTTTTTCGACATACATCCACCTGAAAAAAAAGAGGTTGGACGGCGGCTTAGTAGGATTGCCCTTAACCAGACTTATGGCAAATCGGATATCGTGTATTCTGGTCCTGTGGTAAGAAATCACCAGAACAATGGTGATAATTATTTAATTCAGTTTGACCCTTCAGGCGGTAATCTGTTCTCAGCCGGCCCTGCCATTGGAGGCATTTCGGCATTTCACATTGCCGGAGAGGACAAAGTGTTTTATAGGGCGAGTGTACAGCAGGACGGCGATAAGATTATATTGACTTCGCCTAAGGTGCAGCGGCCGGTTGCCGCCCGCTACAATTGGAGCAACAAAGGAAATCCAACAATTTTTAACACCTATGGTTTGCCGGCATTACCGTTCAGAACGGACTCCTGGGATGAGGCGTTTTACGGGGAGTAAACTCTTTACTATTTTGCTTGAATATGGATTAAATCGAGCCTGCTTACCGGACAAGCAGGCCTGTCCTGACGGCAGTCAGGGCATGAGGAGAACCTCACACGGAGTATTAAAAATTGACATTTACATAAAGGAAATGACATTGGAATCGGCAAGATGCTAAACTAAAAATGATTTCAATAATATTAGTACTTAATCAATAAAATATTGTATTTTAATCAATATGTCAATGGTAGTATTGAAAATTGGCATTTACAGAAAGGAAATGACATTTGGTTTCTCGCAGCCCTGCCCTGAGTTTTTTCAGGGGGGCGCAATGAATTCGCAACGCTCGCGGCGTGGTAGCTTTGAAATTGTACTTAATCAATAAATCATGAGATTTAAAGCAATATGTCAATGGTACTTAACACGTAGGTTTCTCCCTTAATAATTTTTTGCCAATTGGGTTTTATTTACTAGGACAAGACAGTCATGATCTCCCCATTACCCGTGCTGATTATTTTAACATTAAAATACCCTCATTTTAATATTTCATTCTATCTCCTCAATGTCCTCTACAAATGGGAAGGCCGGTTATACCCTATGCAGCTTATAAGGATAGACCCCTCCCGCATTCCACTGGCAGACATAAAGATTTTTGTCCCTATCCAGGCAGACATCATGGCAATGTTTGAATGTGGGTTTGTCCTGTGGCATCAGTTGAAATTTCACCTCCTTGTAAATGGGTTTTCTGCCATTCCAAAGTATGGTAATTTATCCCTATTCTTATCTTAGTATAAAACCAAGGCATGAAACTGAAAGAAACCAAAAATCAAACGATTTCAAGGAAACCATACTCCGTTGAACGAAACAGTTCTTCAATATCCTTTTTGTGCTTGATCAGCAATTGCTCCAAAAAAACATTGCTTTGATTACCTGTTCTTAACAAGACCACTTTTGGAGGAAACCCTTTTATATTTGCAAGATTAAGAAAGTCAATATCATTGCTGACGATAATCAGGTCGTTATCCAACGCATGATTCCAAATGTCAATATCTTTGGCGGGTACGGGTAGGCCTATGCTATCCACGTGGAAGCAATCCTCAAAATGGGGCACGAGTTTGTTTGATAAACGCCATGACATATTGGCATCCAAAAGCAGTTTCATGCTATGCGGCCACAATTTTAATGAAAGCCTCTCGATTGGCTGCAAATGCAAGTGCCGCAAGGATATGTTCTTCTTTCAATACCGGAAAATCCTCAAGGATTTCAGCATTACTCATACCGGAGGCAAGCCATTGAAGAATATCAACAACCGCGATACGCGTACCTTTAATACAGGGTTTCCCGAAACGGATATTCGGATCAATTACAATAAGGGATGAAAATTGTTCCATGATGTAAAAGTGGTAAAAATCCTCTAAATGTCCAAGGAGCTAAAGAACTGACAGGGAATACCTATATCCATAGAATTCGTTCTCATTGATTTTCTTTTAAATATTTGACTACCATTGACATATCACCTAAAATCTAATAATTTACTGGTAAAGCGCTCAATATTAAACTACAATGACAACTAATTATATCACACAGCGGCCGCTGCGCGATTAGTTGCGACCCCCTGAAAAAGCTCAGGGAAGGGCTGTGAGAAACCAAATGTCAACCTGATATGGAAAGGTTTTCATTCACATGTTGTTCATCCCAAAGGTTAGAGATTACAGCGGCTACGTTTTGCTCTTGCAACGCCCAAACTTAATTGGGGGGTGTTAATAAAAGTATGTTAACTATTGACTATTAATTTTATTTTCAGTACATTAATTCTCTTGAAATGTTAATTTAATAGACATTTTTTAAATTTTTTATAGCAAACTGGGGCTTGCCACGCAACTATTCCAGGTTGATTGCCAGTCCCACATCCTACAATAGCAGTGGTGGCTATAGCGCGAGTTTAACTACCGCCATTTCAGAGGTGCGCCGCGCCGACATGCCTAACGATGAAAGACAAATTTTGGTGGACAATATGATGTTTATGGATTCTTTTGTAAATTGGATGGGTTACAGGAACAATCTTAACTTGAATCAAGGAAATATTGTGATTTTGGGCTGTGATGGATGGTGGACATGTTGGGGAAGGTGTGTGGCGGGTACTGCTGGCAGGGCAATATCTGGTGCTGTTATAGGTTGTGCAGGAGTCGGAATTGTCGGAGCTACGATTGGTGCAGTAGGAGGTATAAAAGGAGCTGCGGTTGGGGCAATTATTGGTTGTTCGGCAGGCGGAATATTGAACGGTGTAGGGACAGGTCTTGAAGGTTATGCTCTATACTGCAATTAAATTCATACTAATGGATGAAATTATAACACACAAATATTTTAAATACTTCAAATTTATTGGATTGTTGATAATCCTATTTGAATGTTTAAAATCCGGGTCCATTTTCTTTGAACATTTGCGATTTATTGGTACCGATCAGGAGTGGAGGTTTGCCTTGGTCTTGATTAGTTTTATCGTTAAACTGAGTTTATTTGTTTCACTCTTACTGATGTCCATTTTTCACCACATTTATGAAAAAGTGAAAGAAAAGGGTGGCTAAAAAATGGTAAAATCTTATAATTTTTATGGTTGCTATTTTAGGAACTATAAGGGATTACACCATTTTTACTAACCTCCTAAATCATGTTCAATTTTACGGCACCGAACAGTAGTGGAGGTTTTACTTTTCCCTGATTAGCCTTCTGATCTTTTCAGGGATAATGTTCTCATTGGTCATTGTTTTGATCATTCGGTGGGGCATATTCATACTCAATAAACACATACACTTAAACCCACAAAAAATAAAAAGTACAAATTAGCCCTGGAATAAATATTCAGGGCTATTTTTATTTTCAATAGACGTTGGTTCAAAAGTGGCTGGTTGTTGTTGGCGATTTTTTGCTATTTATCCTTCTGTACCACCAATTCCCTAAATTTTTATGCCTCGTTCAAGACGCTCTCTGTGGTTTGGTTCCAGAGCTCTTTTTAATGCCCTTGCCGCCCAAACGTTATAGTAGTTAGGGGAATAATAGCTTTTGCTTCCTTTGTAAAATTGGCTGGAGGGATATACACCCATTTTAATGTTTCATTCTATCTCCTGTAAAAGCTGGATGGATGGGTTAAACCCTATGCAACTTATAAGGATACACCCCTCCCGCATTCCATTGGCAGACATAGAGGTTTTTGTCTCTGTCCAGGCATACATCATGGCAATGTTTGAATATAGGCTTGTCCTGCAGCATCAGTTGCAGTTTCCCCTCCTTATAAATGGGTTCTTTGCCTCCCGGGTTGGAGACCACTTTGTGATCTTTGTCCAGGATGGTGACGAAACCTTTGTTGAGATGCATGTTGTAATTCCCTTCCTTCATGCCAAAGCATACGCCGGAATACAGATTCTCCCCATCCATTACCGGCCTGCTGATAAATGCACCGGGCAAATAGTAATCTTCCAGGTAAGTCCCGTCCAAGCTGAAGCGTTTGAATGAATTTTTAATCCGCGCCGAACATAACAACGTGGGGTTTTGAGGATTCCTATTGTCCAGGGCAACCCCGTGCGCCTGTTTGAATTTATCCGGTTGCAGAAAACTGTCCCCGCCAAATTTCCGGATAAAATTCCCCTGTCTATCATATTGCAGGATGAACTGGGAACCGTACCCATCTGCCACATAAATATCCCCGTTTGGTCCAATGGCAGTTTCTGTAGGCCTGTAAGCGGCTTTCTCATCATAGGCACCCATTTTTGTGGGGTGTTCCAGTTCCATGACAATCTCCCCTTTCAATGTGCACTTCAACACCCTTCCTAGACCGGGATCAGTTATGTACAGGAATTCGGTTTCCCCCTCTTCGGCAATGCTCAGTCCATGCGCACCTGGCAAGGATAGGGTCCAATTATCCATAAGTTTGCCAGAGGGATCATAGATAAGGATATTGTTACGGGGATGATCGGTAAGCATAAATAGCCTTCCCATGCTGTCCCTGACCATTTCGTGACAGTTGTTTACCGGATATCTGTTGCGATCCAAATCACCCCAGCCCGGTTCCAGCCTGTAGCGAAAATCCCCATGGCCCAAGATCTCTTCCGAAAGTTTGGGTTTGGCAGGCTGAATATAAAATGGGGGAAACAAGGAAACAGCCAGTGCCCCGCTTCCTGTAATGGTGTTTTTGATGAATTTTCTTCTTGAAGCCATCGGGTTTTGTTTTTGAGGTAATGAACCCATTGTCCACATATTTTCGTGAAACCGGAGCTTACTTTAATGAGAATAAACTAAGCCTTTCGTGGCCAGCCCCGGACAAACACAAAATGGGGTTGATTTTGGGGAGTTGCCATTTTCAATAATCCGCAAATGGTATACCGCCTCAATTTAACAGGTTACAGACAGATAATTTAACGATTTTCTGAAAACTCACGAAATTATACAAGACAAAAGTATCTCATTTGGAAGAGGATTAAAGGTTGTCATTTTACCAGCCGGCTTCGAATCAAGGTTTCACAACGATCAGGCTAGCCTGCCAAAAGCTATTATGATTAACGGCCTAAAAAAATAAAAAACACCATCCCAATTGCATTAATTCAATCGAATCCATTTTACTTTCGAGTTAAATGAAAGCAGTTGTGCAAAAATAATGAGTTAGGATAAACTAATATATTCTTGTTTTTCCTCATATTTTCGTTTGGTATAGATGCCTAAAAAACGGGGAAGTCCAATGATGGACTCTTAATTTGGACTTTCATTTGTATTCTTGTTATTTAACTAGATTCATTTCAAGACGAAAGTAGCATTTTATAACATAAAATTTTCAAAAAAAATTTGGAAATTTAAAATAAAATATTCAAATTTATTGATGAAATAATGTAAATATATACCTATTCAATAAATAAAGTTATTATCGATATCACAAAAAGCCTTATTGAATTAAACAAGTTAATGGTTAATCATAGAATTGACCCTAAGTTCTTCGAAAATTCTGTTAAGCAAACCCTTGACCCTTTGTTAATGAATGGAAAGATTCTTCATTCAAAAATAATTAATGCTTTAGAAGAATCTGGTGGAACATTGTATTTAACTGATTCTGAAAAAAAAGAGCTCTATCATTGGGATGATTCTCAACTTGTAGAACTAGTGCTAGGATGGGTTGGTGTTGGAATTATGATAATCGATTTCACAAATTGTTATTATGGAACCTGGAAATTTAGCATTAAAAAGTCCTAAGGAACTTCAGAACAACACCAGTGTGATCACGATGCTGCTGTATGTGCTCTATGGTTTAATGGTACACTTAGCTTGGCCCTTTTTTGTTGGATATATCTTGGCTTTCTTGTTAATTGTAAACCTAGCTTTGATAGGGAAGCTCTTTTACGAAATTGAAAGCGAAAAATGGGATATCAATATACCCAGAAACCGATTTTTTGCTTTATTCAGGGCAGTAATCAACCTTGTACTAATGTTTTTGGTGTTTTACTATATTGAGGTTATTTAAAGAAAAAGGTTCAGGGGGTGTTTATACCCTCTGAACCGTTTAAATGAATGCTAAATCTGCTTCGAGTCTTTAGATTGTATCAAGCATTCATGTTGTAAAATGATAGGTGAAAACATTATTTAATCAATTTCAGTCCTTCCAGGGCAGACTCATCTCCTGGATTGTTCATCAGGACTTTTTGAAACAACACTTTAGACTCCCTGTTCTGCTGAAGGCTTAATTTGTTCCAGGCCAGTAAGAGCAAGCCATCATAATCAAATGGATAGAGGTTAACCACTTTTTCGATGTAAGGATCTGCTTTATCATAATTGCCCTGATTATAATAAATCAGCCCCAACCGGTAATTGACCAACGAATTTTGTGGGTCGGTTTGCAGGATTTTCTGATAAATTTGAATGATCTTGTTCCATTCTCCCTGTCTGGAAAGGGGCAAAACAAGTCCCAGCTTGGGTTCTATGGCATAAGGCTTGAGATTCACCGCTTTCTGATAATAGTCAATGGATTCTTTCAACTGCCCCCTCTGAAAGCTGAGCCAACCCATGCGTAGATTGATTTCGTAGCCATCAGCTTGGTATACCGTCTTTAACCGGTCTGCTGCGGCTTTGAAGTCACCTGTTTTTTCCAGGTCATAACTCTGCTTGAAGGCATTGATGATTTTCTCTTGTGCCATAGTCTGACCTACCAGCAAAAAGGCAATGACCAATAAGGCATATTTCAACGGCTTAAACAGGATCTGTTTAAATCTTGCGAAATGAAATAAAGTTGGGATTAAAATTTCCATGATGATACCGCGGTTATGGAATGAATTTGATATTTCTTTTGATTGAAGTCTTCTCCAGTGAAAGGAGCCTGTATAAACTGGCTTTGATTACTCATGTTTGTGTAATCCAATGTCAATGACCATTTTGGGGCAGGAATGAATATCAATTTTCCGCCCATCCTTTGTTTGACAAGATCCATGCGGTTGAAGATGACAAGCCCGTCTTTGAGGAAGAAATTGTCCATTTCTCCAAAGGTCCCATAAGCTTCTGTCCAAAGCCAACCATTGACTTTTGCGCCAATCTGTTGATCGACGAGAATTCTGTTGGTGATATTTCCATCCCTAAGGTCTTGATTTTGGTAGGAGGCAGTGGTGGTGGTATAAAGATTGAGATTACCTAATGGATAAATGATCAACCTGAAATCGGTTTGATTCTGAATCAAATCAGCAACAGTTCCTCTATAATAACTGGCACCCAATGTGAAGAAATCAAACCTTTTGTAAAGAGAGGCAAAAGCTACCAAATCATTGTTGTTGACTCGTGAAGCTACAGAGCGAAGAGTCGGTCTTCCCGGGGAGCCAATGACGACTTGTGATATTGCATCATAACTTGAATTGATAAAATGAATACCTCCTGATAAAGTTAGCCCTTTGGCAACCAATAGATTGGCCGCAGCATAATATTGATTCAGTCTGGACGGGAAATCACTTTCGGTTATTGCTTCATTAGAGGCCTGAATGTACCTGAGATGACTTACCTGTAGGTTAGAATAGCCATGGTAAAAGGACAACCTTGGGGAAATGTGGTGTTGCAGTCCAAGGAAGAAATAGTGATGTTGTCGGGGAATGAATTGTGCTCCATTTCTATCCAAGGGAATTTCTGCCGTAAAGTTATCCAGGATTGAGGGATCATTTATCCCGGTGTAATTATAAGCCAGGTCAATGTTTTCAACGAAACTCCATTGTTCAGTATTGGTTTTTGTTCTGAGCGAATAAGGGAAGCCGGAGGCCAAGACCTTGGCCTCCGCTTGTCTTCCGGAAAACAGATAGGCATAATAAAGATAGGCTTTGACATAGTCCTCTGTATCATTCATTCCTAAGGCCTTATCAAAATTCCTCATAGCCAAAGGGTAATTCTGCTTTTCATAATAAGCAATTCCCAATCTTACCCTAAGGTAGTAATAATCCATGCCTTGATCTAAGGCTCTGTTGCCTTCAGCAATCAGTCCGTCCCAGTTTTTTTGTTGGTATAGCTTATAAGTAAGACTATCTACTTCGGACAGGCTTTTTTGGTGCTGGGCATTTATGATATCGGGCCAGGTAAGCATCAGGATGATGCCAATGGCTATGATGCCTCTATCCATGATGATCCATTTTTTGAATGTTTGGATTGAAATTGAAACCTTTTGATTCCAGTATTGTCGATCAAAAACTCAAAAGCGGAAGCCTCTAAGGTCCTGCCAAAGGAACTTCTTCGGACTTCTCCTTTTAATTCAATGGGCTTTAGCCACAGCCCCTTCCCTTTATCAGGATAGCGCAACTTGTATTCCCCTTTCAGGTATTGGTAAAATGGAGCAATGAAATCCTGAAGGAATATTTTCTTGGGATTGAACAGCATGTGCAAAGGATAGCTGTCTATGATTTCCAGTCCATTGGTAAAACCAAAACTGATTTTAAATGCCGACAAATAGAAATGGTACAATATTGATTTTCTATCTCCATCAAAATGGGTGAAATGCAGCATGGCTTCGTCCAATTTGAAATAGGCTTTTGCCCCAGATTTTTCGCATTCCAGGTATCTATTAAGCAGGTAATTTCTTTTTACCAGCCAAGTGATATCCTGTCCATCATGGCTCTTGAATTTTAGCTCGTCTCCGGGTACAAACGAAAATGCTTTTTTTAGACTGCTATGTTGTGAAAGCGAGGAAACTAATGCACCCATTGGTGGATTTGCAACTGATAAAAGAGCATCTTTTCCTTGCAAATGCATCCACACATCTGAAATCGGATAATCTAAGGTTTTGGAACCCAGATATGGAGTGGCTTGCAATTGGAAGTGTAGGTGGGGATAGGGGGAATTACCCGAGTTGCCCAATCTGGCGATGATGTTTCCCTTAGCTACTTTGTCCCCTTTTTTAGGCACAATACTTTCTTTTTTGAGGTGACTTAATTTGCTGTATAGAAAATCGGCATGCCTGATGATGATTGTATTCCCCCAGTTGTTTTCCAGATTTCTAGTTCCAATAGGATTATCCTCAATATTGTTGACCACTTCTTCGACTATTCCGTCTGCCGGTGCCAAAATATTTTTGTCATAACAGTAATAGTCGGAAGCGTAGTCCCCATCATTCTTGTAGGTTTTGCCATCTTCATCTTTTATTTCAAAATCCCAGGCATGTCTCCAGTCGTCCTTGTGGGTATAGGGCCCATTATGTCCTTGGGTAACTGTCCATTCACCAAAAAATGGAAGATAAATGGGTATGGGACTGTCCTTACCGAAACGTTCCATAAAATTGCTGAACTGGTACAGGTTTTTTTCTGGGGAGTTTTGTTGCCAAAAAATAGTGCTTAATCCAAGCCTGTTGTCCACCCTAAACTTCAATCCATACAAAATGGTCAACACCGCAAGGTTGAAGGGCAAAGAATGGACCGGCAAATAGAAAAGGTTTAATATTTCCTGCAAAGAAATACTCAGCACTGTAACCATAGGTATAATTACCAAAAGGCTGAAGTAAGAGCTTTTGTTGGGAATTATGAAGAAACCACCCAAGGATATTCCGGTAAGGATATAATTGAACCCGATATAACTGTAAGAGATTTCCGAAAAGGGTGTTCCCAGTAATAGATAGAAGAGGTAAGCTATGTAGAACCCTATCAAAGAAAGGGTAAACCCTATCCTGGAATAGATCAGTAAGCCAACAGCGGCAAAGACCCCGGCGAAGACATTTTGCTGGAAGAAAATGGCACCTAAGGATAAGAAGTAGGTTTTCAAAGAAGAAGGAAATGGGATATGATTCCACCACTCATACATGGTTACCAGTTTGTTACCTCCCAAGAGGTAAAGTTCATTGAGAACATAAATGCCTCTTTCGCTCAATCCCAGGGATGAAAACTGCCGGGATGCCAATCGAAGTAGCCAAAAGACTGAAATAAAAGGCAAGCTCAAATATGGCAGGCCGTATTTCCCCAGGATCCCTTCAAAAGCCAATGAAACGAAGAGTGTCAAAACACCTGAAATCACTATCAAGAAAAGCAATAGGGGGCCAGGTTCAAAGTAAATTGCCAAACCCACTCCCACAAGCAGGGCGTTAAAACCATAGTACCCCTGTCGGATATTGAATTCATTGAGTCCAATGAAATACGCTGTCAGGAGTGCAGTGGATACGGATATAAGTCCATAAAGTCCCACGTAGAAATCCACAAAAGTCAATAGCAACAGGATGATTCCAAACCATTTGTTGTTGGAAAAGAAAACCTGTGCATAACTATTGAACAGAGCGTGTTTAAACCAATCGAGCTTTCTCATGAATGAGCTTGTCCTTTTAAAGGTTGAAGCCTCTGAGATGCTCGGGTGTATTTTCCTGGGCATTGATGGTCTCTAAGGTTTCTTGTTTTCTGATCAGGTGTGGTTTGCCATCCTTGTCCAGGAGAATGATGTTTGGACGCATATTGATGAATTGGAGCCACTGGGTATTGTTGTAGGCCCCGACACGTCGAATGACATAATGGTCTCCTTTTTTCAACAGAGGAAACATCACATTGCCCCGGATGACATCAATGTTCATACATAGCGGCCCATAAATGGTGGTGTCCTCTGTCTGTTCAGAAATAGGCTCGATCGGCCGGATGTCATGTTCATACCAAAAGGCGGTAAAGAGAAGGTTGACTCCCGCATCAATGATGGTAGCCCTTCTTCCGTCAGAAAGTCTTTTATTGGCAATGACAGTTCCTGCCAGATAACCGGCTTCATCTATCAGCGCCCTTCCGTTCTCAAGGATCAGCATGGGCAGTTGGTCAGGTTTGATTTCTGAGCGCATCAATGCAGAGGTAATGGCCTCTGCATAATCATCGAAGGATGGAGTAGTATCTGAACCGGGATAGTAAGCACCGCGAAGTGTGTTTTTGGAAGCAAAGCCTCCTCCTAAATCTATGTATTGCAACGCATGGTCATGTTTACTTGCCAGACTGACGGCGAGCTGAGCTAATTTGGAGGCTGCAATCCGATATGCCTCCGTGGTCATCATGTATGTTCCGATATGTGTATGAAGACCGATCAGGTCGAGGTTTTTGGCTGCCATGATGCGGTTTAGCGCATCCCATGCTTCCCCGTTTTCAAAATTGAACCCAAACCTGTCCCATTTAGGGTATACGCCCACATCCATATTGACACGGATAGCGACTTTGGGTCTTTCTTTCATTTCCTTAGAAAGATGGATGATTTCATAAAGTTCATCGAAATGGTCTATATGGATCAATGAGCTGTTTCGAATGGCTTTGCGGAGGTATGCTTCACTTTTGTCAGGCCCGTTGAAAATGATCAATTCCCCGGGAACGCCATTGGCCAAGGCTTTGTCGTATTCAAAACCTGAGACCACCTCCGCCCAGGCACCTTCCTGATGGTAAATGTTGCAGACAGCATTAAGGTAGTTGGTTTTATAGGACCAGGCAAACTGCACATTTGGATATCTTGAGCTAAAGGCTCTGTAAGCTTCTTTGTAAGTCCGGCGAATGGTAGCTTCTGATAGGACGAAAAGTGGAGAACCGAATTCATTGATCAGCGATCTTACGGACACCTCGTCAATATGGGATATGGGATCCAGTTTTCTCGCCATGCCGTATTTGCTGGGCAAACCGGCATTGAGTCTTTGGATGATGGGTCTTTCAAAAGTTAACTTTTCCATGGCTTAAGGGATTTTATGTCAGAGCTCACCTTTGGTGGCCAATTGTTCAAATTCATGTAAGTCTGTGATCAAATCGTAAGAATACCGGATAAAAATTTTACCGATATCATATCCTTTGAAGGGCTGTACATCTTCTCCCATGGCCAATCTTACCAGTGCTTCAGGAAGGTTTTGTCCCGCTGCTACGGCCAAATACACCCAGGCAGGTAATCTGGGATTGATTTCAATCAGGGAGAATTCATTATTTGTCGTCCGGATCAATTCCAGCTCCATACCACCACGCCATTGGGTTTGGGAGATGATTTTATCAGTCAGCTCAATCATGGAAGGATCTTCCAAAGTAATTCCTCCCCAAGCTTTTCCTTTGTCTGTAATGTAGGTTTTGCGCATGGGGACAGCCCCTATTGTATTGCCCTTGCCATCTCCAAGTGCTATGACATTGACCTCTGTCCCTTTCACAAATTCTTGGATCACAACGGGAAGTCCCCATTTGGCAGTGATTTTATTGAAGAACATAGCCAATTGGTCCATGTCAAAGGCGATGTAGGCATCATAAAACTTTCCTTTGACTACTACTGGGAACTCAAATTTGTCGCGGTGCTGAACAAAATCCCGGAAACTTGCGATGGGTTCACTGTAGGGAACCTTAACTCCATATTTTTTGCCATACTCGGGAAGGTTGGATTTATGTCTTTCTTCAAACTGATTGAGTGTTGGTAAGAAGGTCTTAATACCCATTTCCTCGAGGGTTTTTTCAGATTTCATATAAGTGAAGAGCTCCGAATCAAAATTGGGAATCAGGACATCAATATGTTCCTTTTCGTGAATGTACCTCAAGCGCTCAAGTAGAGGCTCAACTCCATCCGAAGGGTAGGGGACCTTGTAGGTTTTGTCTACCAATTTATGCATATAGGCCCCCGGCTCCAGATTTTCATAAGCCAAACCAACAATCCTGGCGTCCAAAATTTTCGAGTCACGAATACCACGGATCACGGGGATTCCTGGACCTGGACTGTCTATATTGTTGAGGCCGGATAGGCCAATGGTTAGCTTTTGCATCTCAGTCAGGTTCAGTCAGGTTGAATAGCTTCAAGGTGGAAATGAAATCGTAGAAATACCTCTCAAATGTTTCTGCATCCACCTCGTATTTATTTAAAATATGCTTAGAGACATATTCAAATGACTGTCCGTTTTTGACCAAATGAAGAATTTCCATTCCGATGGGGTTCAGGGAGAAGGACTCACCGGACAAGGGATCAAATACAAAACCGGAATCACTGATGGCGATATTTTTTCTGATTTTGAGCATGGCTGTAGGTTGTGATTGTTGGGTTTTTTTTATTGTCAAAGAAACTACTTCTATATGAGCATTTTCATGACTTTTGTCACTTGATTGAGCAAATCTATGGGGTTTTTGGGATTCATTATCAAATAGTCAGTCTGCTGAAAAAATAAGTGTTGTCGCATTGCAGAAATTGGCAATATATTTATCGAAACCTGAGAGAACCTGCATGACCTTTGGGGGTTTCTAAACCCCCAAAAGGTCATTTTATCCCCCATAGAGTTAAGTGATCACTTCTTCTACTTCTACTTTTTTAGTTTTTCTACCCAATTTTCCGCGAAGCTTTTCCATGGTTTCATACACTACCGGCACCAAATAAACGGTGAGTATCAAAGAGGAAACAAGCCCCCCAATAATGACCCATGCCAAGCCGTTTTTCCATTCAGAGGCAGTCCCCGCAGCGAGGGCTATAGGCAGCATCCCAAAGACCATAGACAGGGTGGTCATTAAAATTGGACGCATCCTGCCTTTGCCGGCTTCCATTAAGGCATCCCGGACATTCAGCCCTTTTTCCCGCAATTGATTGGTGAAATCCACAATCAGGATGGCGTTTTTGGTCACCAAGCCCATCAGCATAATCAATCCAAGCAATGCAAACAAACTGAGGTTGTTCATGGAAAGATTAAGGGCCAGGAATGCTCCAATGACTGCTACAGGGATAGAGAATAAGACCACAAAGGGATATACAAAGCTATCGTAAAGGGCTACCATGATCAGGTAAATCAATAAGAAGGAAATCAATAAAACTGATCCCAAAGCACCGAAACTGTCATTCTGCCTTTTGATATCGGAACCCCAGACATAGCTGATATCTTCTGGTAGAGGATTCTCCTTGAAGTAGGCCACTACTTCATCGGCCACAGTTCCAGAAGGTCTGCCTAAAGCATCTGCCGTAATGGTGACAGCAGGCTGTCTGTCTTTTCTTTCCAAGAGGGAAGGGGACTTGTCCTGTACGATATCAGCCACCTGGGCTAAGGAAATCGGCATTCCCATTGGATTGACCAATAGCAGCCTTTGAATATCATCATAATTTTGGCGGTTGAAATTGTCCAATTGTACACGGACAGGATACTCGGTTCCTCCTTGGCTAAGGGTTGCATCATCATTCCCGCTTAAGGCATGACGAAGGTTTAATCCCACGTAAGCATTGGTCATCCCAAGCCGTTGTAATTTGTCCTGATCGGGAATAACCTGGAACTCCTGACTGCCTTCCTCGACAGATAATTTGACAAAGTCTGCTCCAGGGATATTTTCGATGACTGTTTTTAATTTTTTGGCTTCAGCCATCACCCTTTCCTGGTCAGGACCGCTCAAGGTCAGTTCTATAGGAGCTGATCTAGGAACCAATCCCAAGGCAGACATGGCATAGCTGGCTCCGGGAAACTCTTTTTTGAGTTCTTCCCGGACATTTTTCATGTAGGTTTCTGTCGGAATCTTAGCCCTTTCTTTGGCATCTTTTAACTGCACGGTCAATTCTGACTTATAAGCTGATCCCACACCCAAACTTCCGATGCCAGTGGAAGGACCGCCCACATTGCTGAAGACGGTGGCGACTTCAGGCTGTTGCAGCAAAAATTGTTCGACCTCCAACGTCCGGATGTTGTTTTCCTTGATGCTGGTAGACTTGTCATATTCCAGATACATCCTGTATTTCCCCTGATCTCCAGTTGCTATCAGCTCCTTGCCGATAATTCCCTGTTTTAAGATCAGGCCAGTCATGACAAATAGGGCGATAACGATTCCAGCAAAAGCCAGTTTATGATCCAGCACCCAGGCCAATTGTCTGCCATACCAGGCTATGAACCGGTCCAGCTGCACTTCAAACCAGATCAAAAACCGGTTAATGGCATGGGTTGGCTGTAGGTCGTCTGACTTACCAATCCGCGAAGCCATCCAGGGAGTCAGCGTAAAGCCGACCAATAAACTTGTCATGGTGGAGGTAATGACGACGACAGAGAATTGTTTCAACATGTCGGCCACAAAGACTTGCAGGAAGAGGATAGGCAAAAAGACCACCACATCGACCAAGGTGATGGAAAGGGCCGAAAAGCCAATTTCCATTCTTCCTTCCATGGCTGCTGATCGCTTTTCTTTGCCCATGTCCAAGTGTCTTTGGATATTTTCCAAGACCACTGTAGCATCATCCACCAAAATACCGATGATCAAAGACATGGCCAGTAAGGTCATCAAATTGAGGGTATATCCTAAGATCCACATCACGGCAAATGCGGTGACCAAGGAAGTTGGAATAGCCACAAGCACGATCAGAGAGTTTCTGAAACTTCTCAAAAACAGCAGCATTACCAGCGATACCAGAATTACGGCAAGTATCAGGTCAAAAACCACGGAGTTGACCGCAGCGATGGTATTGTCTGTACTGTCATCTGCCAGGATAAAGTTTACCCCATCGGCAGCATGTTGTTTTTCGAGTTGCGACAATTTTTCACGCACAGCGCGTGAGACATCTACTGCATTGGCATCACCCTGCTTTTTGAGCATTAGGCCTATGCCTTCCTGACCGTTATATCTGCTGACAGAGGTAATCTCTTTGATACCGTCTTTTACAATGGCCAAATCACGTACATAAACAGGACTTCCGGGCACAGGCATCGCTACCTGTACTTGTTGGATGTCTTCCAGGGTTTTGAATTTACCTATCAGCCTAACAGCACTCTGTTCTTTATCCGTCTGAACAAATCCTGTCGGAATGTCCAAACCTGAGCGGTTGATGGCCTCAACTACCTGGCTGAGGGATACTTTGTACTGACGCAGTTTTTCCTGATCCACTTTGACCTGTACTTCCCGCTTTTCTCCTCCCAAAACGGTGATTTCGGCTACTCCCTTGATCTGTTGGATTTGTGGAAGGTATTCGTCTATCAGGTTTTGGTAAAATGCCGTGCTGCTCAGGTTACTGGTAGCCGTAATGGACATGATGGGCAGATCATTGGGAGAGACTTTGCTCATTTCCGGGGACAATACCTGATCGGGCAGCTCTTTCCGAATGTTGTCAATGTACCGCTGTGCATCCAACATGGCCTGATCCAAATCAACACCATATCTCATGTTGGCAATAACTACTGAGGCGTTGGGTAGGGATTTGGTGACCAGATAATCCACCCCTTCCAGGTTGGAAAGCGCATCTTCAATTTTTTGGGAAACAGAACTTTCCACTTCTTCGGGTTCAGCCCCTGGATAGACCGTTTTGATCACCACTACGGGCTGATTAAAGTCCGGCATCAACTCGTAGGACAAGTTGGTAAATCCGATATAGCCAAGCAGTATAAAAACACTGAATAGTACAATGATCAGCGAAGGCCTATTGATTGCTATGGAGGTAATGTTCATGGCTTTCGGATTAAAGGTTGGTGATGACAGAAGCGCCTTCAAATACATTGATCAGTCCTCCAATGATGATCATATCTTTTTCTTGGAGTCCGGTGCGGACAAGTACCTGATCCTGGATTCTTTTTTCAATTTGAATCCCTTGGATGCGGGCCTTGCCGTCTTTGACTACATAAACCTGTGGCTTTAAGTCCGAGCCAACAATTGCCGTTGAAGGGATCAATACTCCGGTAATACCAGTATCGGTTGTTAAGGTCAAGTGACCGAACATGCCTGCTTTGATTTCCTGTTTGGAAAGGTTGGGAACGATGATTTCGACCGGGAAACTATTGGCGGGATTGCCACGGCTCCCGATCATATGGACCTTTCCTGTAGTTTCTATTGGAAGTGAGGGGATGCTCACCGCGTAGTTTTTACCCAGTTCAAATAGTTGGAGATCCCGTTCCGGTACCTGAATGCCCAATTTGACCTGAGCAATATCTGTAAGCTGCAAAAGGGGCTTTCCGGGAGCCGCAAAATCCCCTTCCTCGGTAAGCTTGGCCGTCACTACACCATCGAATGGAGCGCGAATTTGGCTTTTGCTGATTTGTTCCTTGAGGGTACTGACCTGAACTTTGGCCGTTTCCAGCGCCAACTCGGTTTTTTCCAGTTGAATGCCCTGAACGGCATCATTTTCTACCAAGATCCGAAAGCGTTTCAGATCGGCTTCCAAGCCTTTGACCTGAACTTCGGCTGCTTTGAGCTGCCATTTCAGCAGGGCATCGTCGAGCTGGACAAGGACTTGGCCTTTTCTGACAGTGGAACCTGATTCTACCAAGACAAGGTTGACTTTGCCTTGGATTTCTGCACTGAGTTTACTTTCCCTATTTGGTTCAAAGGTTCCCGTGAAGCTGTATTCAGGCTTAATTTTGGTTTGAGAGACCTGTAGCGCGGTGACTTGTACAGGCTGTTCCCTGTCATAATGGTAAACACGCTCTTCTGCGATTTGCTTGTTGGTAAGCAGTTTGGCTACCATCAGGCCCACAAGCGCCAAAGGGATCAGGATATATAGGATCTTTTTCATTTCAATATCAATTCAAGAGGTTTCCACTGGTTTTTTTGATGTCAAGATTTGCTTTGAGGTACTCTACCATCGCATTGAGGTAAAGTTGCTGGGCATCTCTCAGGGCATTATCGGCCAATAAGACTTCGGTCAGACTGGCCAAACCTTCCTGCTGCTGGAGGAGGGTTCTTTGGTAAACGGATTCCGCCAATTGGATTTGTTGCTGGCTGGTCTGCAATTGGCTTTTGGCTACTTGACGCTGCAGTAGCGCATTTTGGTGCAACATGTCAGTCTGCTGGATGATCAGTTCCTGCTGTAGTTGGTTGTTTTGAAGATCTATTTTTTTCTGGCTGATTTTCTTATTTGTAACTGTGCCGTTAAAAACCGGCACGTTCAGTTGGAGGCCTATAAAACTCACGGGATAGAAATTCAGGAAGGATTCCGGGTTACCGGTAAAGCCAAATCCGGTTCGGCCATAATTTCCATAAAGGGCAAGGCTTGGGATTCTGCTGTTTCTAAGAGTGGTCAGTTCCTGTTGGCTGATTTGCTGTTGCTTCTCCTGTATCAATTCATCCAATGTTTTTTCTGTAGTCCAAACCTCGGATTCATTTGATCCAATGGTTAGAGGAATATCCATTTTGCCATTTAGAGGCAATCCCATGACAAATTTGAGTGCCTTCAGGACTGTCTCGTACTGACTTTCGGCCTGAAGAACTGCACTTTCGAGTTGTTGGTTTTGGAGGAGCACCTTGTCCCAGTCTGTGCGCTGCGCAAGGGTCTGTTCGTAAAGCAGACGGGTGTTTTTTTCAAGTTTCCGGCTGTTGGTGAGGTTTTTCTGAATGAATGCCAGCTTATTTTTTAAAATCTGGGCATTATAATAGAGGTTGGAAACTTCCAGGTAAACCTGCTCTTTGGTTTTTCCTTCCTGTAAAAAGGTCAGTTCCTGGTAGGTTTCGGAAGCTTTGATCCCGCCCATCACCTGTGCGTCATAGAGCGGCATTTTGAAGGTCAGGTTTGCACTGATGTTATGCGGCACGCCAAATTGGATTTCCCTGAAAACACCTTCAGGCCCACCGAATGCAGATTGTGGCATCAATTGGAAAGGGAGTTCAGTAAAATATCGGTAATCTCCCTGAAGAAAGAGCTTCGGGAGGAGTTGAGCCTTGGCTTCCCTGTTTTTAAGCAGGGCGATCTCACCCTGGTTTTTGGCCATTTGAATGTTTTTGTTTTGCACCAAAGCCGTATCTAGGCATTCCTGCAACGTCCATGTTTTTACCTGAGCTTGAGTCTGGATACTGAACAGCGTCAGTATGACCAATGCTAATTTAAGTATGTGAGTATTTACTAACATTTTAAAGTAAATTTTTTTAAGGTTTCATTAGAGTTAACAATGCTTCAAGCATGTTTTTACCCTGACGGATAATGTCGAACTGGAAATTGGCAATGCGCCATTTGAACATTTGCAGGCGGAAGGAACCCATTACGATATGCACGAGTTCTTCTGTTGTAATAGCCTGCGTAAATGTGCCAGATTGTTGTCCCTGCATGATCAGGGGCATCAGATACTTCATTTTGACCTGCATCAGCTGCATGATGACCTGATTTATTTTTTCACTTTCCTCCAACAAACCATCAGAAAATACTGCTACCACGAAATGTGGATTAGCTTTGAAAAATTGAAATTGGCTATGGAAGATAGCTTCAAATTTAACTTCAGGAGCAGCATCTGGAGGACAGATCTGGGCTAGCCTTTCGTCCATATTGGTGCGAAGGTAATGGAGCAGGGCAAGAATAATATCTTCTTTACTCTCAAAATGCCGGTAAATAGCAGCTTCTGAAAAACCCATTTCTTTTGCCAAGTTTTTAGTGGTAAGTCCACTTAAACCTGATTCCGTTAGGATTTTTCCCGCCGCCCTAATGATTTCCAGTTGTCTTTCAGAAATTTCCATTTTGGTAAGTTAGTATTTACTAACAAATATAATTCGTTTTTTTCAGAAATGAAAATCGAGAATGATTTTTTTCCGCAATTTTGGGTATTTTGGGTTTTGAAAAGGAAGGCCCGGTTCATCCCTTGGATGAAGGGAATATTTATCCCCTTTTACTCAATGAATCAGAGAGGCGGGAGGGCACGATTTCTTTTAAGCTTCAAAAATAGCAGGCCATCATGGATGATCGGTATAGGTTGTATTCCTCCGATGATGGGGAAAACTACGAATTGTATGATTTAAGGGATGCCCCCGGGGAATTGAATGACATTTCTGGGGCTTTCACTGAAATTACCGAGATCCTTTCTTCTCAATTAAAAACGTGGTTAATCCTGTGCCAGGAGAGTCTCAGTGGCAATAATTACCAAAAGTAAATGATGATAAACCCTTTTACCATGAGTAAAATTAATAAATTATTTTTGGCAGTTTGCCTTTTGACTTCTCTGTGTCTCCAAGCCCAGGAAAAAGCCGCAATCCAGCAACCCAACTTCCTCTTTGTTTTCTCAGATGACCAACGCTATGACCTGATCGGTGCCCTCGGCCATCCTGAGGTAAAAACGCCCAATTTGGACAGGTTGGTAAACAATGGGGCCACTTTCACCCACGCCTACAATATGGGTGCCTGGAACGGGGCGGTCTGTGTGGCCAGCCGGGCCATGATGATCAGCGGGCTGTCCGTCTGGGATGCCCATCAGCAGGAAGGTGATTTCCAAAACAAGGCTGACCAAAAACAGTTTTGGCCCCAGTTGCTTGAAAAGGCAGGATACGATACCTATATGACCGGAAAGTGGCATGTAAAAGCAGATGCGGAAAGCATCTTCCAACATGTGGTACATGTAAGGCCGGGGATGCCCAATCAGACCCCGGAAGGCTATGACCGCCCAAAGAGTAGGTCAGACACCACCTGGCAGCCCTGGGACAAAAAGTTTGAGGGGTTTTGGAAAGGGGGGAAGCACTGGTCGGAGGTGCTGGCCGATGATGCCCTGGCCTTTATGGAGCAGGCCAAGGACAGTAGTAATCCATTTATGATGTACTTGGCTTTCAATGCCCCCCATGACCCCCGGCAGTCCCCCAAAGAATTTGTGGACATGTATCCCGTGGAAAGCATTGCCCTACCTCCAAGCCATATGGACATGTACCCCTACAAAGACAGCATTGGCTTGAGTGAAAAACTGAGGGACGAGGCCCTGGCTCCCTTTCCCCGCACCGCCTATGCGGTTCGGAAAAACATACAGGAATATTATGCCATTATCACCCATATGGATGAGCAGGTTGGAAAAATCCTGGATGCCCTGGAAGCCTCTGGAAAAATGGACAACACCTATATTATTTTCACCTCTGATCACGGCCTGGCGGTAGGGCATCACGGGCTGATGGGAAAACAGAATATGTTTGACCACAGTGTCCGGCCCCCATTGCTGATAAGTGGCCCGGGTATCCCCAAAGGTAAAAGGTTTGCTCAACAGGTGTATTTGCAGGATGTAAGTGCCACGATGCTGGACCTTGCCGGGGTGAAAAAACCGGATCACACCGTGTTCAACAGCCTGATGCCCTATATACGGGAGGGTGCGGAAAGTGCCTATCCGGCAATTTATAGTTGTTATCTGGATCTGCAGCGTATGGTGAGGACGGATAAACACAAACTGATTGTGTATCCAAAACTCAATAAACTGCTGCTATTTGATATGGAAAAAGATCCACATGAATTGAGAGATCGCTCAGAGGATCCTGCTTATCAACGTGTGAAGGAGGATATGATGAACCTATTACTCCAGCAGCAAAGTGAGCGGAATGACCCCATGGGAAGAATTGACTTTTCAAGTTACCAGAATAATAGTAAATTGGTTGCCAAAGAAATTAAGAAATAATAATATGAAATCGAGCATGACGCAAGCGACGCACGGAGGGATGATTATCATGGCGAGATTCCCCCGAAACGAGTTCGGGGCAGGCTATGTGGCCGCTGAAAAGAAAATTTAAACACATGAAAATTCTTCCCTATATCGTAATTTATTTCCTGGCATTAACTGTCAGCATGGCCTCCGGCACTAAAACAGGTTGGCAGGATAAGCTAGAAACCGGTAAAGAGACCCAGGCTCAAAAGGAACCGAAACGAAATGCCCCAATAAAAGCTTTAATTGTGGACGGGCAAAATAATCATGAAGTTTGGCCCAAATCTACCATTATGATGAAGCAGTACCTGGAGGAAACAGGGCTTTTTCAGGTAGATATTTACAGAACCAAGCTTACCTGGAAAGGAGACCGGGAAAAGGAGTACCTTCCTTTGGCCGGGGTTGGGGAAACCGAAGATTTGGAAAAACCTCAACATGATCCGGGTTTCGCCCCTGAATTCAAGAATTATGATGTGGTGATTTCAAACTTTGGCTGGCAAGCGGCCAATTGGCCGGAAAAAACCCAAAAGGCATTGGAAGAATACATGTACTCCGGTGGAGGCTTCGTGTCCGTGCATGCCGCAAACAACTCATTTCCCGATTGGCTGGAATACAATAAAATGATAGGACTGGGAGGCTGGGGTGACCGAGATGAAAAAGATGGCCCCTATGTATACTATACAAATGAAGGTGAACTGATCCGTGATCCCTCTCCGGGAACCTGTGGCTCCCATGGGCCGGCACACATTTTTCCCATTACAGTGCGCGTAAAAGACCATCCCATTACAGAAGGGATGCCAGAGGAATGGCTAACTACCAAGGACGAATGCTACGCCCAGTTGCGGGGGCCTGCAGAAAATATGACCGTATTGGCCACAGGAAAGGATGTATCAGGCAAAGCACCTACCGACCGTCACGAACCAATGCTGATGGTGGTTGACTATGGCAAAGGCCGGGTATTCCACACCACGCTGGGACATGATGATTACTCCATTGAAAGTGTCGGGTTTATCACCTCATTTCTAAGAGGGACAGAATGGGCTGCTACAGGTGAGGTTACCGTACCCATTCCCCAAGATTTCCCAACTGCAGAGAATTCAACCAACAGGGAGTTTGAGTTGAAAGCTGATAAACAATAAATTCTATTTCTTTAAACCATGGATGCTGGGAAAAAGAACACCTTTAACGAACCGGATGTGGAGTACGGCACCTATTCCTATGCCGACTATCTAACCTGGCAAATGGAAGAAGTGGTCGAACTGATCAAAGGGAAAATTTTTAAAAAAGCTGCCGCCGCACCAAAGCGCATTCACCAGCGTATTTCAATAAAGCTAGCTGCCAAACTCTATTACTTCCTGGAAGGCCAACCCTGTCAAGTATACGATGCACCTTTCGATGTGCGTTTTCCTACCTCATCAAAAGAAGACAGAGAAATATACAATGTGGTACAGCCGGACATCTGCGTGATTTGCGATCCGGAGAAATTGGACGAAAGAGGCTGTATCGGAGCTCCGGACTTGATCGTTGAAATCCTTTCTCCCGGCAATAGTAAAACCGAATTGAAGCATAAGTTCGAGCTTTATGAGTCGAACGGTGTCCGGGAGTATTGGATTATCCATGCAGAAACCCAGGATTTGCTCATCTATACCCTTACCAATGGTAAATATGTCCCTTCCATTTTATTTACTTCCGGCCATGTGGTGGAGTCGAAGGTGATCTCTGGGTTTAAGCTGGATTTGGAGGAGTTTTTTGGGGATATTGAATAGTCTGTAAGAGCGATTATGCTATTCAACTGCCAGAAACCTATTTTCTGCCAGCTAAGGAACATCCGGCGGGTATGGTATTCAAATACACTTGTGAATTTTTTTTGATACATACCAACTTTTTGTATATCCCATAACCTATTTATTTGTTCTTAATTTTCTGAAATGAATCAGCTCAAGCTTACATAGTTGTCCAATTTTAAAATTGGATGCTAAAAACGCTGAAAATCAGTATATTTAAACGATGGAAGCTAAAAAAACCGATACAGTCAATGAACCGGATTTGGAGTATGGCAACTATTCCTATTCCGACTACCTGACCTGGCAGATGGAGGAAGTGGTCGAACTGATCAAAGGGAAGGTTTTTAAAAAAGCCGCAGCTGCTCCTAAACGCATTCACCAGCGTATTTCGGCAAAACTTCTGACTAGGCTGTATGTTTTTTTAGAAAACAAACCCTGTCAAGTTTACGATGCCCCGTTTGATGTACGTTTTCCTACCACCTCAAAAGAGGACAGAAAAATATACAATGTGGTACAGCCGGACATCTGCGCGATTTGTGATCCGGAAAAACTGGATGACCGAGGCTGTATTGGAGCTCCGGATTTGATCGTTGAAATCCTTTCTCCCGGCAATAGTAAAACCGAATTGAAGCATAAGTTCGAGCTTTATGAGTCGAACGGTGTCCAGGAATATTGGATTATCCATGCGGAAACCCAGGATTTGCTCATCTATACCCTTACCAATGGTAAATATGTCCCTTCCATTTTGTTTACTTCCGGCCATGTGGTGGAGTCAACGGTGATCAAAGGTTTTAAACTGGATTTGGAGGAGTTTTTTGGGGATATCGAATAGTGTTTTAATGCGTCACACTGGACTTTTAGTTTATTTAGCACAGACTGCCCCCTTTTGTAAAAGATTCGGCGTAGGAGGTAAATTTTTTCGGATTGTCAGATGTGGTAATAGTTTCTAATTGTAAAACAATATCTCAAACAAGCGTAAAGTTGAGTGATATGCATTGTTCAACATTGTTGGCTTAATCCGTCCGTTGCAAGATACAGCCAAGAGTTTATTACGCATGAAGCGATCCGGAAAACAACCACACATTTAGGCTCACCAAAAAAACATGATTCGTTTTAGGTCCTTATTCACCAAAGTTAGTTGAAAGGGCTATTGTAAAGGCATGGATTTGCCCCTAGCTTCTCCGATTTCCAGTACCTCTGTCACCACATATTTGCTTGCTCCCCTCCATGGGATGGGGTTGAGATATTCTTTATACCTTAGCTCAACAAATTGCCCTCCGGACCTTTCCAGCATAAGGGCCACAGAGTCACCTAGAGCACTAAAGCGAAATTCGTTACTTTGCAGTGCTCCTGCGGAGGGGCTTTGGAACCCATCCTGAACCAGGCGGCCCTCCCAGGTTTTGAACATAAACCCTTTTTTCTCGAAATAATTGAGGTTCCCTGCCTTTACCCCTTCAGCAAAAACAAAATAATACCTCCACCAGAAAAAGATGGATAATGCAATTACCAATACG
>PXCO01000305.1 GCA_003565295.1 Cyclobacteriaceae bacterium
TAAATTACTAAATTCAAAACACTTGTCGGGAACAACCACATCACCGATGAGGAGCACTCCAGGAATAGGCGATGCTAACCTACTCTCAAAACTCTTTGCGCAGGTGTTTTTCTCTATCTGGCCTTAAATAGCCCTTATCCAATCCTTACCCAGAATAGAATAATTTATTTAATATTGTGAAATTGTTGTCCTTAACATGGCAAGTACTTTTGATCAACCAAAAGAATTGCGTGAAAGATTCTCGTTTACCTCAAAATTGTTCAAACATGAATTATAGAAAATTTGGAAACACAGATTTGATCGTAAGTGAAATCGGGTTCGGGGCCTGGGCAATAGGTGGGCCGGCCATGGCAGGAGATACCCCAATCGGATGGGGAGAGGTGGATGATGCCACTTCCAAAAAGGCGTTGTTAAAAGCACGGGACCAGGGCATCAACTTTTATGATACAGCTGACTTTTATGGGCTAGGGCATTCAGAGAAGCTTATTGGGGAGGTATTATCCAAAGATTCGGAAGTTATGCTGGCCACCAAGGTAGGTCACCGGGTCAATAGTGACGATAAAATATACATGGATTATTCCAAAAAGCACATTTTGGCCTCCTGTGAAGGCAGCTTGAAAAGGCTCAGAAGGGAGTGCATTGATTTTTACCAATTGCATACCGCCAAAGTTTCCGACTTGGAAAATGGGGAGTCCATTGAGGCTTTGGAGCAACTAAAAAAAGAAGGCAAAATCCGCTTTTGGGGGGTTTCTTTGAACACCTTCGATCCCCATCCGGAGGCCGCGTTTTTGCTTTCCCAGCAACTGGGACACGGATTTCAATTGGTACTTAACATCCTGAACCAGGAAGCCTTACCCCTAGTGGCGGAGGCGGAGGCGTCAGGTACGGGGGGGATCGTCCGAATGCCTTTCCAATTTGGGCTGCTTACCGGGAAGTTTACAAAAGCCACACGCTTTGCCCCAGATGACCACCGCAGGTTTAGGCTTCCTCCGGACCTATTGAGTAAATCCATCGATGCTCTGGAGAAGGTATGGCCGCTGGCTGAAAAGTATGGGATCAGCCAGGCACAGTTAGCACTGAGCTTTATCCTTGGATTTAAAGGGGTTTCTACTGTAATTCCGGGCATCCGGACACCTGAACAGGCAATCCAAAATACCCGGAAAACGGTATCCCTGTCCAAAGAGGATCAGGCTTTTTTACAATCCCTCTATTTGTCCGAATTTAAAGCCTTGATTGAATGATATGGAAACCCAGTAATGATTTCTCGGCACCAGGCTCGGAAAGATTTACAAATCCTAGGCTAATCCAGTCCAATTTGCAACTGGAAAGCGGTATTAAAGGGGGTACCGATTCGTATGGTTTAGAAAGACCTTGGGTGAAACCCTGTTGGAACAAACCAAAAGAAGCAAGGGATAAAATTATCCTTTTTTTAACTCGAATTCTTTAAATCACACTTTCCTCCCAAGTTCGCTCGTCAGCGGGATAGCTTTTACCTGATCGGGGAAAGCGGGTTCAATACAGGTTCAAATTACCTTTATTGGGAATACAGTTGATACAAGTAATTTATAAACTCCCCCCTGGTAATGTTTTTACTGTATCGTAGTGCTAGCGTTTCGGAACTTTCTGTATCTAGGTTCAACATCCTAATCCAAGATTTTGCCAGCTCATCATTGATTTGCTTTTCAGGATCAATTTGATGATACGGATAAGCCTCACGGTATTGCATATTCCATAGGTTGGAAGCTGGCCTTAAATTAACATCCCCCAATGGAAACATCTGGTGGAATAACCCTTTCGTCCCCAAATACTGGATGGCTTTGAAATAGGGGTGTCCATTATCCACATCCGATACATATACCGTTTTACCCCCAACCTCGTGGATTAGCCGCTGAAGTTGATCAACCGGCACATCGGCTGCCGCTAGACTGTTTTCCAACATAAGATGGGCAGCTAATCCAGTGGCTTGTCCTATCGCACTCCAGGTGGGCTCCAACCTCAATGCGGAAAACCCCACATGGCTGCTGGAAACGGCCACGCTGACCAAAAGATTCTGAAAGCCCTTGACCACCGTAATGCCATAGGGAATCTGGAAGGGTGGGGGCACATGGTTAAAATCCCCTTCCGTAAGATCTTCATATAGCTCACCAGGGGGACTTACCCCGTGGCAGTTTAACGCATAATCCCCAATGGCGATAGCATCGCTCTTTAGTGTAGTGCGGACCGAATTAGGGGCCATATAGGTGTCCTGTTCCGTAAAAACATACTCCCCTTCTATCCTTCTGGCCTCTCTGATATACAAGCGGTAGGGGAAATGATCATTGTCCGTAAATTCGTCATTGGCCAGCCCCCATTTTTGGGCTTCCTTTCTCAGCTCATCCGGAACCTCCCTGTCCTGCTGCAAGAAATAGATCAGACTCAGGTTGTGCAACCTGTGATCCTCGATAATACGGTTTCTGGTCTCCGTATTCCCCTCTGGATAATCATAATTCCCTCCCAGCAACGCCATACGGACTGGGGCATTCTTTATGTCATTGATATCGGCTTTTCTGTTCGGCAAAAGCTGCACCCGCAAAATTCCCCGGGCGTCTTCGGTGAAAATTTGCGCTACTTTTTTATTTTTCAGTGTTTCAAGAATGGGCGTAAAAATATCCCGGTCATACCCTTCCGGTTCTGCTATCATGACCCTGTTGTCAGGGTCATCCGTCATGATCACCCTAAAGTTATAGCCTTGTATCCGTTGATCCCCTTCCCCCGTGCTTCCACTTTGGATCACTCCGCCCCTGGTAAAAATTTTCCCGGCAAACCGTTCATGGTAGGTGGACTGAGACTCCCTTCCAAGAAAGTAATTGGCCCCTGCCATGGCGGCCAGGTCCCCTTCATAGGTGGCGTCTATAAAAACCTTTGCTTCATATTCTACCGTTTTGTTACCATTAAGATCAATTAATCGAACCCCGCTAATACCTACTTTCCCTGCATTAGATTCCCCCAGTATAACTTTGTTCAGCCTGTGTTTGGCAATGACTTCGATACCGTGAAATTCCCGGAGCATTTCCTGGAAGATCCGCAGGGTGACATGGGGTTCGGCATGAATACCAAAGTGGCAATCCTCCACCTGCTGGGAATCGGGGCCGTATTTTTCTGTATAATAGGCAAGCACTCTATTGGTATAGTTTTGGAATTCACCTCCCAAGACCTCGAAAGAAATAAAGTCCGTAAAAGAAAGCCCTCCCGTCATCAACCCTCCTATATGCTCATATTCTTCGACCAAAAGCACAGTATGCCCCATGCGTCCGGCGTTGATGGCTGCCATTATTCCTGAGGGGGTTGCGCCGTAAATGATAAGGTCAAAATCATTTTGGGTTTTGTAAACATTGCCTTGGAGCAATGTTATTACCATCGTCAATAGTAGAAGCCTGAACATGTACGTCGGGGTGTTTTTTCAAAAGTAGCAATTATTGTGTTTTAATGATATTAGAAACCTCAAAGAAAATATCCATTGATAATCAGGGCTTATCGGTATCCTTTTAAAATGTTTTCTAACAATGGATTGTCTTTGCTTTCTAGGTTACCCGCAATATTTTTAAGTAATCCTTGATGCTCTTCTTTATCCTTGAACAATTGAAAAACTTTCACGATGTACCAATCCTGCTGGGAGGAGATATTGGCAACTATTGCATTGGACAAGTCGGTAGGAATGTAATTTAAATGCTGAAATTCGGAGATGAACTTGATTTTTTCTTCCGTATTCAACCCGCTATAAATAGCAATAAGTCTATTGACAAACCAATGGTCTGAGTAATCGCATCGGGGAAGGGATTTGGTGGCCAGGGAGTTGAGCTCCCTACCACCTTCCATTTCCAAACTTTCTATCACAAAAGTGTTTACCCATTCTTCCTCTACAAATTTCCCTGTTGAAATTAACTTCAACACAAACTCCCTGATAATATTTGTATTATCGTTGGCAAGAAACTTTTCCAGCAGGGAAGGGTCTTTGGTTAATTCAGAGGCTGTCAATTCTCTTATCTGTTCCTTCTCACCTACATGAATCAAATGCCAAATAGTATGAGTAGTATAAACGGCATCCTCTACTGCCTCTGCTGCAATCTCCTTTTTGGTGGCACCAGATGTTCCGTCCACATTAGGATTATCGTCCCATACTTCATCTACCAAATCCGATATTTCATATTCCCTTAGTTTAGACCAGTCATTTTCAAGGATTTCAGTCAATCGCTTATAATCTTTCTCGGAGAATTCACTGTGATCGGTCTTGGTAAGGTGTTCCCCATAGATTTCCAAGCCCAGGAATTCTCCTGTACATTTCCAGAAAATCCCAATGTCAATGAGGTTACATTCTCCGGTTAGACAGACCGGGGTCAATAATCTCCTATGCCAGTAAAGCATTCCTCGCTCATCGATTAACGCAACAATCTGAATTTCTTCACCTTTATCATCCAGGATAAAAAACTCATCTTCTAGTTCTGTGAAAGCAAAGCCTTGAAGCTTTTCACTTCTGAAAAACACCTTGTCAGGGTCATTGGAAAGCAAAATCCAAATAGTGAGAATGAGATAATAAATACTAGCCACGATCTGTCAAATCCTTTTTCCCTAAACTTCTACTGCTTTTACCAATTGTTGGGGTTGCCTTGGAAATGATAGTTCAGACAAATAACTTTTCCATTTTAAGGGGTTAAATCCAAAGTCCTCATAGGTCAATTCCCGTAATTCCGATCTAGAAAACCGTTTATAATTATAATGAATATCCTCCAAATAGGTAGTAAGTAATCGATAACCCGTCTCAGAACCACACCTCGCCAAAGCAGCGGCGATAGAGAGCTCCAGGAACCCACCATACACTCTCCATCTTACTTTATCATATTCCACGGTGAGGAACCCGCCTATGTTTTCATCCTTGAGTATTTTTTCCAAGGCAGGAATAAATTGCCTATCCGGAATCCTATCTGCGTAGAAGCATAGGTTTAGAATTCGATTGTAGAAAGGAATGATTTTCAAATCAATCCTTCCATTATAATAATCATTGGTTCTCTCTACCATGCCCCCTCCTGAAACGGTGTTTTCCATGATTCTGTTAATGGAACCATTAGCTCCGGGATCTCCCGTCATGGCCAATAGGGCAATGTTTTGGTTGATCCTCCAAAACAACCCTTCCAAAACATTTTGTTCCCTTCCTCTAATGAAGTCATAGTCATCCACATAACCCTCCGGATACCCAACTTTCAGCTCCTCCTCAAACATTTCCATAAGCTCAGTTTCAATAAGTTTTATTCCGTCTGATTCGCCGAACCAAGCCAGGGCTTTTGCTAACAACAACTTGTTTTCCTTTTGATCAGCCTTGCGGAAATATGTTTTCAAAACAGGTAGTGCTTTTTCTTTAGGTAAGATGCTGCATTTATACAGGTATTCTTCTTTGCCCATGGCTAGCTGTTCAATCCTGTTTTTGATTTCCGCTTCCTCAAACCTTTTATTTCCATTTCCCGGCCTGTCGTAATCTTTGGGTAAATATCCTTGCTGTGCCCATTCCTTTTGTAAGGAAGAAATGTCGAAATCTCGTGGTTTGATCGTGTTCCATGCCAGGTCTGCGGCAATCTGTCCAGTCAAGTACCCCAAGACAATGATATCTGCCGTCATCCTCGTGAACTGTAATGCGTTATTGGTTTGGCTTATGCCTCGGCCAGAAATCAACAATCCATCAAGGGACTTGGGAACAAGGCTTCGGTAAGGAATCTCCACCGTAGTATCGTTTGAGTGGGGGAGAAGAAACCCGCATTTGGAAAATTCTGAGCTCCCCACATTGTGTGGGTCAAAATCACTACTCGCAAGTGAGATCATGTCTTCAAAATGAGTGCCTTCCGCTACGTCTATAAAGTCCAGCGTGTACTCACCTTCTATACGGCGTGATTCTCTAACGGTTAACATGGGGTGAAAATCATAAAAATGAGCCTCGTAATGGGACAAAAATAGCCCTCGTTGGAGCTCAGCAATTTTGGTGTTATCGATCACATCATAATCACGGTTGGTGGGAGAAGAGGGTATGGCCTCTGCACCAGCAATGTCCCATTGACTGTAATTTTGAGTTTCCCCTGTACGGGTATTACCTACAAAATAACTAGCTCCTGCAAAAAAAGCTATATCCCCATCACCTGTGGCATCCACGGTAATATCAGCTAGGACAGTTTGCAGCTTACCATTTCTACAGATCAAGACCCCTTTTACGGATTTGTCCTCCACCAAGGCGCCACAAAATATAGCTCCAGGAATAAATCTTCCTCCTGAATTTAAAATCTCATTAAGATGGTAATACTTCCTGCCTATTTTTTTCACCATGTTGTTTTCAAAGGCCGTTCTTTCAGCTTCTTCATTCTGCTTTTTAAAGTATCCGTTATCTGTCACTCCATGATAATATCCCATCACTCCTCCCATGGTTTTGGTGCCCCCTAGGTCATTGAAATAATCCAATACAATAGTATTGGCGCCTTTTTCGGCAGCTCCTTTGGCTACAAAGGCACCACCTGTGCCCCCACCTGCCACCGAAACTTGACAATATTCCTTATCTGAAATGTGGGAATGATAATCAAAAGTCACTTTTTGCATCGGTATGGAAAACTGAGGTTCCTCAAGCTCAAAAAATTGAAGGTTTCGAATGGCTATTTCTCCCCCGATCAATTCCAGGGAGCTTGGCTTTTTATTTCTTCCAGAGTATGACATTCCTTTTAACAAATTTATGGCATCATTCTGCATCGCCACTATATTCTTACTGCTCACTGGCTTGCCAAGTAGCATAAAATGCCCTTTGAGCTTGGCTTTCGGCAAGCGCTCATCTTCAAGGAACAGGGAGGTCTCTATACCATATTGGTATATCTGGGCATTGGCTAAGGAGCTGTCCAGATTTTTAAACGTCCTCCCTAATTGTGCAGCCTTATGGCGTGCCTGATGCTCTATATCCTCCAGGCTTTGATTATCTACTGTAAATTCAAATTCGAGGAATTGTTGATTTTCGGACAGTTTTCCCTTATGGAATTGGAGTTTATTTTCATACAAACCTAGTTCCGGTGAAACCTGCACCACCTTCTTAACCGGATTCTGTGCTTTGTTGACTTCCAGTACAAATCCAGCCCTTTGGATTTGGTAGGATTGGCCTAATAAATCCCGGCTAAAAAGAACCTGATCTGAAGCGTCGATAAAATTCTTGCAATTGACAGTATGCAATCCGTGTTTGCTAGCCAGTAATACTCCACTGACAGCATCCTTATCCGAAAGAATACCACAAACGTCGGTCATCAGCATAACATGGATTTTATTGACGAGCAGATTCCTTAACATTCCTTTTCTTATGCTTCCAGAAAATAGCAGAATCTCATCTTCATGTTTACTGGCGTTTCTGCCCTTGCCGCTTTCGTTTTTGATTTCCTGGTTTTCCCCTTCGGGCAGAAATAGCTGCGTTAATTCAGGCCCCAGGTCTTCAAAACCATCTGCGTCCAACCAAAGCTTTCGCTTAGCATATATATCATAGCCAGGACTGGTCCTTTTGTCCACTATCAATACTTTTCTTCCCTCCTTGGCTGCATGTAGGGCAGCAAAGTAACCTGAAATGCCCGCTCCGTTTACTACCACATCGTAGGTGTCAAAATCACTTTCCCCGGAAAACTGCTGATAGATTTCAGCATGAGCCTGTATGTTTATCATACCAGGGGCCAATAGAATGGCCCCGGTTGCCGGTAGGCTTATATGTAGGAATTTTCTTCTATTCATGGTATGCTGGATTTATTGTTTTAAGAACCTTTTTAAATGAGGGAGAAAATTTCCATTATCGGAAATTCAGCCCTTGAAATTTTGATTTGATAATTTTGACTAGCTATTCTGGCCTTGCCTCAAGATCATTGTTCGAATAATCTATTTATCTTGAAATTAATTATAATCTATTGGGTAAATTATGAAAATTTATGTAAGTATTCTCTGGATTTCATTAGCATTGGTTTTGTAAATTTCTTCTACTTTTTTCATTGATCGGGATAACCTTGCCTCGGCAGCCTTATAATCTGCCCAAATCCCCATGAGGGTGTCTGCGATTTGAACACCCTTAGTTTGCTCAATTTCAAATATCCAATCATCAAAGCCAAGGTCATAATACATTTGGCCTTTGATAGTGTCCTCAGGCTGCCTTAGATAGAACATCGGGGTACCATTTGCTGCTGCAATGATGGGTGAATGACATTCAAAGCTCAATACGGTATGCGCCCTTGCATATATGAATGCCGCTTCATCGGGCAGCCAATAACCTCTTTTTACTACAAAAGATTTGACTTCGTCCGGTAGAGGATCAATCAATAATTCGTCCATAATGTCCACTTGATAGGTCATTTCAGGGCATACCAATACCTTGTTTCCAGTTTCCTTCACCCACCTGATCATCGCCTCCCTCATTTTGGAATGATCCTTTTCCTTATATTGATCATTGGTTTCCTCCACCTCTTTTATTTTTTCTGCGGTCCAATCCATTTTTCGAATTTTGTGGTAGGGGGTGTACCGCAATCTGGGAATTACACAAATGAATTCCTTTTCTTTCAATTCATGTTGTTTCAGAAATTGCTCAGCCCTGGAATCATCACGCATGTTGAGGTAAAAAGTGGCATCAGGAGCAAAGGAAATGTGTTCCCCTTCTATTCCGCTTTTTTTCAAGACTTCTAAGGAAGCTGTTTCCCTTGTGTATATAAATGCGGATTGCTTCAATAGAACCTCCAAATCGGAGTCGATATGCTGTATGGTGGTCCCAAAAATCCCGAATGGCTTATCCGTGTGTTTAACCCATGCCTCCAAATTAGTTCGTCCTACTACGGAAGGGCCCGACCCATGGATCATGATATCCGCTTTTTGCATTGCATCCAAGACTTCTCTATTGGAAACATTTTTATCATTATCCACCGCTCCGTAAATTATTCTGACGGCCGGGTAATTTCTATTCAAAAGGTCTTTCACTTCCTCTCCCTCGCTTCTTTTCCAAAGCACGATTTCATAATCCGGTAGAAATGTCTGAAGTATGTTCAATAGCCCAGGCGTATGGGCGATGTCTCCAATATTGACGTCCTGCCAACCTGATACCAATAGGATAGTTTTATTTGGGGAAGCATAACTATTGATTGTCAATAGCAGGTCTGAAATCAGCAAGGAGCCCGTCAGAGCCCCTAAATTTGTCAATGCTTTTCGTCTATTCATTATAGGTGGGTTTACCATTATTTTTTGACCAATTTAATCACAAATCCACAGGAACAGGCCATTCAAAATACTCGGAAAACAGTGATCCTAACCAGAGAAGACCAGGCTTTTTTACAATCCCTGTATTTGTCCGAACTTAAAGCGTTGATAAAATAAAAGTAATGTTATTCTAGAAAATCCCTAACCTTTTTCTCAATGGTTTTCTTTACCTTTTTCCAGGTTTGCCCTTTGAGACTGACGGGGTCTTCACTTTCCTCCGAGTCCCTAAAATAAATCAAGGCTTGGGGAACAGAAATCAGTAGATTTTGCCTCTGGTATTTTTCTTGGTGAAACCGGATAAAATCAGCTATTGAATAATGTTGGAGCAATTCGGAAATATCCCAAAAGTCCTTTTTCTTGCCCCTTCCCAGGATTGCCTGTACTTTCATGGCGATGATATCTTCAGTGGAAAAAAACCTAATCCCTTCAATCTCCTGAATGGGTCTGATCAGTGGAAAAGGGTGTTTGATAAGATCGATTTTAACATCCTCTATAAATGAAAATATTCCAATTTTCGAGTTACTGCTCCTTACCTTAAACTCATCTCCAAAAAAATCAAAGAGACTTTTTTCGATAAGGGTATTTTCAAATGGTTGGCAATTAAATAAATCCAAATCTACGGAAGTCCGATGTCCATATTTCAATGACAAAGCTGTTCCCCCAACAAGATGAAAATCCTTTAATTCCGGAATTCTCATCAGCATTTTCAATATGGAAAAAGTTCCGGGTTCGACTGTCTCAATTTGTAACATCTGAATTCAGTGATGGGTTTATCGATTACTGCTGCCGCTAAATACATGGTCATTTCGGGCAGAAATTTAGCA
>PXCO01000017.1 GCA_003565295.1 Cyclobacteriaceae bacterium
CAATTATAAACACATGAAATCGAGCATGAGGAGAACCTCACACAGAGGGATGATTATCAAAGCGAGATTCCATCTGACCGCTGAAAAACAAATTATAAACAGATGAAAGAAAAATTTTTATAGGGGGGAAATCTGCCCGCTCAGCCCCTAATTATGTGAGTTCCACAAAATGGTCACTAAAATAACATTCTTCTTTGGCAGTCTCCAACAGGTTGGTGTCCAAAGTCTTTGGGTAGGGTATTTGGGGTTGCTTCTTTCAATATCTCGGAAAGGGCTGGTATTTTAAAGGTAGAGTTTTCAAAGCCATGCTTTTTGGTCATCTTCATTCCCTCAGAAACGATTTTTGGACATCATCTCGAACTTTCGGGGTTTTTTAAAAAGAGTTAGGGGTTATCGGGGAAATGTACCTTGATACCCATAATAATTGAATAAAATTATACATGAGACTAATTTTGTCCCTGCATCACATAAGCAGGATTCTTGATTTTTCTAATCGTAAGCTTTGTAACCACGCGGCTCATGTCGTAGTAGATTAAAAAAATCAACGCCAATGTTACTATTATATAAGCAAGAAAATCTACAAGGAAAAAATATATCCTAATATCAATACTACCAATAGATAAAAATAGCTTTCCTACATATTGTGGGGAGTTTGTGTTAAGTTCCCTATCCATCCGTCCAAAACAGGAAAAAGTAGTAACTTTGCTTTGTTTTTTAAAGCTACCTCAATGAATAGAACAAAAGCACAACAGTCCAGATCTGCCATAGAGAGACTTTATATCACCATGCGGCATTTATTTATGAGGGGCACCTACAAACCCACAGGGGTTTCGGGAGAGTCCCTGGTTGAGTCGCTGCTGATTTTAAGTCCCGAAATATACGGCTTGGTAAATGACCCGGAAAAGGTAGAATTGGATGGGTTACTATATGTGATGGAACGCTTGCCCAGAGGAATTGAAGAATGCAGGTATATACACCTGATCAGCAGGGAAGGTTACGAAAATAGCGGGTTTCCCGCTCTGGTGCCCCCAAAGCGAAAAAGAAACTGTTACAGGGTGGATGATGACCAAATGTACGTGGAGATGACCCGGGGGAAAAGTGATATTTATGATATACTTACTCATCTCACTTTTTTATTCATAGAATCAGAGAAAATCAGGAGAAACAGCACAGACCATAAGGGCAAAGAGAACCTGAACTGGGAGATGCTTCACAGGATCGTGGATAAGTTGGAGACTGACCAGGATTTTGATAAAGAAGCGGCATGTTCCTACCTAAGCCATATTACAGGGAGGACATTTGAGGAGACAAAGGAAGCTGTGGAAAATTTTGATGCGGCCAAAAACTGTAATAGTCTATTCTCAATCATTCATCATATGGGCAGGTTGTCCCTTGAAGAGGTGATGCATGGAAAAGATCGGCAAATATCTTTTTCGGCCACCCTCCGAGAAAGGGTGGGGCATCACGTTTATGGAGAGCTATGGGCTTCACATATTAAGTCAATATTGGAGGAACAAGACTTACTGGAGCGTCCTATCCATATAATAAGTGCTAATCTGCACAGTGTTGTGAACACCATTTACGGACATCAAGCCTTTGGGCTAAAGAATTTTGAGGCAGTAGAAAGACTGGCCATGGAAATCAGTCAAAACCCTAAAAGTGAAAAGGCCAGAGAAATCCATGCCTATGCCAAACAACATGGATTTTTGGCTATTCCGGATACCACTGGCACGAACATAGGGGTGCAACTTATAGACACCTCACAAATGACGGTAGAAACCTTGATACCAGGGGTCAAGCTGCCCGAGGAAAAGGAAAAACGACCGGTATTGTTGGTCATGGATTATGCCTTTGGAGAGCAGGCCTATGAGTGTTTCGATGAGTTGTTGAAACCATTTGAGGTGAATGGAAGGAGTATTCCCCTGGATGTGGTCTCTGCTTCCATTATGGGAAAAGCCGGTATTTTAAAAGGAGGCAAGGGAGATATTATGATTCCTTCCAGCCATGTTTTTGAGGGTACAGCGGATAATTATCCCCTCAGAAATGAGTTGAAAAGGAAGGATTTTGAGGGGTATGGATTGAATGTTTTTGAAGGGCCTATGATAACGGTTTTAGGAACCAGCCTGCAGAACAAGGAGGTGTTGAGGTACTTTATGGAATCCTCCTGGAAGGCCGTTGGGCTTGAGATGGAAGGTGCACATTACCAAAAGGCCATTCAGGCAGCCAGCAAAATCCGTGGAAGTATCCGAAAGAGTGTGAAGGTGCTTTACGCCTATTATGCCTCTGACAATCCACTAGAGACAGGCAGTACGCTTGCCTCAGGCGCATTGGGCATGGACGGGGTACGGCCCACCTATCTGATTACCCATAAGATATTGGAAAGGGTGATGAAGGTATAGGACGGATGACCTTTTTTGTCATTCCTACATTTCCTTTGTCCTGTCATAAAACATTCAATCTCCCTTCACATATTTTCGCCAATTATGTTCTTCCTTGAATCCCAGAATTTCCCGGATTTTCCGATTTGAAAATAATGCCTCATGTTTCCCCAACTCACGTGTAAGGGGCACGCCGGGAAAAAAGCGTTCAACTAGTTCTTTACTGGGGATGATCGCTCCGTTGTGATCGTTTCCGGCATTAAAAATTTGAAAACCAAGGTCATCCTTTTTCAAACATAAATCCACTATTTGCCCTAAATCCCGTGCATCGATATAGCAAAAGGCATTCCTGCGGCGCACTTCAGGGTTTTTGAAGTAATGTGGAAACAGTTCCGCATATTCATGGGGTTCTATTACATTGCCGATTCGAAGGGCATAAATATCAAAACCTGAACGTCGCTGAAAGCTGCGAGCCGTTTTTTCATTCACCACTTTTGATAAGCCATAGCTGTCCATGGGGTCAACATCATAGTCTTCTTCCAGGGGCAGTACATTTGGGTTGGTCTTGCCATCAGAAAAACAGATGCCGTATGTGGTCTCAGAAGATGCAATAATTATCTTTTTTATGCCAAGTTTAACAGCCGCTTCGATCACATTGTAGGTCCCTATGGCGTTTATTCTAAAAGTCTCATTGTCGGGTTTGATCAGAATCCTGGGAACAGCAGCAAAATGTACTACTGCATCAAATTTCGGTATGCCATTACCGGGCTCTAATTCTCTCAAATCGGCGTATGAGCTCATGGCATTAAACATTTGTCCTGAGTCGGTAATATCGGCCGTCAGGTTATCCACACCGGGGTAATCCAAGGGCACTAAATCCACGTTAAATACGCTATGCCCTTGGTTGATAAGGTAAGGGATTACATGCTTTCCTGCTTTTCCCGAACCCCCTGTGAAAAATATTCGCTTTCTGTTCATCTATTTCACTGATTGATTAAAATTAACTTGTGATATGATAAGAACACGTAATTTGCATATTCCATTACAATTTCCCAATTAGTCTCATAAGGATAATGTTTTCTGGGTATTTAATTTTTTCAATGATTAATTTATAAGTGTCTTTTCAACTAATCCATAGCATGGCCTCTGGATGCTTAAATGTTTTTCCCCATTACAACAACCGAAAAATTCACTGCAAATCTATTTTAAATGATCAGGGTTTTATGTTTTTTCAAAAAACCATTTGATTTTCCACATCTTGGAATAAATCAAATTTGCGGAAAAAATCCACACTTTGTGGAGGTTTGTTGAAGGTATAGTTCATAAGCGGCTGAGCTTTTTACGAGAAGCATTTTAATAGGTTTTGTAAAGAGATTTTTTTTCTTCTTTTGACTTGTATAATCAAGCCATAAAATGCATTTTTGTTGATCCAAAGTGCTGAATAAAAAGGCTGAAAGAATTATTCTCCCCCTACCAGAGGCATACATCTGGAAAATGATTTCAAGTTTAGAGAATTGTTTGTACCGGCTCACAATTTGGCACAGTCTTTTACAATGAAGCAGTAGGTTATTTTAATTACCCAGATAAAAACCAACTAGCCACTGCTTCTTATCAAAAAAATTAACAGCCTTATAAATTTCGGTTATTGAGTAGCTCAGCTTCTTTTTAACCATGAAATCATTATGTCTTTCTCAGCCGAATTGCTTGGAAAGGGTAATGAAGGTTTGCTTAATCTTGATTATTTGTTAAACCACCAAACCAAAAGTTTTCAATGAAAACAAATTTATCTCAACTGTTGTTCTGCTGTCTCTTTTTGTTGCTTTCATTTCAACTAGAAGCTGCGACTTATTATTTCTCCACTTCGATAGGAGATGATTCCAGAAGTGCTGGTCAAGCACAAAACCCTAGTACTCCGTGGAGATCGATTGAAAAGCTAAACGCTATTTTTTCATCACTCGGCCCTGGCGATAGGGTGATGTTCAGGAGAGGGGAGGTTTATTATGGCACCATTAACCTCAATAGTTCCGGGTCCTCTGCCAATCCCATCTTCATTGGTGCTTATGGTTCCGGGAACAAGCCTGTAATCACCTCTTTGGTTAGGGTTACTCAATGGAGGTCTGTTGGAAACGGTGTTTTTGCCGCCAATCATACCCAGTTATCTTCTGACCCCATGACTACGGTATTGTTTAATAATGAGAAACAGGAAATGGGGCGATACCCGAACAGCGATGCCCCCAACCGTGGATATCTCACCTACAGGGCAAATGGGAATAGGTCAATTACAAGTAGCGAATTAGGTTCTTCTCCAAACTGGGCAGGAGGTGAGATAGTAATGAGGAAATTATTTTGGATCATTGACAGGCACACCATTACTTCTCATTCAGGGACCACCTTGAACTTTGGTGGAAACCCTGATTCGAACTATAACCCTACTTCGAATTACGGGTTTTTCATTCAGAACCACATCAACACTTTGGATAAGCTAGGGGAATGGTTTTACAATCGATCCAATAGAACTTTTAACATGTATTTCGGTGGAGCTTCCCCCTCCAACTACAATGTTCGGGTCAGTACACTTCGAAATTTGGTGACAAATTCTGGAACCACAAGTCACATTACTTTTGACAACCTTGAATTTAATGGTTCAAATGGAACGCTTTTCAGTATAGAGAGTGGAACAAATGTTAGGGTAGTAAATTGCGACTTTTACAATGCCGGGGACAATGGGTTATTTATTAGTGGCATAGACCAGTTTCTGATTGAGAATTCAAAGGTAGTCGCTTCCAGTAATAACGGAATAATGATGGCAACTAGCCATAATGCTACAATCAAGAACAATTTGGTTAAGGATACTTACTTGATACCGGGGCTTACAAGGGGAGGAGATAATCGTGGCGTATCGATATTCAGCACCAGTAACAACAATGTAATTGAAAACAACGAAGTAATAAACTCGGGATACATTGGGATAAGGTTTGGGGGAAACAATACGCTGGTCAAAAATAACTACATCAATTCTTTCGCCATGACCAAAAACGATGGTGGTGGGATATATTCCTACTCTGGCCGAACCACAACCTTTAGAAATAGGAAGGTGGTGGATAATATAATTTTGAATGGGCTTGGAGTAAAGGAGGGAACTAATTTAAGGAACCATATTAGCTTACCACAAAGTGAGGGGATTTATTTGGATGATAACGTTACCGGTGTGGAAGTAACGGGTAATACTATTGCACACGTTTCCAGTAGAGGGATTTATTTACATAATACAAGTGATATTGTCATTAGAAATAATACAGTATACGATAGTAGGACATTGTTTTATGCAAAAAATGATCACATGGGTAATGAACTGAGGAATATAGTGGTGGAAAACAATCAGTTTTTGACCAAAAATGCCCTTCAGAATCATGTGTTGCTTTGGAGTAACCGAAGAGATATACAAAGTTTTGGTACCTTTAGGAATAACCACTATATGTCTCCCTTTGATGATGATTTTAGGTTTAGCACTGTTATCAGGGTTGACGGAACTCCAGAAGAGATTCAGACCTATGACTTAAGAGGCTGGCAAAGCCAAGTTGGAAAAGACGCAAATTCTAAGTTTTCTACTTCCAAGTTTGACTTGGTGGAGGATATTAAGAAGGTTGGTCAAAATAAATATGATAACGGAAGTTTTGATAGAAATGTTAACGGTGTGGGCTGTAATGGGTGTAACACCTCATGGGATAATTCCGGGAAACTGGACGGGGGGTCTTTGAAAGCTTCTTTTCGGAATAGTGGACTTTTGTCCATGGGCATAGGAGAATTGAAAAAGGGAAGACGTTATCTGATGAAATTTTCTTCTGTCGCAAATGTAAATGTGCCCCTTTCGCTTTACGTGAGGCAGGCAGGTTCTCCCTGGCAGAGACTTTCGGGGTATCATACAATAGAAATTACCTCTAGAAGGGGGGAAAATGAAGTTATTTTCACACCTATAGCCGACATGGAGTCGTCAAGGGTGGAATTTAGATTGAGTCAGCAACAAAATGCCGATGTGTGGATTGATAATCTTGAATTTCATGAAATACAAGGGATAGAATACTCCACAGAGGATTTTGTGATATTTGATTATAATAAAGGGAACAGCAGAAAAACACTTTCGTTGGGAGGTGTTTTTAAAGATGTGTTGCAAAACACATTTGATGACAGGATTACACTTGACCCTTTTGAATCCGTAATTTTGTTGAGTTCATCAGGAAAGGTGGATAGACCTATGGAGGAACCCAAAATCGAAATAGCCTCGCCTGCTAACAACAGTAAATTTGATGCTGGTGATGAAATCGAAATTGCCGTAAAAACCACTTTGAATGGAGGAAATATTACAAAGGTGGATTATTTCAACAACGGTAATTTAATTGGATCCTCAGAATCCTCTCCCTTTAGTTTTGTATGGAGAAATCCAAGCGAAGGCAATCACCGAATTACCGCAGTGGCTTATGGGGACAATAATACCCAATCATCAAGTTCACCTGTTAATACTCAAATACTTGCCCTTAGCGCTCCTCCGACTAATGAAAAGGATCAAGACCAAGGTGACGCAGGAGAGTTTTCCTTATTTATTAACGCGGGAAGTAATAGCTCAACAACACTTGAGGGTTATGAATTTGTAGGGGAAAGCTCTTCGAGCAATTTCCACTCCACCTCAAGCAACCATTTCAATGGTAATGCTAGTGAGTTTGATTTGTTTAAGTCGGAAAGGTTTGCAAGTGATTTTTCTTACAAGATACCCGTTCCTAATGGCACCTATACCGTGCATACCCTACATAATGAGACTTGGTTTGGAAAAGGAGGGGCCTCTGCCACGGAAGGAAGGAGGGTTTTTGACCTTGTTATAGAAGGCCGAAACGTGAAATCTGACATTGATCTATACCTTGAAAATAACAACGAACCTGTAATGTTCGTTTTCGAAGAAATCCAGGTTAATGATGGATATTTGGATATAGAACTCAATGGGACCACCAATAATGCCACTATTTCCGGACTGATTGTGCAAGGTTCTTCCATGCCAAACATAAACCTAAGTCTTGAAGCAAGTTCCCCTGAAACTCCAATTGCTACTAACCAACAGCCTCTTTATATCAATACGGGAAGCCACCTTGATGTGAGGCATGAGAATAAAACCTTCGTGGGGGATGTAGATAGTGGATATTACGGAGAGTCGAGAGAAGGAGGTGACATTAATGCACCTGTAGATGTACTTTTTCAAAGTGAAAGGTTTGCAGAAAACCTGGAGTTTAATATTCCAGTCGAAAATGGCACTTATAAGGTGGTAACATACCACAGTGAAACATGGTTTGGGAGGAGAGGCCCATCGCCAAGGGCTGGAAGGAGAGTTTTTGACATCATTATTGAAGGGGTGATGAAGAAAAAGGATTTTGACATTTTCGTGGAGAATGAAAATGCACCTATGGCATTGGAGCACAATGATGTGGTTGTTTCGGACGGGGTATTATCCATGAATATGGTTGCATCGGCAGATAGGGCTAATGTTTCCGGAATTGCAATTATTCCGATAAATGGGGAAATTGTTCAACGGGCTGTCCAAACTCTGGTAGACCCCATTTTTATAAATGCCGGGGCCTCTGCTAATGCCGTATTCCAAGACGCTGAATTTGTGGGTGATATGAATACAAAATTTTATTCATCATCCAATACCAACATAAATAGAAGTGTCACCAATGAAGCTCTTTTTTCAACCGAAAGATGGGGCTGGAACCTTAGTTATAAAGTGCCTGTAGAAAACGGAGTTTATACCGTGATGACTCTTCACCATGAATTGTGGTTTGGTTCATTCGGACCATCTGCTCAACCCGGAAGAAGGGTTTTCGATATCTACCTCGAAGGAGACTTGGTGAAGAAGGACTTCGACATGTTTCTGGAAAGCCGGAATGAGCCTGTGGTATTAACATTCGAGGACATAAGGGTTTCTGATGGAGTTTTGAATCTTGATATGGCCGCAAGTCAAAACAACGCAACTTTGAGCGGACTTGCGATAATTCCCAAAGGTGGCACGGTACCGATCTCCGGAGCGAATATGAGGGTTTTGTCCGATGACTTTAAAAGAACCATTTCCAACGAGCAAAATTCTGCCTTTAAGGCAAGCATGGGGATGGCCAAGCTTTATCCAAACCCGGCAAGCTCCTCCACACATTTGGAGTTTGATACTGAAATCTCGATTAAATCCATAAGCATTTACGGAACAAATGGTCAATTAATGAAATGGATTGACCCTAAGGAAGCTAGGGATTATGGGAATCGTTATTTGATACCAGTAGATGACCTTAAAAACGGTGTTTATATCTTAACCATAGAAGGAGATGACGAGGAAACTGAAAAAATGAGGCTTGTTGTCAAATAAATATTGATTTTCCTCACATTTTTGACAACCCGTTGAATTGAAGGTGTTTTTCATTCAATTCAACGGGTTGTTTTTTTTATCTTGCTTTTTCAATTAATCCTGATACTTTTCAAACCTCAATATCTTCAATATGGATACCATCTCGACTTTTCACAAAGTATTCGTAATTCACCTGGTGATGCTTTTGGGTTTGGTATATTTCCCTCATTCCTCTGGGTTAGCTGTTACTTATTATTTCTCCGAACTGAATGGAAACGATATGAGGTCAAGTGCAGAAGCCCGGCATAGGGAAACTCCCTGGAAAAGTATAGAAAAGTTCCAGGAAATCCAGGCTGAGTTAGCACCAGGCGATTCCATATTGTTTGAATGTGGTGGGAATTATTATGGAGGGCTGGAGTTGAATCTTTCCGGCTCTGCACAAAAACCCATCTACCTGGGTCACTATGGAGAAGGAGAAAAGCCGGTAATTTCTGGGTTAAAGAAGTTATCCGGATGGGAAAGGCATAAGGACGGGGTTTTTAAATGCCCCATTGATCTGATGAGTGGAGAGCTTAAAGTGGTATTAAAGGACCGCAAACCTCAGCGAATGGGAAGATTCCCTAATGCCAATTCGGGTAATGGGGGTTATTTGTTTTTTGATAAAGTTATAAGCGAAAATAGTATCGTGGATGCAAAGCTACCAAGTGGACAAGATTGGACCGGAGCTGATTTGGTGATGAGGAAAAACCAATGGATCATAGATATACAGCGGGTGAGTGCACATCAGGAGGACACCTTAACCTTTCAGAAGGTAAGCGGATATGCACCCTCACCAAAATTCGGCTATTTTATCCAAAACCACATGGCCACTTTGGACGAGGAAGGAGAGTGGTATTACGATCCTGCTCAGCGACAGCTTTTCATGTTTTTTGGGGATAAACATCCTGATGATTTTCACATTGAGGTAAGTCAAATAGACCATCTTTTAAAAACCACCCCAGTTGCCAGGCATTTGATCATAGATGGGTTAGCCTTTGAAGGGGCTAATGGAGACGGAGTGCATATTTCGGGAAATACACAGGTGAAGTTCCTAAACAATGACGTCCGATTCTCTGGGTCTAATGGGATATTTGCACGGGACGTGTTTTCACTTTCCATAGCGGGATGTTCCGTTGACCATTCCTATAATAGTGGGATATATCTTCATTCTGGTAATAAAAGAGTGGAAATATCCTCTAACCTCGTAAACCACACCTACCTTATGGAAGGTATGGGTAAGAGTGGTGACAATAATGGTTTTGGTATTTTCTCAATTTCTGATGGGGA
>PXCO01000150.1 GCA_003565295.1 Cyclobacteriaceae bacterium
CCTTTTCTCTCTCATCATACTGTATAACCTGTCCTGTGCAAAAAAAGATGGCTTTTCGGAAGGAAAACCCATTTATGCAGTACGGATGGCCGACTCTATCAAGGTTGATTACCTAGGTAACCTGGGAGTGTTCGATTTCGACGCTGAAACTGGGTTATACTTGGGAAGAAATAATGCCACGGAAGAAATCCTGTTGTTTGATGACACGGGTGAGATCAACTACCAATTCACCATGCATACCGACGGCCCAAACGCCATTACCTGGGCAATGGGAATAGGATTTCTGGACAGGCATGTAAGCATTCTGGACCGGAAAATGGGTATTGTGACTTTTACCCACAAAGGCAGCATCAAAAATGTGACTTCAATCCCAAATGAATACTTCTACCTCAATGGCCTTGACTTTGCGGCTCATAAGTTAGGAGATGAGCTGGCCTATATAAAACCAATGCGGGAGGATTTCGACTTTTCAAATTGGTCAGAGACCTATAAATCGGTATATAAGAGCCCTATAATCGAATTGTTAGACCCCATTTCGGGGAATATCAGGGCTTCAATGCCTTTCCCCCCAAACACCATTTATGAGAGCGGTAACTTTTTCCATTGGACATTCCCCATTGTTCGTAGAAATGGTGAAGAATGGTTGCTTAGCATGCTGGCTGAGCGGAAATACCACGTGTATAGGGAAGAAAATGGAGAAATCGTATTTGAAAAATCGGTGGATATTACCTCAGCAGATGCCATTGACATAAAGGGGGTGCCTTTGGCAAGAATAGATGACATGTATGAAACTTCCAGGTATAACATTTTCGGGAAAATAGAACAGTTATACCATAGTGGGAATGAAATCCTAGTGATATATACCAAGGGTGTAGAAGAAGACATCGCAAAACTGCAAGATCCTGAAAATCATGAAAAATGGATGCATTTTATCAATGATATTCCCAGGTATTTGGCCATTTTTGATAGCAGCCACCAGCTTAAGGGTATAGACATACCCCTCCCAAAGCATTTGGTATTCTCCTCTGTTATGACCACAAATGGGGATATACTGGCGGTCAAGAATCAGGAAAGCCTAGGGATAGAAGAAGATGATGTGACGATTTACAAGCTAAATGTGGAATTCAAATGAACAGTTTTGTGTAACTTTTTAACGTAACCTGTTCGTCTCTTGCCCTAAATAATGCTCTCAAGGAATAATTGTACACCTATTTCCCCTTTACTCCATTTCAAATCAGTTTAGCTGCATTGACCGAGCAGGTACCAAATAAGCATAAAAATCAAAATGGTGCTGAAGCATCCACCACCTAATTTATAAGCACCATAGCCTGCGAGTAATCCTTTAAAAATATTTCTCATGGTTAAGTAAGTTGGTTAAGGTCTTGCTTTCGAAAAGAAAACTTTATCAAACATAAGAAATATTTCGATAAATCCAATAAATTTTAATTTAGCCTTAAATTATACTGAATCATTAATAAAGAGTACCTGTTCTCCATTCATTTAAGGAACTCAAACCAGGAAGGTCAGCATGCAATCTTGAGAATAAGACAAAAAAAAGCCGGGCAGTACAACTACCCGGCTTCAACTATATTTTAAGGATTAAACATCAAGCCACTTTTTTAGCTTGTTTGTTCGATTCCTCTTGGGCGAGTTCCCTTTTCATCAAATCGACTACTACTGGAGTGGCGATATAGATGGAAGAATAGGTACCCACAAGCACCCCTATCAATAGGGCAAAGGAGAATCCTCTCAATACTTCTCCTCCAAAAATCAACAACACCAACACCACGATAAGCGTGGTGGCCGAGGTGATCAGCGTCCTGGCCATGGTCTGATTAATGGCATCATTAAACATGGCCACCAGTCTAGCTGTACCCCTATTGGCCACATTCTCGCGAATACGGTCAAAAACGATCACGGTATCATTGATGGAGTAACCTACCACGGTGAGCATAGCCGCTATAAATACCTGATCTATCTCAAAAGTAGCTCCCAATGCACTGGCAATTGCAAAAGCTGCAATTACGAATAAGGAGTCATGGATAAGTGCGACGATGGAACCCAATGAAAACTGCCATTTTCTAAACCTCAACAGAATGTATAGAAAGATGGCAACCAAGGCAAAAAACATTGCCTCGCCTGAGGATCTCTTGATATCATCCGCCACAGTGGCCCCAACTTTATTGGAACCTGTGATAGCAAAACTTCCATCTCCGAGCTGTGCTGCATCTTGGATAAAACTCAGACCGGTAACACTGGCAATACCCTCTTTCACTCTCCTTTCCACTTCCCTATTGGCCTCATCGGAATCTTCATTGATCAAGTAGGAGGTGGTAACTTTGAGTACATTGTTTGCTCCATATGTTTTCACCTCTACTGCCCCATCAAATTCCCCATCCAAGCCTACTTTAAGCTCAGATGCCGGAACAGGTTCGTTAAACTCAACAATATAATAGCGTCCCCCTGTGAAATCCACCCCGAATTTAAGTCCATTGATGGCAGCAATACCAAGGCCAAGTATGATGATGGAAGTGGAAATCATATAGGCCATCTTTCTTTTACTCAGAAAGTCGATATTCAAACTACTTAGCACATTCCTGGAGAAAGGGGTTTCAAAGGAAAGTTTGCTCTTTTCCCCTTTCTTGCTCATCCAATACACAATTACCCGGGTAATAAAAACGGCAGAGAAAAAGGAAGATGCTATGCCGATCATCAGTACGATGGCAAAACCTTTCACAGGACCTTGGCCGAGGGCATAAAGGATGGCTCCGGTAAGGAAAGTGGTGACATTGGAGTCTAAAATAGCACTAAATGCCTTATTATAACCTCCACTGATCGCCTGCAACAACCCCGCTCCATTTCTCAATTCCTCCTTGATTCTTTCGAAGATCAATACGTTCGCATCTATGGACATACCAATCGTAAGCACAATACCCGCGATACCGGGTAAAGTCAATGCCGCTCCCAGCTGGGCCAAAATCCCAAGGATGAAGAATATGTTGAATAAAAGTGCTGCAATGGCCACAAAGCCCCCTTTAGCATAATAAGCCACCATAAACATCACCACCAATATCAACCCGGCAATCATGGAGTTTATGCCCTGATTTCTGGCCTCCACACCCAAGGTGGGACCCACAATGGCTTCTTCCACAATGCGGGTGGGAGCCGGAAGGGTACCGGATTTTAAGATGTTTGCCAAATCTTTGGCTTCTTCTATGGAAAAATTACCGGTAATCTCTGATTGCCCTGATGGGATTTCCCCCTGCACAGTGGGCGCAGTATAAACAAAGTCATCCAACACCACGGCAATCCTATTACCAATGTTATCCGCGGTAAGTTTTCTCCATCTCCTGGCACCATCTGCGTTCATTTGCATACTAACAGCGGGACGGGAAGACTGGTCATAGGTCTGTCGAGCATCTGTGATCACATCACCTTCAAGGGGAGCTTGCTCCACTCCCCTCGGGGCCTTTATGGCGTGTAGTTCCAAAAACTCTTGGTTGCCCTCTTTCTGGGGTTTCACAGACCATAGGAAGCGGATATCCCTGGGTAGCATTGAGCGCACATCAGGTCTATTTAGGATTCTATTAATGGTAAGGGTGTCACGCACCTGGTAAACCAAGCCATAGTTGGCTTGAAGCAATGAAAACAAGGGGGACACGCCCACGTCCAGGCTGTCTCCTTCGTCGGTTCCTTCAGCGAGTTGCCTGGCCAGGTCACTTTCCAAATCGGTGGTATCTGCCAGGGCAGGTTCCTGTCCATCCACTTCCGGCTTTTGGGCTTTTGCCTCTTCTACCAGCATGGCATTTACCCTTTGCAGGGCGTCCCCAAACTGATCGATCTCCGCCACTTCCCAAAACTGCAATTTGGCTACACCTTGCAAAAGATTTCTTACCCGCTCGGGATTGTCCACCCCGGGAAGTTCAATTTGAATCCTTCCTGATCCTTGAATACGTTGAATGTTGGGCTGGGAAGTTCCAAAACGGTCAATCCTGGTCCTCAGGATGTTGAAAGACCTGTCTATGGCATTTTCCACCTCATCGTCGATGATATTTAGGATGGCAGAATCGGAAGTTTCCAAAGAAATCCGCCCCCTATTCGCAGCGGTGGCGAAAATGGAATTAAGCCTGCGCTCTCCTGCCCTTGACTGCCACTCCTGGTAAAACAAGTTTACAAATTTTTCATTGGTGGTTTTAGCCCTTTCTATAGCCACTTCTATGGCTTCATTGAAAACGGGGTCCTTACTATTACCGGAAAGCCCTCTTACAATTTCCACGGGGGACACCTCTAGGGTAACGTGCATACCACCCTGCAAATCCAGCCCTAGTCCTAGCTCGGTTTCTTTTACCTCTTGGTAGGTAAAGGGGAAGCCAAGGAAATTATAAACAGGCTCCCTCCATACAGAGTCCAAGTAGGTTTGCCTTTTGGCAAAGTCTACATTGCCTGATTCATCGGTGGCATATTCCGTGGCCTGTTGCTGCACACGGTTAGACACCAGGGTAAACGATAAATAATACAGGCACAGGCCCGTAATAAGTACCGTTAAGAAAACGATTACACCTTTGTTTTGCATGATAATTGATAACTATTTGAAGTAGAATATTATTTGTTTTCGAAAGTAATTGCACAGGAAATTACGCACCATAACATCGCTTGTTCAGCAATTAGAAAGAATGGATGATAGGGGATTGATTAGGGTGCGTTTGCAGATATGATTTGCTCAAAAAGTATTTGAAAGTAGGAGTTGGAACTGGGGAAAAATGCTTTGGATTCCAATGTTAATTTAGCCTCTCCACCAAAAACCTCATACATCAAATGAAATACCTGATCCATCACCACACCTACAAAAGGCACCACTGCGTCAACAGCCGTATGGATTAAGGTCTCATTTTTGTCCTGAGATGGCTCGTCTTCCTGCGGTTGTTCAATATTGATGACCTCACCCTGCTGGGCATCAAGGTTAACCAAGTATTCAGAACTGGAGATCAACACACAAAACAATACCACTAAAAGCAGGGATAACCGCTGCCTGAGGAGTTGGGTATGTGTGATGTTTTTTCTCATGGTCTGCAAATATAGGAAAATAATTGAAATCAAGTCAATGATAAATCCAAATTATGCATATAAAAATAATTGGAAATCAGTTAGTTGATGAAGAAAAAAAAACTATGGCTCAAAAGTTAAGTTAGAAATTCATCTGAATTAATCGAGGTTAGATAAAAAACATGCGGGTTTTCCAGATGCCCTTTATCTCAGTACCCAAACATTTGGTAGCGTACTGTTTTGGGCGGGCAAAAATTAAACAGGACAGCAATTAAAATCCTTTTTTTATCATTTTGCACAATGTATGCAATGATTACTTTCGGGCATAAATAGAAGCCTATTTATATTAATTTGTTGGCCACATCGTATGCATTTTCCAAACTCATTTGTCCCAAGTTTGCCAAGCCAGTTATTCAGCCCCTTTAGCTTGGCCAAATTTTTTCTTATTTGTGCCTCATTGATAGAGCGATTATTGATATAATCCATTCTTGAGACTCTCCCTATAGCATTATCAAGACCCTGAGGTTGCGAATGTTCTTTTAGAATTTCAATTTCCTTTTTGATTTCTTCAATTTTGTCCAGAATTTTGGATTTGATTTCGGCTTCAAAGTCGTTGTTCATTGTTCGAAAGGATTATTTCCCAATTATTGTCTTTTCAATGGCCATAACTTGTCCCGCACTGTAAGTCGGGATAGCCTGCCCCTGCCTGCCCCGTCCCGTAGTTATCGGGGGGGCATTCCAGTGTGTGTCGCTTGCCTCATGCCCGATTTCATCTAAAATCGCCTTTCTAAAACCATCAAAAAGAACCAAAGTGATCATAAATAACTTCTAATTTATGAGAAAATATATGAAGCTACCATATAAAAGACCCAAAAGTAAATTTCTCACAATCAAAAAATCTCATCGTTTGATGTCGATTCTTAAATACTGAGAGCATTTGGAAGCATTTAAATTTTTCGTCACTATTCATGAACTATATTCAATTTATTCGTAAAAATCCCATTATGATGATTTTTGGGGTAATGATGACAGCACTTTCCAGCTTTGGACAGACCTTCCTACTTGCCCTTTATATCCCCCATCTTATTTCTGAATTTTCCCTCTCCAATAGTTCTATTTCCACTTTTTACGGGGTTGCCACCATTGCCAGTGCTTCAATTTTGCCCAAAGTGGGGAAATTAATTGATACTGTCCCTATTAAAACATTTACCATTGCCACCACTCTACTTTTTTCCTTTTCCCTAACGCTTTTTTCTCTTGCCACAGCATGGTGGGTTATTCCCATTTCTTTTTTGGGGTTGAGGTTGGCTGGACAGGGACTTTATTCCCATATTTCCATCACTACCATGTCCCGGTATTTTGAGGAAAACAGGGGGAAAGCCATAAGTTTAGCCTCCCTGGGCCACCCTATAGGGCAAGCTATTTTACCAGCAGTCATTTTGGTGATCATCAATATTGTGGGATGGAGGGAATCCCTGTGGATAAATGCAGGGGTAGTAACCCTGGTCGTGATTTCATTCACCCTATTCTTGTTAAAGGACAAGCACCTAAAAAGTGAAAGTGAAACCGAGGAGAAAACCGAAACTACACCACCTTCCAAGAGGGTTAGGCAACGGGACATCATGCGCTCAAAGGAGTTTTGGTTATTGGCTCCTAATGTGTTTTTTATCCCATTTGCGACTACCGGCCTGTTTTTTTACCAAATACCAATCGTGGAATTCAAAGGCTGGGGAGAAGGTATAGTGGCAGCGGGACTTACCGTATATGCCATTTCAGGCGCGAGCAGTATCCTTACTGCCGGGCCGCTAATCGATAAGCATAGTGCCAGGACATTTTTTCCTTGGTACCTGATTCCATTTTTCTTTGCGATACTGAGTTTATGGATGATCGCCAATACCTGGGGGATGTTACTTTATATGGTATTGATGGGATTTTCAGTCGGGTTTGGATCAGCAATTTTGGCTGCCTTACAGGTGGAATTTTTTGGAAAAAAATACATAGGAACTGTCCGTAGTCTTTTTACCTCTATGATGGTACTGAGTTCGGCAGTGGGGCCAGCATTATACGGTTTAATTCTAGATGTCGGATTTGACTTCGGAACCGTCTTCGCTGCAAATTTGGCTATCTTATTCCCTATTATATTTCAATCTTTCCGGGCAATGCCACAATTCACCAAAGCAAAATGGAAATTTAAATACAAAAGAATCAAAAGGAAATTTAAAAACAAGAACTGACTATTGGTTTGAACACCTAAAAATTCAGGAAAAGCCTTCTTTTAAATTAACTTGGCTCAGAAGCGTAATTACGCAATTTGTGATTTCAATGCCCCTGGTACAAGATAATTATTTCAACATCTTATTTTTTAAAAACACTTTAATCACTTCCAACCCTCTATCAAAACCCCGGTTATTGGGGATGATCAGGTCTGCGTCGTGCTTGAAGGGTTCGATGTATTTTTCGTAGGTAGGCATCACATGTTTTTCATATCGGTATAGCACATCGTCCAGGTCATAGCCTCTCTCTACCTTATCCCGGACAATCCTTCTTTTTAGTTTGATATAGTCCTTGGCATCTATAAAGACTTTCAAGTCTAACAGATTGGCAAGCTCTGGGTAATACAGAACAAAAATTCCCTCCACCACTACCACGGGAGATGGCTCGAAGGTCAGCATGCGTGATTTTTTATTGGGATTGTTAAAGGTATATTCCTTTCTTTCTACGGTTTCTCCACCCTGGATTTTTTTAATGTCGCTGGCATATGCTTCGAAATCTATGGAATGGGGGGTGTCAAAATTATGTATACCCTTTTCATCCATGGGCTGCTGATGCCTGGGTTTGTAATAATTGTCCTGCGAGATGAGACATACCTGTCCTGGATCAAATGCGTTGAGCAATTTATCCAAGAAAAGCGTTTTTCCAGAGGCACTTCCACCGGTGATTCCTACGATATATGGCTGAGGTTTCATATGATTATAATTTTTTTTTTTCAAAGGCCATAACTTGTCCCGCACTGTAAGTCGGGATAGCCTGCCCATGCCTGCCCCTGCCTGCCCCGAACTTGATTCGGGGAACTTGATTCGGGGAACCCGTTTCGGGGGAATCTCGCCAGTATAATCATGCCTGCGTGTGTCGCTTGCGTCATGCCCTGACTGCCGTCAGGACAGGCTCGATTTCATTTGAAAGGACTAAAATTTCATTCCTTTTCACCCAATAAAAAAGAGACGAGTTTTCTCACCGCTATACCCCTGTGGCTGATTTGGTTTTTTTCTGCCATGCTAAGTGCTGCAAAGGTTTTATCATACCCGGATGGCATAAAAACAGGATCATAGCCAAAGCCCCCCGTTCCTGATTTTTCCCTTGTGATTACACCTTGCACCTCACCCTCAAAACTATATTCCCTGTTGCCTAACAGAAGGGCTATCACGGTGACAAACCTAGCGCTTCGGTTACTTTCCTTCTCCAACTTCTTTAAAAGCAGCTCCACATTCCGCTCATCACTTCTGGGCTCACCTGCAAAGCGACCTGAATAGACCCCAGGAGCACCATCCAAAGCCTGCACCTCAAGACCCGTGTCATCCGCAAAGCAATCAATGCCAAACTTCTGGTTTACATACCTTGCTTTTTGGAAGGCATTATCCTTTAGGGTTTTGCCGGTTTCCTCAAGTTCTTCATGACAACCCAGCTCTTTTAAGGATACGACTTCTATCTGCCCTTCTAAGGCTGCCCTTATTTCTTCGAGCTTTTTAGGGTTGTTGCTCGCAAAACAGATTTTTCTCATGCCCGAAATTATTAAATTTTTGGAAACACCCTTAAAAGAGGCCCGATTTTCCTTAATTTTCCAAAATGAAAAATGTGACTGTATATTGCGGTTCCAACAAGGGCAAGGACCCAATTTACGTGAAAGCAGCTCAATCCTTGGCCAGGGAGCTTATTAAAAGGAACCTCTCGCTGGTCTATGGTGCGGGAAATATTGGCTTGATGGGCGTGATTGCCGATGAAATGCTGTCCGCCGATATGCCCGTATATGGCATTATTCCCCAAAAACTGGTCAACATAGAAGTAGCACATAATGGATGCACCGAACTCACCGTTGTGGAAACCATGAGGGACAGGAAATGGCTGATGGCCGAAAGAGGGGATGGGTTTATTGCCATGCCGGGGGGAATAGGCACCCTTGAGGAGCTTTTTGAGATCATGACACTCAACCAGTTGACCTATATCCACAAGCCACTTGCTTTATACAATGTCAATGGCTACTATGACAAATTATTGGAATTCCTTGAACAGGCTTGTGAGGAGGGGTTTTTAAGAAAAAACCAACTGGACACCTTGATAGTCGATGATCATCCGGAGACCCTTTTGGACAGCATGAACACCTTTTTCACCACAAGGCCCTTATCTTAAATACAATTTATTTAAAGGTTTGCCAGTAGATCCCTGGCCAATTTTTCGAGATAATATTGATCAGTTTTGTCAAATGAGGCCAATTTATCTGAGTCAATATCCAACACCATTACCACCTTATCCTCTTTCATCACCGGCACCACAATTTCGGACTTAGTAGCTGCACTACAGGCAATATGCCCGGGAAAGGCCTCCACATCGGTCACTACCTGTGTAGCTTTGTTTTTCCAGGCCGTACCACATACGCCCTTTCCAAAACCGATTCGGGTGCAGGCTACCGGCCCCTGAAAAGGACCCAAAACAAGGTTCTCCTCTTTCACAAGATAAAATCCCACCCAAAAGCATCTCAATGCCTCTTTTAAGGCTGCTGAGATATTCGACAGGTTGGCGATAAGGTCAGGTTCCCCATGGGTCAAACCCGCCAGCTGAGGAAGCAAGGCCTCATAAATATCCCTTTTTGAGGAGGAATGGGGAAGGGTAAAAGATTCTTTCATTATCCAATTTATTGTTCGTGATTTTTTTGAAGTTGTTTAATCAGCATGAATTTGCCAGTAATGGTTCCTTTTCGCTCGAAGTCAC
>PXCO01000320.1 GCA_003565295.1 Cyclobacteriaceae bacterium
CGCTGAGATAACCTTGCGGATTAAAACGCTCAAAATCCCAAAAATCGTCATAGGCCTCGTAGAGGATATAAATCCGGTTTAACCCTTTGACCCAACCCACTGTCACCTTTACATCCAAATCTTCCGGATCTATTTCCGTCCCATGCCCATCCTCTGTATCCTTTAACCAGGAACTGTCATAGATATAGGAGGAGGGCACAATATCCCAGTCCGACCTGTCCCCATCAATCCTGGGGATTTGATCTTGTGGAAATTGAAACACCTGAAACCGCATCCCATCTCTAGCGGTGGTGTAAGCTAGCTGAGCAATAGAATGATGGAAAAAAAAGAAAGCAAAAAGGAACCAGACGTACTTTTTCATAGGGAAATGGAGTAATTTTTTCCCTAAAATAACCTATTCCCTTTACATCTGCCAAATTAAAATCTACCCCTCTCCGCTACGTCCGGAGACAACTCATTTGATTTCCATCTTACCTGAGTTAATTTTACCACGAATGGTATGTACAGCTCCACGGTCAATACGCGCATTAGAAGTAAATTGGCTATCACCTATGGTCAAAACTCCACTACCCACCTCGATGTCAAAGTTAAAATCATTTAAGGAAGATGTAGTATTTACCCTGAATAGGCCTGAACTCCCATTTAGCCGTGTCCGAGAGCCAAAACCCACTTCATCCGCAGTCAACATTCCCGAGGATAGGCTAATGTTCCCTAATTCCTGTATGCGCTTTAAAGAGGCCTTTCCTGAACGCATACTTCCTTCTACTCTTCCCTCTACCTCAGAAATGGATACACTTCCACTGCTACCATTGAATTCGAGATTACCTCGAACCCTACTGATGTCAAGCACCCCTGAAGAAATGCTGGCCTCCAACTCACCCTTGATATGCTCTGCCGAAATCTTGCCGGAAGATCCCTGCAACCGAACCCGGTCGGTTTCTATCCTACTTATCTCCATCTTCCCTGAACTAATCCTGAGACTCAGTTGAGGGGATATTACATTTTCCACCTCCAGCACTCCGGATGAATTTCGCATATCAAGTGCCATTTGCATAGGTCCGGTGATGTGCACATGGCCTTTCCTGCTTCCCCAATTCCAAAAACTGAAGGAACTGCCTGAATCTTTGGCTTCAATTTCCAACACAGTGCCCTTCTTGCTGACCCTTATCCCATCTCCTCCCGAACTTGACTCCAGGTAAGCAAGCAAATGAACATTGTCCACTTCCCCCCCACGGTAACTCACTTCAAGGGAGCCTCCATTAACCTTGATTTCCTTGATGTTTGTATATGTTTCCTCTATATCGGTTACGACTTCCTTGGAAGCAAAATTACAGCTCCAAATGCAAACCAGCATTACTAGCCAACTATTGCTGATCAGTCGCATCTTCATCAGTTTTAGGTTTGGGACCAGCTGGTTTAATCTCATAGTTAGTGGACATCAGAGACAATGTTTCATGGGCCACTTTTATGTTAAACTCATAGGCGAGGCTTTTGTAATTGACCAGATCCACTATGGTCCCTATAAAACACAAACCCAATGTAAGTAAGTATAAGATCCCCAATCCGATTTGCCCGAGGATAAAACGGTGAAGACCGGCAAACCCAAAAAATCCGATGAGGCAAAGCACTAAGATCATTTGACTGTCTTTCCTCCTTGCCCGGTAAACTTGTGAGAAGAGAGCGGCCTGCTCTTCATCCATATTCTTTAATATGCCCTGAATGTATCCTAACTCCATTCCTTCCAGTTCAGGAAGATGCTTTAGCACATTTGCCATAATGTTTCCATTTTATGAGGTTTCTGATTAATTCAATTATTCGGAGCAAAATCACCAATAATGCAAACCCACCTAAAGGGTGAGTGGCAAAACTTGCCTTAAAAGCTCCTGTCAAAAAAAGCTTCATGGATCTACCCATACCACATCCGGGGCACCAATTTACCCCTAATTGATCCAGGGGACATAAGGATAAATGAGTCGATTCGCCTCCTATGTCAATACCCCAGACCCCCAAGAGGGCGAGAACCCAAAAGAATAACTCGAAAGGTATACGCATGTGGAGTTGCTTTTAGAAAGGGGAATCCAAAGGAATGCCAAAAACAAAATAGACATTTAAAGGCCAGAAAGCAACCTACGAATGGTAAAGGAAAGATGAAACCGCACAGTTTATGTACGGATACGGACAATTTTTACTACTATTTCCCCCGAACATGGGGAAGCTGTAGAGATATTTCTCCCTCAAATTGTTTTCGACCTTCGGATTCAAAAAAGTAGCGGAGTTCCTTGTAGTTGGCCGGGCGTTTTCCTATGTTAAATGAATTGGACTGCAGGATCAGGGATAAGATAGAGGAAGGAATAGTAGGCAGTAGTTTAAGGCCCAGTGCCTTTGCCGCTTGAGTACCTATAAAATAGCTCATGATATCCTCCATAAACGGAAGCACTACAGGATTGTTGAGCTGCTGCTCGAAGTGGTCCATCAGGCTCTTGATCAGAAGCCTACCTGCCATACTCCCTTTCATCTGCCTGTCCCTAATGGTTTTTTCCAGCAGAAAGGACTCTTTGGCATCTTCTGGCCAATACTCCACTTCTAACCCCAGATAATATCCTATCATTTTCCAATAGCCCATCAAGGCATCAACATCCTTTTTATCTATGGAGTTGCCCAACTTACGCATTCCCCGTATCACCAATAGACTAAAAGCCAAGTTAGTCCCGAGCATATCCTCTTGATTTACCGGCCTTCCCCAGCAACTGTTCCAATTCGGGTGGAAGTGCAACACAAAATACCTGGAAATAGCATGAATAAGTCTGACTTTTGCGACTGTGAGCAAAACTCCTTCTTTTTCAAAAAATGCCCCGGGTTGAAACACCTCCATCAAAAAAAAGCCGGTTTCAGCCAGTCTTTTCCCCACATCCTCAATGATCCTTCTGGAACTTGCCAAAACCTGCGCACCGTTTGCAAAGGCATAGGTATAGGGGAGAGAATAAAAACTTAACATGGACAAGTAGGCCATTCCGTTTTTGGAAAAGAAAGTTTGGGCTCTTTTACAAACCAAGGGGTCATAGACATATTTGCTGTCGGTATAGAAAGAGAAAAAAGACGTTAGCGAAATGGGGAAATCGGAGGGAAATGTCTCAGGTATAGTTGTCCAGCCATTGATGACATCCACCCATTTATTTTGCCCTACTAAGGCATTTACAGCCTGGTCTGCTAAAGGGTCCTGTTTCTCCCTCAATGCATCCAAGTGCTTATCGGTATATAATCTGATTTTACTCACCCTAACAAAACTGCAATAAATTGCTAAAGTTTAAGATGATTTGCGAATTTTGTGTTTACTAAACCATCAAAACCTGCCATGAAGCAATTAACATTCAACCATTTTTCCCGCTTAACCCTTTTTATACTTCTAATTTTACCCAAATTGAGCGTTCTTTCGCTGGCTCAGGAAGCCTCAGACCTCTTTATGGTGGAAACCAAAAATAACCTTTTTGGATTTCAAGTTGACCCAGTTTCAGCAATCCCGGTCACTGAAAGGGAGGGTTATGACAACCAACCCTATTTCATCAATAACGAACAACTTGTATTCGCCTCTATGGATGAAGACGGCTACAGCGAAATCATCATGTTTAACTTTGAGACGGGTAAGTTTACCAACATGACAAAGACACCTGAGTTCAGTGAATTCTCCCCTGCGCTAACTGACTGTGGGCAGTATATTTCTGCTGTGAGGGTGGAGCAAGAAGGTCGGCAAAGGCTTTGGCTATACCCTATTAACATGGGAGAGCCAGAATTGCTGTATGATGACATAGAGCCTGTCGCCTATTATGGATGGGCAGGAGACATAGCTGCCCTCATGGTATTGGGTGAGCCCAACCGCCTGGTGTTTCCTTACAGCCGGGATGACATTCATGAAATTGCCACTAATACAGGTAGGGCTGTGAGAGTTAGACCCAAGAGTGAGCAAATCACCTTCCTGGATAAATCAGGCAACACCGTAGTGGATGGTCGTCAAGCTTATACCTTGAAAGTTTTTAAAACCGACGAAAGGAAAGTAGTGGATCTTGGGTTGGCCCTTGGAGGCTCAGAGGATTTTATTTGGGTAAACAAGAACAGAATACTGATGGCTAGAGGAATGGAGTTGTATATGAGAAACGTAAAAAAAGGCATACGTTGGGAAAAAGTTGCCACATTGGATATCCCTGGCTATTCGCATATCAGCCGACTAGCCTTAAATCCAAAAGGAAACCGGCTGGTGTTGGTATTGGAGAAGGAAGCAGGGTGAAGTCGTATCCAGTGGAAGGATAAGGTATTACCCATGATCTTTTTAGTTGGTATATAAATATTCCTTTATCTACCTTAACTATTAGAAGGCATCAGAAAATAAACCTGCAATTGACCTATCCAGTCCAGGCGCTGGTTTTTAGCGCCCCGGCCAAAAGGGCTGTTGGAATGTGTAATATTCCCATTCTATTATTCCTAAACCACCGGAGCTGCTAGCTTTTTTAGGAGTGCTTCAGCAGCCTTTCTGCCAGAAATCATCGCTCCATTTATGGAAGCATTAAGCAGATGATCCCCTGCAAGGTACAAGTGGTCATGCCATTGCTGATGATGAGAAGGCAGGGCATATTTTAGGTTACTGATAACGGGAAGGGCCTTTTCTATGTGTATGGTTTCCAGATGCTTAAAATGCTCTGCTTTAATACCGGAAAGGGCCTCCAGTTCTAATGCCACCTTTCCTTCCAGGTTGGCTTCATTGACCAGATCGTTGACAATGGAAACCGAAAGTAGTGCCCGTCCGTCCTTGGCATAGGCCTTACTGAGATCTGTCAAAAACAATAGATTGTTGATGAGGTAATGTTCATCGGGCACCAGCCCGATCATTGGGCTTGCAATAAAGGATTTTTGAAGGGTGAAATAAAGGTTGGTAACCTTCCTGTAATTGAGGGGTACTCCTGTATAATTTGGAATAATCCCATGGGGGGGTACGGTTAAAATAATGTCATCCGCTGTAATGGTATCCCCCGATTCCAATTGGATCACATTCTTCTCTATGGTTTTCACCTTCGTATTTAGGCGAAAAGTGGTTTGTTTCAACCTTCCGGCAAGTTGCTTGGGAATTTCACCCATTCCATTTTCGGGTATAGCTGCGTAACCCGTTGAGAACATTTTAAAGACAAATTCAAACATCCTGGAAGAAGTCTCCAAATAGGGTTCAAGAAAAATCCCCTTAAAAAAGGGCTTGAAAAAATACTTGATGATCCGATCCGAGAATCCCCTTTCCCTCAGGTATTGCATGGTAGTGGTTTCCGGTGCCTGGAAAATGGCTTCCACATGTTTATCCTTCAGTTCCTTGGTAAGGGTGTACATCCTGAACTTGTCCAGTAAAGTCCCCACCTTAGAAAAAGCCATATTAAGCATTTTGAAGGGTTTTCTTAGAGGGTCATGGATGGAAAAGCTATCTCCTGGCTTGAAGACAATGGCACCAGGATGAAATTTTTTGAGCTTAAGTGCTTCGTAATCCAAATATAGCTGGGCCTCAGGATATGCGGTAAGCAAGACCTGAAACCCCACATCCAACAAATAGGCATCTCTTTCTATGGTGCGGACCCTTCCTCCAATGTGATCGGCGGCTTCGAGAATGATGGGGGAATGACCTGCATTTTCCAGTTCAATGGCCGCCACAAGGCCAGAAATACCAGCACCTACAATGTAAATCTTCCGCTCAGTCATAGAATGTCCTTTTATTATTCCGAAATATTTTTCCTTCTTTTAAATTTTGAGGGTTTTGAGGATCTGCCGGAAGATTCATTGGCTTGAGCACCAGTATTTTCCCTTTTCGTTAAAGGTTTGGTAGAAGTACCCTCTTTTGGTGCCTTATCTTCAGGCCCCTGCCTCCTGTTTCCTTTTTTCTTAATTCCTGTACCGGTCTTTTTTCTATTGGTTCCTTGGGATTTAGACCTGGGAGCACTTTTATCTAAATTGGGTCCTTCACCCAATTCCTCAGGTAAGGGCAGCCGCTCAATTTCCATTTCTATTAATCGCTCTATATTGTGGTATTTGTGGCGATCTTTTTCATTCACCAGGGTAATGGCCTTCCCTTGCTTCTCTGCCCTTGCGGTACGCCCAACCCGGTGAACATAATCTTCAGGGTCATTGGGCGTGTCAAAATTGATCACGAGTTCTATATCTTCCACATCAATGCCTCTGCTGAGAATATCGGTGGCCACTAGAATCTTAATCTTTTTGCTTTTAAAGGCAGACATGATTTTTTCCCTCTCGGACTGATCCAGGTCTGCATGGAAGGCCTCTACATCGAAGCTTTTTTTCAAAGTCTTGAAAAGGGACTTTACCTTATCCTTGGTAGAACAAAATACGATCACCGCATCGTAAGCCCCCTGTTTCAGAATATGTAAGGTCAGGGGCTCCTTTTGAGCATCATACGCTGAAAAGACATACTGAGATACCCCTTTGGCTGTTTTACCTAAGGCAATGGAAATCTCCTGCGGATCCTTCAAAATCCGCTCTGAAAACCTCTTGATTTTGGTGGGCATGGTAGCGGAGAAAAGCAGGGTCTGCCGTTCTTTGGGTAGGTAATTCACAATGGTCAAGAGGTCCTCGGAAAACCCCATGTCCATCATGCGGTCTGCCTCATCCAGGATAAGGTACCTTAGTGTATCGAATTTAATTTTGCCCCCTTGTAGCAAAGCAATCAGGCGACCAGGAGTGGCCACCACGATTTCAGCACCCATTTCCAGGGCTTTTTTCTGCTGCTCCCAGGTATTGCCATCTCCCCCTCCGTAAACGGGAATGGAACTGATGCCCAAAAAGTACGCCAAGCCCTGCACCTGCTGATCTATCTGTATGGCAAGTTCCCTAGTGGGAGCCAGTATTAGCGCATTTACCCCTTTTTGGGGTTTTGAGACAATGTGGTTAAGGATGGGCAGGATAAAAGCCGCCGTCTTACCCGTGCCCGTTTGGGCCGTGGCAATAATGTCCCTGCCACTCAATATCACAGGGATGGCCTGCTCCTGAATGGGGGTGGCTTTTTCATACCCCATTGCGTCTAAACCTTCTTGGAGGTCATCAACGAAATTAAACGTTCTAAAACTCAAAATTCAACTAATTTAAGTGTATAAATATGCCCAGCCTATCAAAACCAATTGTAATGGTAACCTTAGAAAAAACAACCATTTACGAATTCCATTGTTTGCTTTTTGGTACATATAGAGATTAGCTGGAAAAACCGCAATCAACAACAAAATGATTCCAAAGGCTGAAATGCTTCTTGTAGCATCGGGCAACAAACCCAGTCCAAGCATGATTTCCGCAAATCCCACCAGCCGGTTTACTTGCCTGGGAAAGGGTATATATGGCGGGATAATGGCAATATACATTTTTGGTTTCACAAAATGCATGATACCAGCGAAAATATAAAAAATAGCCATTAGATATAGAAATCCTTCCTCCATAAAAATAAATGCTGTAAATTTTCAGTTCATTAACAGAACCACCTGTATTTATGCTTTATCCACTAAAATTACGCCAAAATCCGAATTTTATCAATACCTTTCTTTTCATGGTACTTTGGGTCGGCCTTCCTTTGTTTGTGAAGGGGCAAGCCACCCAGAAACCCGTTCTACATGCCAAACATTGGCTGGCCATCACAGGCAAGCCTTTAGCCGCCACTGCGGGTGCCATGGCTTTTCAAAAAGGAGGGAACGCAGTGGATGCCGCCTGTGCCATGTTGGCGGCCACCTGCACCATGTGGGATGTACTGAGCTGGGGCGGTGAGACACAGGCACTTATTTACCATCCAGGCACCGGGGAAGTTATCGCCATAAATGCCTTGGGCGTGGCACCCACAGGGGCCACAGCAGCTTTTTTTCAAGAAAAGGGACTTAAATATCCCCCTAGTTTCGGATCCCTTGCCGCAGTAACCCCCGGCACTCCCGGGGGCTTGATCGTGATGCTAAAAGAATATGGGAAGCTCAGCCTGAAAGAAGTGCTGGAACCCGCCATGGAAATGGCCAAAGGATACCCTATAGAAGCACAGACTGCCAATGCCATAGAAGGGGACAAGGACAAAATAAAAGAATGGCCCTATTCAAAGGCCGTTTACCTGCCTCACCTTGGGGAAGACAGGGAAGCCCCATATGCCGGGGAAATTTTTGAACAGCATGACTTACTGAACACCCTTCAAAAAATGGTGGATGTGGAACAAGAGGCCTTAAAGGCAGGTCTTTCCAGGCAAGAAGCCTTACAGGCTGCCTATGACCGTTTTTATAAGGGGGACATCGCCGAAGAAATCGTGAGAAGCACCCAAGAGCAGGGAGGATTGATCACTATGCAGGATCTTGCTGATTGGCAAGTGAAAATTGAAGAACCTCTTCATGTCAATTATAAGGGCATAGACGTGTACAAGCTTCAGGAGTGGACACAGGGCCCGGCACTTTTGCAATCTTTAAACATCCTGGAAAACTTTGATCTGAAAGGTATGGGATACAATAGTGCCAATTATATACATACCCTATATCAGGCCATGAACCTGGCATTTGCAGACCGGGATTTTTACTATGGAGACCCTGCTTTTCCACCCAAAAGCCCCATGAAAGGACTACTTTCCAAGGAGTATGCCAAGGAAAGGGCCAAGCAAATCGGCGAGGTAAACGACCCTTGGGCAAACCCTGGAGACCCATATCCCTTTCAGGGGGAAGAAAATCCCTTTAAAGAAAAACTAATAGATTATAGCAAGAACTATTTCAAGTACAACGAAGATATTGACGAGGATGTAAGTGACAGCTTTCTTCAGGATTTCACTGCGGGGACTACCTCCATTGAAGCTGCGGATAAAGAAGGATGGGTGGTTTCCATTACTCCCAGTGGGGGTTGGATCCCCGCGGTAATTGCCGGAAACACGGGCATAGGGCTGAGCCAAAGAATGCAGAGCTTTGTCACAGACCCCATGGTGAACCCTTTTAACGTTGTGGAACCGGGGAAGAGACCCAGAGTGACATTGACGCCATCACTGGCCCTCAAAGAAGGTAAACCCTATCTTGCCTTTGCCGTTCAGGGCGGGGACACCCAGGATCAGAATCTACTACAGTTTTTTTTGAACGTCGTGGAGTTTGGGATGAACGTGCAGGAAGCTACCGAGGCTCCAAACATGAACAGTTATCAAATGCAGGCGGCCTTTGGCAACCATGAAATCAAACCAGGCGCCATGACCCTTCAATCGGAAACTCCATCCTGGGTAAGGAAGGACCTAAGAAACAGGGGGTATACCATGGATTTCAGGGAGCGCACATCCGGCCCAATCAATGCCATCTATTTTGACGAAAATCACGGCACAATGTGGGGAGGAAGTTCCAATCATGGGGAGGATTATGGTATTGGGTGGTAGTTGGGTGTCGTCTATAAATTTTGGCATATACGCTGCCCGGGAAGAATATACGCTTCCGGCACTCATTAAAGAATGACCTTTGTGCATTGGGACTGTTCTTTTGACAACCTGATTTTATTCGCACTTTCATAAGACTGTGAGATTTACTATTTCAGAGTTTGAAAATTTAAGGCTACCCCTATATCCCTTAATGGTTTAAAATAAATAACCATGAAGAAGTGAAGGATAGTTAAGGCATTTCTTAATGCCCCTTACCCCCTTAATGGTTCAAAATAATTAACCATGAAGAATTGAAATTTAGTTAAGGCATTTCTTAATGTTCCTTAACTCCTTAATGGTTCAAAATTATTAACCATGAAGAAGTGAAGGATAGTTAAGGCATTTCTTAATGCCCCTTAACCCCTTAATGGTTTAAAATAAATAACCATGAAGAAGTGAAGGGTAGTTAAGGCATTTCTTAATGTCCCTTAACTCCTTAATGGTTCAAAATAATTAACCATGAAGAAGTGAAGGATAGTTAAG
>PXCO01000169.1 GCA_003565295.1 Cyclobacteriaceae bacterium
AACGTTGAATACCATGGTAACTGAAGTAGTGAAACGCTTGATCAATGTGGATGAATATTATAAAATGGCCGAAGTAGGGATTCTAAAACCGGATGACCATGTAGAACTTATTAATGGAGAAATTTTTCAAATGAGCCCGATAGGAAGCAGGCATGCAGCGATAGTTGATAGATTAGCCAGAAAATTAAATCAATTATTCCCGAACCAAATAAATATTAGAGTTCAAAACCCCATCAGATTTGATATGAACAATGAACCTGAGCCGGATATTTCCCTGTTGAAATACAAAGCCGATGATTACGCTTCGGCACATCCGGTACCGGCCGATGTGCTAGCCATTTTTGAAGTGGCAGGTTCTTCCATCAGGTTTGACAGGGAAGTGAAAGCCCCGCTATACGCTACACATGGCATACGGGAATATTGGATCATTGATCTGGACACCAATCAAATTGAAGTCTTTTCCAAACCCCAGGACGATGCCTATACAGAAACCCGGATTTTCCGGCCTTGGGATGAGATCTCACTGATGGGCAAAATGCTCTCCGTAAAAGAGTTGCTTATTTTGGATTAAGGGAAAAAGAAAATTACTACTTTAAAATAACGGAGAAATTCCAAATTATACCTTTATATTTATTTATCCTCTTTGGTACATTTATGGAAAAGAAATTAAAAAAGATAGTTTTTCATTCTAGTTTTGAAGAACAAAGGTTACATGGCCAATCATTTTCCATTCGGTGGAATGCCACGAAAAGGTTAAATGAAATGTACAGGATAAATAAAAAATTATACGGTGAAAGCTATGGAAAAATTTCAAAAAAAACAGAGCTATTTGTAGCATTTCCTGATGAAAGTGTAAATGATTTTTACAGACGGATAGATAAAAATGGCCGATCTATTTGAAAAGGATCATCAGAAATTCATCATACTGCTTAATAAATTTGAGGTAGAATACCTTTTGATAGGCGGTGTAGCAGTCAATTTGGATTGGCTCAAGTAATTTGAATAAGGAAAAATTAATTGCAGCCATAGAAGAATTTGGTTATGATACTTCCGACTATAAAAAGATAGATATTGATGAAATAACCATGTTTAGCTTGGGGTCGAGAAATGAACCAGGTCATATTGAACTTACAAACAGAATTGCAGGGGTAAAGTTTGAAGAAGCCTATTCAAAAGTAGAGGCAAGGGTGATTGAAGGAATCTTAATAAAGATAATTCATTATAATGATTTGATAACAAATAAATTGGCTTCTGCCAGACCAAGGGATCTTGATGATGTAGAAAACCTTTCTAAGATCAATAGGGGAAGATAAGCCCCATCACGGATCAAGATTTATCATATAGAGACCAACAGGCGAACCCGGAACTTTTTCCATATTGAAAATGCTGATGAGAATTCCGGCATTGAAGGATTTTCATCTTGTAGGGGGAACAGCCTTGTCATTGTAATATGGACATCGGACTTCGGTAGATTTGGATTTATTTAATTGCCAACCATTTGAAAATACCCTTATCGAAAAAAGTCTCTTTGATTTATTTTGGGGATGCGGAGGAAAGTGAAGATCCCGTCAGCCTCAAAGGTCAATCCTGGAAAAAGGTAAAGAAAACCATTGAGAAAAAGGTTAGGGATTTTCTAGAATAACATTACTTTTATTTTTTCAACGCTTTAAATCCGGACAAATAAAGGGATTGTAAAAAAGCCTGGTCTTCTCTGGTTAGGATCACTGTTTTCCGGGTATTTTGAATGGCCTGTTCCTGTGGATTTGTGATTAAATTGGTCAAAAAATAATGGTAAACCCACCTATAATGAATAGACGAAAAGCATTGACAAATTCAAGGGCTCTGACGGGCTCCTTGCTGATTTCAGACCTGCTATTGACAATCAATAGTTATGCTTCCCCAAATAAAACCATCCTATTGGTATCAGGTTGGCAGGACGTCAATATTGGGGACATTGCCCATACACCAGGGCTATTGCCCATACTTCAGACATTCCTTCCTGATTATGAAATCGTGCTTTGGAAAAGAAGCGAAGGAAAGGAAGTAAAAGACCTTTTGAATAGAAATTACCCAGCCGTCAGCATAATTTACGGAGCGGTGGATAATGATAAAAACGTTTCCAATAGAGAAGTTTTGGAAGCAATGCAAAAAGCAGATATCATGATCCATGTTTCGGGGCCTTCGGTAGTAGGACGGACAAATTTGGAAGCATGGGTTAAACACACGGATAAGCCATTCGGGATTTTTGGGACTACCATTCAGCATATCGACTCCGATCTGGAGGCGCTGTTGAAAAAATCCGCATTTATATACACAAGGGAAACAGCCTCCTTAGAAGTCTTGAAAAAAAGCGGAATAAAAGGGAAACATGTTTCTTTTGCCCCTGATGCCACTTTTTATCTGAACATGCGTGATGATTCCAGGGCTGAGCAATTTTTAAAAGAAAATGAATTGAAAGAAAAGGAATTCATATGTGTTATTCCCAGATTGAGGTACACCCCCTACCATAAAATTAGAAAAATGGATTGGACTGCCGAAAAAATAAAAGAGGTGGAGGACACCAATGATCAATATAAGGAAAAGGATCATTCCAAGATGAGGGAGGCGATGATCCGATGGATAAGGGAAACAGGAAACAAGGTATTGGTATGCCCTGAAATGACCTACCAAGTAGACAATATGGACGAATTGCTAATTGACCCATTGCCTGAGCATGTCAAGCCAAATGTGGTGAAACGTGGATATTGGCTTCCCGATGAAGCGGCATCAATTTATTCAAAGGCACATACCGTATTGAGCTTTGAATGTCATTCGCCAATCATTGCTGCAGCTAATGGCACTCCGATGTTCTATCTTAGGCAACCTGAAGACACCATCAAATGTCAAATGTATTATGACCTTGGATTTGATGATTGGATGTTTGAAATCGATCAAACGGAGGGACATCAAATTGCAGAAAGACTTATGGGGGTATGGCGTGATTATGATAAGGCCAAAAATAAATTAACTCGATCAATGGGGAAAATCGATAAGATCTACAGCAAAGGCACTACTAGAATCAATAAAATGCTGACATAGAATTCATATTTAGGGAATAATTATTGAACTTAGATTGATATAAAACCAAAATGACCAAATAAAATGAAAAAGTTAATTCCCGTTGTGTTCCTCCTGCTTGTAACCATAGATGGCGTCCTGGCCCAGGGCAACAGGCTTGTTTTCGAGGAAATGCCGGGCATGGTTTCCTATACCTACAGGGATAGCTTCTCCAAAGATGTGGCTGCCACCCTGGACACCTTGCAGGCCATGGGCATCAAAGACATGGAATTTTCCAATCTCTTTGGAAAAACAGCCCAAGAGTTGAGGAAACTGCTCGATGAAAGGGACATGTTTTGCTCTTCTTTTGGAGTCGGTTATCCAGATTTGGTCAATAAGACCCAAGAAGTGGCGGAGAACGCTAAGACCCTGGGCGCAAAATTTGTAAGGGTGGCCTGGATACCCCATGAGGCCCCTTTTAATCTTTTTGATGCCAAAATGGCCATTGCCGATTTTAATAAAGCAGGAAAGATCTTAAAAGAGGAGCATGACCTCACCTTCTGTTACCATAACCATGGGTACGAATTTCATGCCCATGAAAACGGCACCCTCTTCGACTACATGATGGAGCAGACCGATCCGGAATATGTAAGCTATGAAATAGATATCCTTTGGACCTTTTTTCCCGGAGAGGATCCTGTCGCACTGATTAACAAATACCCGGACCGCTTTAAATTGATGCACCTAAAAGACCTGAAAAAAGGCGTGGAGGGTGACATGTCCGGGGGGACCCCCAAAGAAAACGATGTAGTCCTGGGTACAGGGCAACTGGACCTTCCCGCTATTCTGAAAGCGGCGAAGGAAGCTGGAATTGAGCATTTTTACATAGAGGATGAAAGTCCCGTTTACTATAAACAGGTGCCCCAGTCCATAGCCTATTTACGAAGTTTGAGGTATTAAGAAAATACAATCTTAAGGTCCACTGTTTATGAATACAGCGGTGGTCTGGTTTCCCACTTCCCTTTGGTAAAATCAGGGCTGGCTTTTATCCGCTACCGAAGTCCCGGTAAGTGTAATAATGGCTGCGCTTGTAACAGAATCATATACATCCCAGTCTGGTTGTTTATTTTCCTGTAAGGCAAGAATCAGTCGGTGCCAATTGATGGGCGTTTGGGTCATTCCCCCGCTGCCATGGCCACGAATAGCCCCATCTTTCCGTTCCGGGGGATTATAATTTTTCATGAAGCTTAAGGAAATTTCTTCGGTTGTGCATGATCAAGGTATTTTGGTGCAAATTTTCATTTTTTTCATGGTTATTGGTTAAGACCCGGATACCATTTTTCTGCATTGTTCCGGTATATTTTATCTACCACCTCCCTGGGCAATTTCATGCCTTTGAATTTTCCTTTCACTTTTGGAACTTCCATTTCCTCGTCTGTTGTGAAAAACTCCCAATGCCGCAACCAGACCTCATGGGAATGCTGCATGATTTCTTCCGGCTGGGTTAAGCCTTTGGCTTGAATATCCGATGCACCGGTCCTGAGATCTGTCCCGTAAATAAGCCGGTCCTGGTATTTCACCAAAAAATCGTGGACCCCCTGCCAATTTGTAATGGCCTGGTATTGCAGATGGGAAATTCTTTCTGCCATATCCACGGCCATATTGGGGTATTGATCAAGCCGTTTTCCCAATTCATTGACATCATATTCCAAACTGCCCAAGTGAGCACCTATAAACCTCAGGTCAGGGTTGTTTGCCAGCATACGGTCCCGGGCATTGATCTGGTCTTCATAGGATGGCAAATCCGGGAAATTGTACATATGGTACCTGGGGTTTTCTCTAAAATAATCCCTGTCACCCTGCACAGTCATTTCATCAAGTGGCAACCAGGTATTTTTGGGCTCACCAAGATGCCCCAATAATGGGATATTCTTCTCAGTTAAAAACTTTAAGATGCCTTCAAATCGTTCATCGTCTATCATCACCAATTCCCCTTTTTCATCTTTCAGTTCCATGCCGATGTTTTTCCAAACCTTTACTGCAATGGCACCATTTGAAATGGATTTATCCAGATAGGCCAATGTTTTGCTTTCCCAGTCATCCTGATTGAATCCTTCAAGGGAGAAAGTAGTGGCATAGGCGACTTTTCCAGGGTATTGATCCATGATCTTCAAAGAAAAATTTTCTTGCTCTTCCGGGGTTCTATCGGGAGAGGTGTAAACACTTACATTCATCAATCGAAAGTTATCCTTCGCCGCCTGTCGTATAAAGAGGGTATCAAATGCAGTCCTCAGATGTACATGGGCATCATATTTTCTCACACTGTTAAAATCCTCCATTGCATAGAAGGTTTCTTTGGTTTGCTCATTCATTTGGTTTTTCTTATCAGGTGAGGTACAGAAAGTAAGAAGTACGATAAAGGACAAATGAATAAAAAACGAAGATGAATGACCAATAATTTCTTTCATGATTTTGGTGCGGTTTGGGTGAACTTTGTCTGCCTAATTAAAATAAAAGGACAGGATTTACATTACCCTGTCATTCACTATTCCTGGAAACTATTTTATTGCTTTTCTTTAGATCCATTAATTTAGCCAAAGGATTTTTTAATTATGGCATATTAATGATATTTTTATGTCTTGAGAATGAAACTCACAGACAATCAAATAATTTGGTTTAAAGAGGATGATTATAAATTGGTAAAGTCATTTTATAACCCGAAGGAACTGGGTAAAATTCACCAAGGGAGCCTGAAAGGAACCGGTGGAGGATAATTTCAACTTTTGAATGTCCAAAAAAAATCATGACCGCTACGGTCTTTTAGTTTCTATCCATTTCCATAAACCCAAATCACCAATTATGATGCCTTTCAACTATCTTGTACTTATCTGCCTATTTATGGCCTTGAAAAGTAATGCGCAGCAGCTACCTTTACCTTCAGGCGCGTATGAATTCAATATGCTGCCGGTGGTCAAAACCGATGCAGGAGAAAAAAGGCATCTGTTCAAGTGGCCTACCAAAACCTTAGACAGTTTTCAAATTGATATCTTCACCCTTCATCAAGGCAAAGAATTGCCGGGAGAAAGCAGTAGTTCCGAAAAAGAAAAATTGGTGATGGTAATCAAGGGGAGTTTGGAAATTTCCCTGTCGAACGAAATACTTCAATTAAGCGAAAGAAGTATTGCCTTGATTTCAAATGAGCAACAGGCCCATTATAAAAACACGGATGGGGAAAATACTACTTTTTATGTTATCCAATGGGATTCAGGTCACCGGAATGATAAACCCTATGAAAACGCATTGCCTTTTGATTATGATGCAATGGATTTCAAGTCAAATGTCAAAGGAGGAAGGAGGGATGTAATGGAAGCACCGACAAAAACTCTTCCCGAATTGGAAATGCATATCACCACCCTTTTGGAAGGGGAAAAGAGTCATGATCCTCATGTTCATCCCGATGAGGAGATTATTGTAGTTTTACAGGGAGAAGTGGAAGAAATGATCAACGGAACACCTTATCGGTTGGGGCCGGGTTCACTGATATTTTTAAGCGCCATGGATCCCCACGGAATACGTAATGTTGGCAAGGGGGCTTGTGAATATTATGCCATCAGGTGGACAACAGACAAGGACTGATAACTATTCACACGTTTTTCACATCCCTATTTTAAGGATATAACTTGGTCCACCTATGCCATTCATAGATATACAATAAACCCAAAATTTCACTATGGAAAAAAGAAGAGCATTTTTAAAAAAAGCCGGTTTAATGAGCTTAGGTTTAAGTTCCCTGCATAGCACAGGTATTTTAGCCCTACAAAAGAGAAAGTTAAATATTGGAATCATCACCAATACAGTTCGGGAAGAAATGCAGCAGGATTATAAAAAAGCCCTGAAAATGCTGGCTGAAATAGGGTATGAATATATTGAAGGGGGTGTGCCCGGGGAAGACCCTAGTGCTCACAGGCAGTTTTTAAATGAGATTGGGTTAAAGCAAATTGCCACCGGTGCCGGAATGAGCAGCTTGATAGAAGAACCTGAAAAAACCATTCAAACTGCAAAGGCCCTAGGGGCGCCCTATGTCATCTGCTACTACCCCTGGATGTCGGATGGGAAAAACCTATCCAAAGATGAGGTATTGAAAAGTTGTGAGCATATCAACCGCATTGGGAAGACCATGAATGATGCAGGTTTACACTTTGCCTGGCACAACCATGCCATAGAGTTTGAAAGGATAGATGGTGAATTGATCTTTGACCTAATGATGGAAAACACAGACCCCGACTTATCCTCCGTGCAACTGGACATTTATTGGATCGCTAAAGGTGGTCAGGACCCTGTGGCCTATTTGCGAAAGTATAAGGGCCGTTATCAGCTACTGCATATGAAAGACATGAACAACAACCGTGATGAAGGAATGAGCTGCGTGGGTCAAGGGATCATCGACTTTGAGCCCGTAATAAAAGCTGCATTGGAGGTAGGAGTTAAGTACTTTGTGGTGGAAAATGAAAGGGCCATCAAAGGCATGGACTGTGCAAGGGTTAGTTTTGACCATTTAGATGGGCTAAGCAAAAAGATCTGAGAACCAATGTTGTTATTTCAGGAGAATAACACGTCTAATTTTAGTTATATTTTCAAAATTGAGCTTTGACCTGAAAGTAACCAACACTTTTCCTTCACCTTCTTCCCTGGCATAGGAAAGATAAAGCCATCCATTACGCTCATAATTCGAGTGTAGGGCAATATTCAATAGTCCGGCTTGGTTCACCTCTTTTACGGTTGCCTTGTTGCTTACCTTTCTCCGGTAAACTCGTCATCCTAAAAAATTTATCAAAATTATGAAGAATTGTTTTGGGCATTTTATGAGCGGTTCCCTGTTTACGTAAAATTCACTTTAACTGAAGTTGACTTTATGCCCTTACCTTCTCATTCAAATACTTTACCTTTAAGCATCAAAATTTCTATAATAACCTTAGTGTTTGATCAAATAAACCTGGATCAAACCATAGGAATGGCGAAATCGGTTTTTAAAAATCATCCAGTTGATAAACTCCCTTTATCGATAGTTCCAGAAATAATATCGAAGCAGTTAATTAGGACAAATTATTATAAAGAATGAAACGAAGATCATTTATAAAATCCGGTGTTGCATTGTCAGCAGTTTTGGCAGCTCCTTCTTGGGCGGGCGTTGGTAGTCAAGTTAAACAGCGGAAACTTAAAATATCCTTAAACCCAGGGATTATTGGTGTCAAAGCTAATTTGGCTCAAACCCTGGATTATGCCATTCGGTTTGGTTATGAGGCAATAAGTCCTTATACCCAAGAAGTAATGCAGCATTACTCTAGCAGCCAATTGGAGGAGCATAAGGCAAAAATGGAAGCGCATGAAATTTCCTATTGTTCCATTAATATCCCTGTGGAGTTTAGAAAGGACGAGGACACCTTTCAGGAAGGATTTAGGGACTTGAAGAAGTTCTGCCAGACCATGGAAAAACAAGGGGCCACCCGAATCAATACCTGGATCATTTCCTCCCATCCCGAACTTACCTACACCCAAAACATGAAAGTTCATGGGCAAAGGTTGGGGGAGTGCGCCAAGGTTATGGAGGATCACGGCATAAAATTGGGATTGGAATATTTGGGCACTAGGGTCTTGTTAAACCAAAACAGGTTTCCTTTTATTTCCAGCATGCAGGAATGTCGGGACTTGATCGCTGAGACAGGTCAAAGTAATGTGGGGTTTGTGTTGGATTCTTTCCATTGGCACTGTGCCAATGAAAGCATAGAGGACATCCAAAGCTTAAGCTCTGAGGAAATCGTGGTTGTGGATATCAATGATGCCAGAGCTGGGTTCAGCAGGGAAACACTTGCCGATGGAAAAAGGGAGTTGCCACTGGCCACAGGGGTGATTGACCTAAAGAGCTTTATGCAGGGTTTGCTGGACATAAGTTACGATGGAACCGTGCGTACAGAACCATTCAATCAGGAATTGAATCAGATGGAAGATGAAAAAGCGTTGAAAATTAATGTAGAGGCGATAAATAAATCCATTCAGTTGGTGGCAGCGACCTGATGCAATGGACGGATTTATTAAAATAGCGGTGATTACAGGTGGATCCTCGGGATTGGGACTTGCCATGGCTGAAAAACTTGGTCAATTGGGGTATAGGCTGGTATTGCTGGCCAGAAACCCTGATAAATTGAAAGTTGCCAAGGAAAAGTTACGATCTAAAGGCTATGAGGCGGAATATTTTTTTTGCGATGTCACCGTTCCGGCATCCCTTTCCAAAGTGGCCATGGAGCTGGTGGAAAACTACAGCAGTATAGATTTTTTGGCGATAAATGCAGGTGTAGTGGCTCCTAAGCTTTTGGAGGATAAAGAATTTGATGAGATAGCACAGGAGTTAAACACCAACCTATTGGGTGCTATTTATAGCACGAGGGCATTCTTACCATTACTTCAACCTGGAGGAACAGTAGTTTTGATTTCCTCTGGGTTCGGGTTGATGGGTGCTGCGGGCTATTCGATTTACTGTGCTTCCAAGGCGGGAATGATCAATTTTGCGGAAGCGCTGCGCAGGGAGCTGAAACATAAAAAAATCTCGGTAAGTGTAGCCTGCCCGGGAGATATAGACACCCCACAGTACCATAAAGAAACTAAGGATATGCCCGTTTGGATGAAGGGGGCTAAATCACCCAGGGGCTTGAAATCCGCTGCTGCTGTAGCTCAATACATCGTAAAAGGTGCGATGAAGCGGCAGTTTTTAATCCTTCCTCATTTTGAGGTACGGACCTTAACCTGGGTATCCCGGGTTTTGCCCAGAGCACTTAAAGACCGACTGCTGGATAAATTGTTTCCTTTACCTAATTCGAGGAATTAAATAGCTCGTGAATTTTTAAGTTTCCTGTTTTGAGCCCATCAAAACAGCCCCTTCTGTCCCAAATCCAATGGATAATGAAATTATTAATTGAAATTTCACTCAAATTAAATATAATTGTGCTTTACCCCCATATTAAATAACTAAAGGGGAACGGATGAAAAATTATAAGCCCAGCATAGTCTATATTGATCTGGAAATTGACCCCGGGAATGGTCAAATTTTGGATATGGGTGGGGTTAAGGACAGTGGGGATCAGTTTCATTCTACAAGTCCTAAGTGCTTAAAGGAATTTTTGCAGAATGTGGATTATTTGTGTGGCCATAACCTCATATAACATGACCTTGTTTACCTAAAGCGGGAAAATATACCCTTGGGGAAACTCATAGACACGCTTTCTCTATCCCCTCTCGTTTACCCGGCACAAAAATACCACCACCTCCTCAAAGACGAAAAACTTCAAACGGAAAGTCTAAACAACCCCCTGCACGATGCACAAAAGGCAAAAGACCTTCTTCAATTAGAGATAAGTGAGTTTTTGACACTGAGGCCTGCGCTTCAAAGAATTTTTCATGCCCTTCTTCACAAAGAAGAGGCTTTCAGTGGCTTTTTTGAGTTATTACGTATAAAGCCTCTCAAACAAGACCCTGTGCCTTTGATAAAAGCTTTTTTTGAAGGGAAGGTATGTACCAATGCTGAGCTGACTGCTATGGCCAAGCAGCATCCTGTCTCCCTTGCATATGCTTTAGCCCTGATCAATTGTGCCTCTCCTTACAACACCGTACCCCCTTGGGTGCTCCAACAGTACCCCCAAACGGATCGCTACCTTACCCTACTTAGGGGCAGGCCTTGTCTCCGAGGATGCACCTTTTGCGATTCCCGGTATGATATTCACCTTGCCCTCAACCGGATGTTTCATTTTGATAAATTCCGGACATACGGAGGTGATCCTTTGCAGGAAAAAGCAGTAAAAGCCGCCGTTGACGGAAAATCCATTTTGGTGGTTTTTCCCACCGGAGGGGGGAAATCCCTTACCTTCCAATTGCCTGCCTTGATGGCAGGGGAAGCTGAAAAAGCCTTGACTGTGGTCATTTCCCCTCTACAGTCATTAATGAAAGACCAGGTGGATAACTTGGAAAAAATGGGCATCACAGAAGCGGTTACCATTAACGGCCTATTAGATCCCATAGAAAGGGCCAAAGCCATAGAGCGGGTGGAGGATGGATCGGCCCATCTCCTATACATATCTCCGGAATCACTGCGTTCCAGAACCATAGAGCGGTTACTGCTGGGAAGGAAAATCAATAGGTTTGTGATTGACGAGGCTCATTGCTTTTCTGCCTGGGGGCAGGATTTTAGGATCGATTACCTGTACATAGGGGATTTTATCAAAAACCTACAAAAAAATAAGCACCTGGAAGAGAGCATACCGGTATCTTGCTTTACAGCTACTGCCAAACCGAAGGTCATAGAAGACATACGTCGGTATTTCCAGGAAAGGTTGGGACTAGAACTGCGGCTTTTTCGAAGCTCGGTGGGCAGGACCAACCTGAGGTTTGAGGTGGTGGAAAGGTCAAAAGAGGAGGAAAAATATATTGCCCTCAGGGATTTGATCGAGGCCAAGCAACGTCCTACCATCGTATATGTGTCCAGAACCCAAAAAACCCAACAACTTGCAGAAAGATTGACTCAAGATGGGTTTAATGCTCTACCCTATCACGGCAAAATGGAAAAGTCTGCAAAAACCTTTAATCAAAATGCTTTTATTGAAGGGGATGTGCCCATTATGGTGGCCACCTCGGCATTTGGGATGGGGGTGGATAAAAAGGATGTGGGATTGGTAGTGCATTTTGAAATTTCAGACTCCTTGGAAAATTATGTGCAGGAGGCTGGTAGGGCAGGCAGGGACGAGTCCTTAGAAGCCGAGTGCTTTGTGCTTTTTGACGAGGATGACCTGAGTAAGCACTTCATTTTGCTCAATCAGACTAAGCTTACCTTAAAAGAAATCCAACAGGTATGGAAAGCCATAAAAGACCTCACCAAATTTAGGAGCAAGGTATCCAACTCTGCTTTGGAAATCGCCCGGAAAGCAGGATGGGATGATTCCATAAGGGACATAGAAGGCAGGGTGACCGCAGCTATAGCTGCACTGGAGGAGGCGGGATACCTTAAAAGGGGGCAAAACATGCCCAGAGTTTTTGCCAGCAGTATACAGACAAAACATGCCCAGGAAGCCATAAAAAAAATTGAGACATCGGAAAGGTTTACCGCCTCACAGCGAGAAACTGCAACAAGGATAATCAAAAAGCTCTTTTCCTCCAGAAGCCGAAAACAACCTCAAAATGAGGCAGCCGAAGCCAGAGTGGATTACATTGCAGATCATTTGGGTTTGGTAAGGGATGAGGTCATCACCATCATTAGGATTTTAAGAGACGAGGGTATTTTGGCAGATGCGAAAGACCTGCAAGTATTTATCCAGAAATCCGATAACAGTAACCGTTCCTTAGAGATAGTGGAAAGCTTTGGCAGATTGGAAAACTTTATGCTATCTCAGGTTTCTGAACAATTAGAGGCTTTTCATCTCAAGTCTCTCCATGAGGAGGCCTTAAAGGAAGGAATCCCTGATGTGAGTCCTGTAAGGGTAAGGTCAATTTTGAACTACTGGAGGGTGAAAAAGTGGATTGGAGGGAGCTTCTCCAAGGTATCAAAAAATCATGTGAACATCCAATTGAAGCTGTCCAAAGAGGAACTTAAGGGGGTTTTTCAAAAGCGGCAGCAGCTCTCCGCATTTATTGTCAAGTATCTTTTCGATAAATCCAAAGAAGATGAAGGTGACCTTCCTTTGTTTGGCGAGATGCCCCTGGATTTTTCGGTACAGGAACTTAAATCAGCCTACATGAAAACCTCCAATCTTTTTGTCATTGATTGTAGTTCTGAAGAAGTAGAGGAGGCACTCTATTACCTTTCCAGAATTGAGGCCTTAAAAATAGAGGGGGGATTTCTTGTCCTGTATAACCGACTGGATGTGGAGAGGATAGAAAGGGACAACAGGGCCCGCTACAAGCAGGAGGACTACCAAAAGCTGAAAAGTTACTATGAAAGTAAGGTGCAGCAAATCCATATTGTCGGGGAATATGCCAAGAGAATGATTGCCGATTACCAGCAGGCTTTAAAGTTTGTGGAAGACTATTTTCAGTTGAATTACAGCACTTTTTTAAACCGATACTTTAAGGGCGGCAGACAAAATGAAATAAGCCGAAACATCACCCCCACGAAATTCCGGCAATTGTTTGGAGAGCTGTCCCCAGCCCAGCTCAAGATCATCAATGATAAGGAATCTCCCTACATTGTGGTGGCTGCGGGGCCCGGCAGTGGGAAAACACGGATACTGGTCCATAAACTGGCCTCCTTACTCCTGATGGAGGATGTGAAACAGGAGCAACTGCTTATGCTCACCTTCTCCAGGGCGGCTGCCACGGAATTTAAGGCACGGCTTATTGAACTGATCGGTAATGCCGCCTTATACGTGGACATAAAAACCTTCCACTCATACTGCTTTGACCTTTTGGGCAAAATGGGCAGTCTGGATAATGCAGAAAATATCATTAAAGAAGCCACACAACTCATTTGGGAAAACAAGGCGGAGGTAAAGGAAATCACCAAAACAGTGCTGGTAATAGATGAAGCACAGGATATGAGCGCAGAGGAATATGCCTTAATAGAGGCATTGATGCAACAGAATGAAGAGATGAGGGTGATTGCCGTAGGGGATGATGATCAAACCATATTCGAGTTCCGTGGCGCAAGTGCCGAATATTTGGAAAAACTGATACATGATAAAAAGGCCAAAAAGTACGAGCTGGTAGAAAATTATCGAAGTAAACCCAACTTGGTACATTTTACCAATCAATGGGTAAAAACCATCCCAAACCGGCTAAAGACCATCCCAATTGTGGCCAAAGAGATTGAAAAGGGGACTCTTTCCCTTACGCAATACAATGATAAACATTTGATAACCCCCCTTGTAGAACAGGTTGTCCGCACAGATTTATCAGGTTCCGTAGCTGTATTGACCAAGACTAATGAAGAGGCCTTAAAAGTGGATGGCTTACTAAGGCACCATGGCTTCCCTGTGAAATTGATACAGAGTAACAATGGGTTTAACCTCCTGGACTTATATCAAATCAGGTACTTTGTCTCCCAACTTCGTCTTTCAGAAGGAGTCTTTGCCATACCTTCAGAGGTTTGGGGAAACGCAAAAAGACAATTACAAAAGGCCTTTGGCAATAGTTCTCATTTTGAACTGATAAGTCAAATGCTTGCCGATTTTGAAAGGATCTACCCTAAAACCCGGTATATCAGTGATTTTAAAACTTTTATCACGGAATCAAAACTGGAGGATTTTTATAGGCATCAAGCTGAAAATATCCTCGTATCCACCATGCACAAGGCCAAGGGAAAAGAATTTGATCAGGTTTTCCTGCTTTATCCACAAGATTTCCCGAATGAAATTTCCGAACGCCGATTGTTATATGTCGCCATGACCCGTGCCAAAAACGGCTTGTTTATGCATTTCAAGAGAGAATTATTGAAGCCGTTGAAAGGTAAGGGTTGGACAATTAAAGCAGATGATCAAACCTATGCTGAACCACAGAACCTGGTACTTCATTTGGGTCATCAAGATGTATGGTTAAATTATTTTTTCAGGCGACAGCGCCAGATACACGCCTTGCGTCCAGGCGAGGAATTAAATTTCTGCAATGACGAATGCTTGGACCCCGGAGGAGAATCAGTCGTGAAATTTTCGATTGGCTTCCGGCAAAAACTTGCAAAGTTAGTGAGTATGGGGTATAGACTTCAAGGTGTCAGGATAAACTGGATGCTGTACTGGAGGGATAAGGAAATCGATGAGGAAGCCCTAATCATCCTTCCTGAAGTAGTGCTTTGCAGGGAACTGCAAAACTGATTGTTTTATTAAGAATTAGCATAGTTCATGTCCATGTATTCGGTCTGGCAGGAATAAAGTTTAAGAAGATAGTTTTGAAATTTATCAAGAAAAACCAGTATGCAGATTTTTAATCACCTCATTTACTGATTTTTATCATGTTTAAACCCTCTTATGTTCCCTAACTTGCTGAAACTTTACAGGCCAGCAACCTATCACGCTAACCAGCAAAGTAGTCGATTTGCATAGGTTTGGCTTCAAGAATGAACTTTAATATATGTCTAAACCCTATAAACAATTGAATGATGGAAATTGAATTTAAAAATAAGGTAGCACTGATCACCGGAGGAACCTATGGAATTGGTAAGGCCACAGCCTTGGCATTTGCCAAAGAAGGCGCAAAGGTGGTAGTGGCAGATTGGGTGGAGGAAAAGTCCACCATGGAAGATCTTAAAAAGGCAGGTGGGGAAGCTTTGTTCCTGAAATGTGACATGTCCAAGGAAGAGGACATCAAACGAATGGTAGAGAAGACCATTGAGCATTTTGGTAGCTTGGATTATGCTTTTAATAATGCAGGAATCGAGGGTTTGACAAGCATGACGCACGAATGTACCAATGAAAACTGGGCCAAGGTACTGAGTATTAACCTTACGGGAGTATGGTTGTGCATGAAGTATCAGCTTCCCCACATGCTGAAGCAAGGGAAGGGTGCCATTGTCAATAATGCCTCTATTGCCGGATTAGTGGGATTCCCCGGTGTTCCAGCCTATGTCGCCTCCAAGCATGCTGTAGTCGGTCTTACCAAAAATGCCGCACTGGAATATGGTAAGTTGGGCATAAGAATAAATGTGGTGTGTCCAGGTGTGATCAAGACCCCCATGATTGATAGGTTCACCGGCGAGGATAAAGAAGTAGAAAAACAGTTTATCGCCAAGAAACCAATAGGCAGATTGGGTGAACCCAAAGAAGTGGCAGATGCGGTGCTTTGGCTGTGTTCAGATAAGTCCTCTTTCATCATCGGGCATGCGCTTACTGTTGATGGAGGCTGGGTGGTACAATAATTTATTCCATTCAAAAGCCCTCTGCTGTAAGGAACTTTTCATCAGCAGGGGGCTTTTTTACCACCAATGTTCAGAATATTTCAAAAATAAGGGTTATCCCGCCCGGAAATATAAGTTTCGTAGTTTTCCACCTAAAAAGCCCCTAATTTAGAGCCTAACGAACATAAACGAACATATATGTCCATTTACTGAAACCGATTCGCAAATGATAAAACCTCAAACTGGTCATTTATGGCTTATTTTCTTGATATTTCTAGGCACTTTTATCGCTGCCTGCACTACTGAACATAATGAATCAGATTCCTCCGAACAGCCTGAGGGTTTGTTGTCCGTGGCTTATGTGCTGCCTTCAGACAGGTTGCACATCCCCGATATTGCCGCGGAAAAGCTTACCCATATCTTGTTTGCCTTTGCCAATGTAAAGGAACATAGGGTGGTATTGGAAAGGGAAAATGACGCCTTACATCTTTCACAGTTAATCGCATTAAAAGAGAAAAACCCTGACTTAAAAGTGATTCTTTCTGTGGGGGGATGGTCTTGGTCAGGCAATTTTTCAGATGCTGCGCTCAACGAGGAAAATCGGCGTTTATTTGTGGTGAGTGCCCTGGAGATCCTTCAGAAGCATGATTTGGATGGTCTGGACATAGATTGGGAATACCCGGGGCAGATCGGTGATAACAACGTATTCAGGCCAGAGGACAAGGAAAACTATACCCTTCTGCTACGGGATTGCAGAGAAGGGTTGGATAAACTGTCTGACAACAAGGGTAAGTCAGGGGAGGACCGTTATGAACTTTCGGTGGCCACAGGGGCCAATGAAGCCTTTCTCCAACATACAGAAATGGATAAAGCACAAGAATACCTGGATTATATTTTTTTGATGACTTATGACTTCTATGGCCCTTGGACCCCTACTACAGGGCATCATGCGGCCTTATATGCTTCTAAGGTAAATCCCACTGCCACATCTGCCGCCAAAGGGGTGGATTTATATGAAGAAGCCGGCGTCCCCTTAGAAAAAATTGTATTGGGGGTACCCTTTTACGGAAGAGGCTGGACCGGGGTAGAGCCCAATGAAAATGGAAGGTTTCAGGCTTATAAGGACAATGCAACCTCGCAAGGGTATCAATCTCTTTTAGATGAATTCATTGACAAAAATGGTTTTGTGAGATATTGGGATGAAAATGCAAAAGTGCCTTATCTATGGAACGAAGAAACCCGTACCTTCTATACGTATGAGGATCCCGAATCATTATCTGAAAAGGCTGCTTTTGTAAAAGAAAAAGGGCTGGCGGGTATGATGTACTGGCAGCACGCCCACGATCCGCAAAACCGCCTTTTGGGGGCGTTGCATCAAGCCTTACATGGTAAATAGGAAAAGGCTTTTGAATTCCTTTCCCACCACCCTATATTAGGGTACAACTACGCACAGCTATAATGAAAATCTCTCTTATAAACGCTCTCCCATCCTGGGTTCTTGTTATTTGCCTTTGTTTTCAATTTCACACAGGCTTTTCACAAACGGACTATAGAAAGGAAATAAGTAAAAAGGCCACGGAATTGGAAGATAAAGTGATCAATTGGAGGAGAGATTTTCACCAGCACCCTGAATTGGGGAATCAGGAACAAAGGACTGCCGGAATAATTGCCAGGCACCTAAGGGAGCTTGGACTTGAGGTAGAAGAAGGTGTGGCAGTCACCGGGGTTGTGGGAATACTGAAAGGGGGAATGGATGGCCCAACTGTAGCATTAAGGGCAGATATGGACGCCCTGCCCATAACCGAGCGAACGGATGTACCCTTTAAATCCACTGCCACAGCTACCTACAATGGGCAGGAGGTAGGGGTTTCACATGCCTGCGGACATGATGCCCATATGGCCATTTTGATGGGGGTTGCCGAAATACTCGCAGGAATGCGGGAAAATATTTCCGGCACGGTTAAGTTTATTTTTCAACCAGCCGAAGAGGGTATGGACGATCTGGACACCTGGGGAGCCAAACAGATGGTGGAAGAGGGTGTAATGGATGATGTGGAGGCAATATTTGGCTTGCACATTAATTCACAGACCCCTGTTGGAACCCTCAAATACAGGGCAGGGCCAGCCATGGCCGCAGTGGACAACCTTGAAATCACGATAAAAGGCAAACAGGCACATGGGGCATATCCCTGGTCCTCAGTGGACCCTATCGTTACTGCATCCCAGATTGTGTTAGGCCTTCAGACGGTGGTGAGCCGTAGTGTGAACGTAACTGAGATTCCCGCCATTGTCACAGTGGGTTCCATACATGGAGGGGTAAGGCATAATATCATCCCTGAGGAAGTAGAAATGATTGGTACCATCAGGACCTATAGCGAAGAACAACAGGTGCTCGTCCATCGTCGTATCCGAGAGATTGCCGAAAATATTGCAAAAAGTGCAGGGGCTACTGCTGAGGTAAACTTAAGAAAAATGTACCCGGTGACCTTTAATGACTATGAATTGACAGAGAAAATGCTGCCTACGCTTCAATCCATTGCCGGTGAGGGGAAACTGTTGGAGCATGAGTTGATAACGGGTGCCGAGGATTTCAGTTTTTACCAGAAGGCGAAGCCCGGGCTGTTTTTCTTCTTGGGAGGTATGCCCGCAGATGGGGATCCCGATGAGGCCCCTTCCCACCATACCCCGGATTTTTACTTGGATGAGAGTGGATTTGTGTTGGGAGTGGAGGCGTTGGCAAATTTGGCCCTGGATTATTTGGGGATGGATGGGGAGTAAAGGTGGTTTGCAAAATAATTTCCATTTTCAATGGTGAGCCTAAATCCATTAATAGTGCGACTCGGCTTTTTCCGAAACTATTATCAGGAAGGGGCTAACTACATTCCTTTGAATCCAACCCGTCCTTTGCCTCCTGCTTTAGCTGGAGGCCTAAAGGTTCAATAATCTCCCCGGCTTTAGCCAAAACTATTCAGCCATAAAATTGCCCTTTTTTGGATTGAAACTGCCAGGTTGGGACTGGATGATCGCTGGGCGCTGCACACCTTTTGGATATCTAATTTATAACCCCTTAAACTCAGCCATTTTGAAAATCAAAATAAACCTTCTGTTACCCAGTTTTTTTCTGCCATTTTACATTTTCATCATTAGAACCATGTTGCTTGTCGGTTAATTATTTTTATCTCCCCATTTCCAATAAACCAGCCAAATAAATTATTCTACTTTTAATATAGTTCAGATTATCTTACATTGGTTTTGAAACCATCTCTTTCTTTTTTATATGTGTATCTGTAAAATACCTTTGATAACCGTGCTCAAATCTTTAATGATGGGATCTGCAATTTTGACTGTTTTTTCCTTTTGCGGAAATCCAGAACACGCTGAACTTGAAAACCATGAATTCGAAGTTCCAGCCGGGTTTGTGGTAGAAAAAGTAGCAGGAGAGGATTTAGTGGATTTCCCCATGTTTGCCACCTTGGATGAGAGAGGAAGGCTTTTTGTTTTTGAATCCATTGGTAATGTATATGATAATTCAGAGCAGGCCATAGAGGATCCCCAGTTTAGGATTAAACTGTTGGAAGACACCGACGGGGATAGACACTACGATCAATCCACCATTTATGCCGATAAGGTAGGGTTTCCACAGGGAGGGGTGTTTTATAAAGGTAGTTTATATGCCTCTTCAGCACCTGATTTATTGAAATTCACGGACACCAATGGGGATGGTATCGCAGATAGCAGGGAAGTGATCCTAAGCGGGTGGACCCTCAATGTCAATGCAAATAGTTTGGTTGGTCCTTTTTTGGGGCCTGATGGATGGTTATATATGACCAGTGCGATCATGGGTTTTGATGTGGTAAGCAAGGAAAATGAAAGATTGAAGGGGGAAACTTCCAGGGTTTGGAGGGTAAGACCGGATGGATCAGGCTTGGAATGGGTGGCCGCCGGTGGAATGAACAATCCCATAGAGTTGGCATTTACCCCTGCCGGAGAGCCCATTGGTACCATGACTTACTTTACCAATCCGAAAGCCGGGCAGCGGGATGCATTGATCTATTGGACTGAGGGGGGAGTTTATCCAAAACCTAACTCAAATATTGATAGGGATGGCTTAAAGCGAACAGGAGATTTATTACCTGTAATCAGTAAATATTCCAGGGTTTCCCCTTCTGGAATAGGTGCATACCGAAGTCAACAATTTGGAGAAGAATATGAGAACAACTTATTCAGTGCACATTTTAATACGCATCAGGTGTTAAGGCACCGACTTGTCAGGGAAGGGGCTACATTCAGGACGGAGGACGAGGTCTTTTTCCGGAAGGCAGATGAGGATTTTCACCCCACTGATGTATTAGAAGATGCTGACGGAAGCCTCTTGGTGGTGGAAACTGGGGGATGGTTCATTAAGGGTTGCCCATTATCCCAAGTGTCCAAACCTGAAATTAAGGGGGGGATTTATAGAATTAAAAAGAAAGATGAATTCCCAGTAGAAGACCCCTATGGCAACCAAATTAAATGGCAAGAACTACCTCCTTCAACTCTTGTTCAGTTATTGCAAGACCATAGGCCATTTGTCCGGGATAGGGCGGAGGCGGCATTGGTAGACTTAGGAGAATTGTCCATTGAGGAATTATCTATTTGCATGGAAAACAGGGAATCACCTTCTGTTGCAATACTGAAATCACTTTTTGCACTGTCTAAAATAGGAGGGGACAAAGCAATGGATGCCTTGATAGTAGGGCTCAGTAATCCTTATGAAGAGGTTAGGATTGCAACAGCGAGGGTCATGGGACTGATTAGGGAAGCTCGATTTGTTCCTGCCTTAACCCAATCCCTATCCTCGGATACCTCACTGGCCGTAAAAAGACAAGTTGCTACTGCCCTTGGTCAAATCGGGGAGAATGCAGCTATACCTGCGCTTTTATTGGCATCAAGAAATGTGGACAATGACCGTATGACAGAGCATGCCATTTCCTATGCACTGATTGAGATTAATGACGCCAAAAAAGTAATTCCCGGGTTAAGGAGTGAGGTATCAAAAGAGAGAAAAACTGCACTCATTGCCTTGGATCAAATGGATGGGTACCAACTTGCACCTCATCAAATTCATGAGTTCCTATCTGATCCAGATGAAGAAAACCAGGCTACTGCATTATGGATAACCTCCTTTCATCCTGAATGGGCAGAGGATTTTTCGGGATTTATTGCCAATCAACTTCAGCAGGGAAAATGGGAAGAGGGAAAGGAAGGTTTGGTGGAAAAGCTGCTCTATACCTTTTGTTCTAATGAATCGGTTCAACATATGATGGGGACCCAACTTTCAAACGCTGTGCCTTCCACGCAATCGTTTCTCCTGAGAGTTATGAGTAATTGCAACCTTGAAAGCTTCCCTTCCACTTGGCTGCGGCCTATTAGAGAGGCATTGAAAAAAAATGATGGACAGGTTTTGGAAAAAACCCTGGCTTTAATAGGATCCTTACAATTGGAAGGACTAGAGCAGGAGTTATCGGATTTGGTACAGGATGGTACTTTGGATGATGAGCTCCGAATGTCTGCACTTGCCGCATTCTTGGCAAATAATGCTCAATTAGAGGATTGGCAGATGGAGTGGTTGATGAAAAAATTGCACGAGGAGAATGAAGTCACCTTGAGACAACGCGCGGCACATCTGCTTTCAGAGGCGAAATTGACCAATAAGCAAGCCAGGATTTTGGTAAACAGGACATTAAATGAGGTGGATGATTTTATTTTACCTATACTGGTGCCTGCATTTATAGGAAATACGGACCCGGAAGTGGGAATTCAATTGTCGGAGCGGCTTATGCATTCAAAAGCCCTTGATTCCTATAATGAATCCAGAATAACGGAATTATTCGCTTCATTCCCAAGTGAGGTAGATCAGAGCTATCAACAACTTTTGACTCGATTTAAAAAGGTAAATGCCCAGCGTTTGGAAAAATTAGAGCGATTGGAAGCACGGATTCCCCAAGGGAACCTGGATAGGGGAAGGGTATTGTATTTTGGAAAGGCGGCCTGTTCATCCTGCCATACCATTGGAAGCGAGGGAGGTGAATTCGGGCCAGATCTCACATCTATACAAGTTGACAGATCAGCTCATGATATTTTGGAAGCCATCCTTTATCCTAGCGCAACCTTTGTAAGGGAATATGAAACGTATAAAATCACCACTAAGGATGGGGAATATACCGGGGTGATTCATGAGAAAAGCCCGGATTGGGTTAGGTTGGCGGTATCTCCCCAAAACACCATGGTTATTATGCAAAAGGAGATCCTGAAGATGGAAATTATGGAAACCTCCATGATGCCTCAAGGACTGGATCAGGTACTCAGCGAACAAGAAATGGCGGATTTAATGGCCTTTCTTTTGGGACAGGATCAAGATCCGGAATTGGATCAAAAATTTCTTAGGTGAGAGGACCCCTAACAAGATAGACCAAAATAACGATGAACTACAGTAAAAGAAGGTTCCTGAAAAATGGGTTATTGTCAGCCATTGGCCTATCGGTGGTAAATTCTGACTCCGGATGGGCAGGAGTTGGGACAAATGCTTATCAGGAGGCTTTTACATTAAAATTTTCTCCTGAATTCGGTATTTTTTCTGCATTGTCTGGAAATGACCCTGTTGATCAAATTCAGTGGGGGAATGACAACGGGTTTAGGGCATGGGAAAATACCATGCTGAAAAACCGTCCCATTGCCGAACAGGAGAAAATCAGTAAGGCCTTGCAGAAAAATGGGATGGAGTTTGGGCAATTTGTTGGCACCCTTACTTTCTCGGAGGTCACCTTTGCGGGAAACAATAAAGACGCACGGGAACAAGTCCTAAAAGAAATCAGGGATTCCGTGGAAATTGCCAAAAGGATGAACACGAAATTTGTGCACAATGTCCTGGGCGCCATGGATCCCAAGCTCCCCTATGATTTTCAAATGGCAAATGCAACCGAGTTATTGAAAAGGGGAGCAGAAATTTATGAAGAGCATGGCATCGTCATGGTAATGGAATCCATGAATCACAAAATTGATCACCCGGGCATGTTTCTACATACCATTCCCCAGGCCTATGCTTTGGCTAGGGCAGTTGACAGTCCAAGTGTAAAAATCCTTTTTGATATTTATCATGTTCAGATCCAGGAGGGGAATATCCTATCCACATTAGACTATGCCTGGGACGAAATCGCCTATTTCCAAATAGGGGATACCCCAGGGAGAAAAGAACCTGGCACCGGGGAAATCAATTACCTTAATGTATTCCATCATATCGCCAAAAAAGGCTATACTGGTTTTTTGGGATTGGAACATGGGATTAAAGGAAGCGGTAAGGAGGGAGCCAAGAGTGCTCTGAAGCAGTATAGGGATCTAGATCAATATATAAGGGCTGGACTTTGAAATGTCGCTCATTCCTTTACTGACCCAAGTAATTTACTACTTTTCCTCTATGGAAATCACCTTTTTTGCGAAAACTTGGAAGACTTCTTCATTTTAAGGTTTCATTTCAACTTTGAAACCAACACTACTCCCAGCATACACCCCCTGTGGGAGTTCAATGCTTAGCTCGCTTTGATTTTTATTCATGGTAGGATTGATGCTAACCTTTGAATGCTTACTGCTGTATTGGCCGGAAAGTGTAAGGGTAAGGGAGGATTGTTTACGAGAAGGGTCAGAAACATGGATTTCTGTTACCTTTCCTTCCTTCACTTCCAGTTGAGCCATTCCAGGATGCTTTGAAGCAACCTTAATTCCATTTTCCAAGGTTATCTCCCCCGCCTCATAAAAGATGACCTGGTACAAGCCGAGTTCTCGATGTCCTACGGCCTGCATGTTTCCGTTATTGTCCAAAATACTGATGCCCTGGTCCGAGGCCTTGCCGCTAAACAGAAGGTCTGCATCTGTGTCTGGCAATACCATATAGGCATAGGATCCGTTTTCTGCTTGTTTGCCATGATCAAACCAAAGGGTGAAAACTTCTTCTTTGATCAGCTCCTTTGAGATGTTTTTTTGAAGGGTCAGATCCGACCACCTGCCTTGCTCCTCCTGGTTGGAAAGCCTGATTGCTGTGGGCTCAGGAAATGCATACCCTATACGATCGTGATAGACATAGTTGACCCCCTTAAGCGAATGATCCCCTTTTTCCAATTTGGAAGGTTTACGATTTCCCATGGCAATTTGTACATCCCCATTCATCAATACCTGGTTAATGGTTGAGGCTACCGGAAGATTCTGCTTAGCCTTTATGTCAATGCCCAGGCACACGTATATATCATCAAAAAAGAACCAAGACTTTTTGGCCTGAATACTATCATGGCCGCTGATAAAGTCAAATGCCACGGCGCCGTACATCCCGTCTGTTACCGCCCCTACAAAATCCGTTAGTCCATCCACCTGGATTTCATCGGGGCCGTGGAGTTGCGGTTTTTGCAGGATGGTGGTTCCGGATATTTTTTGCCAATCGTATACCGGCCAAATATCATGGTATTCATCCCCTTTCAGAAACAAGTAATTGGTGCCATCTGCACGGTGGTGGGTGGTGATGCCCGGGCCATTGTAGGGCACTTCCATGTTTCGGTTTCTTGTGGAATACATCCGCACTGTGGTGTAATAGTTGGGCCTCTGCACCACAAAATGTTCAGTTTGCCAGAAGAACTTGGCAAAGGACTTGGAGGGTTTGGCTATACCCTCCCTCAGTGCCAGGATTTCTTTTAATTCCTCGCTCCGATAATCCGTGCTTGCAAGAAGTTTGTGGATTTCATCCGTCCCTTTGGGTTGAAAGGTGGTCTTGTTGGCTATACTTCTGTTTTTTACGCTGATGTCCTCATAAATGCCATATACCAATTGCTTGTATATGCCATCCAGGTAATAATCCACTAGTTGGTTGATGCTTTCTTTGTCAAAGGCATAAGAGGTGTTGGCCACATAATAGGACCACTCCCCAAAAGCATTGGCGTATTTGCCATATCCGTAGGAGGTGGTATTGTTCACCCGGTCATGCCTGTGGTGAAAACTATAATCGTGTTGCATGCCTCTTTCTCCAGTGCTGAACTTCACTTCACCGGCAATGATTTTGATGATTTCATCAAATTGCTCATTATCATCATTGAAAAGCAGATTTTTGGCCAATATGCCTGCGATTACGATGCGGTCACCACTGGGTCTGGCACCGGAGGCATTCATGTGTGCCCTACCAATCATTGGCTGAGCCCCTTCCACCAGGGCATTCGGAAGTTCATCGCCCATTAGTAACATTAAATTCACCAGATTAGTAGGAGTTGAAATCTGATTGTTGTGCCAATTATCCCCCACAAAATCATTGGCGACCCAAAACTCCAGCCCTTTGATGATGTTTTCCAACAAGTCCGAATTTTGATAAAAGGACGATTCTTTACTTTTATACGCTTTGGCCATAGTTACCAGATCTGCCGTGTGTCTTCTATGTGGGAACCCGGCGGTTCTGCTCAGATCCTCATAGTTGATGTCCTCAAAGCTGCCATCATCTTGTATCCTTTCCAATATGGACTGTATTTCCTCTTGGCTAGGGATATCTTTCATTAATTCCTGGATGATCCTGGTTTTGATGATTTCCAGCTCCCCGTCATTGGCAAGAGCAGTATGAAATAAAAGAGTGAACCAAAGGCCAATAAGTATGCGGAGGTATTTTGGGTGTAGCATTAGGGCTGAGCTTAGATTAAGTTAAAGGTAATTTAGCCAATTCGAAAAACACTTCACCGGAGTATCTGAAATATGGACTTAAGTCAATTTGAAAGGGGGATGTAAGCTGTCATCGGAAAATATTTTTATTACCCCAAGGGCTTTTACCTATCATTTCCAAATCTTAAATACCCAATCAGGGTGATCTATAAAGGGGTTTCGATTTCCTTGATAATCCGAATAGATTAATTCGTTTCTGTAAATCTCCCATTCATCCACAGGGTCTTCTTGATGCCATTCCAGCAGAGTGGACAATTTTCCGATATGGGGGAGCTTGTAGTTGCGAGGTAGAATTTCATCCACTACCTCCAGGTCATAATCCGGGCCTTCGTACCTCACTGCCATGTAAAAAATCATCCTTGCTATATCCCCCTTTACATTATCCGGCGGTTCCCAGCACCAAAGTTCTGAGTGGGTTTTGCTCAATGTTGGAACTGAGCTTCCATTATCCAGATAAATTTTTTCACCCAGATGAAAACTCCGGGTGTTGCGGGCAGAGTTTACCGATCGGTCTGCAGGCCTTAGATGGTGCAAGTCCGTATACGCAGTGTCTGAAGGATTGGGGAAGCCATGGGATTTCGGCCAAATATGTTCCCTGTTCCAAGAGTCAATTAAACTATACCCGTTTTGTTCGTAATCGTACCTGGTACCCCTGTCCCGGTGCGCCGCAGGCTGAGACCTATGGGTATATATCAGCAAGACCTGCCCGGGTAAATTGGGGTCTTCGTCGGTTTTACAGAGTATCTCCCAGGTCTCTTCATATTTGAATACCCTATGGTTTCTTATGGTTTTGTGAAGGGCAAATTTTAGCTGCTCCCCGGTTAGATGATGCATGCTATCTGGATAATAAGAAACAATTTCCGGTGGAGAAGGCAGGGAACCTGGCAAATCACCCTCATGGATAATGACCATTGTTCTGAATACATAGCCCGTGAATCCATTGGGAAGTAGTATTCCATAGTATCCATCGATTTGTTGGCCATTAAATTGCAGCGGAAACTTTTCCCCCTTGGCAGCGGAGTAGATTAAATCAGCCTCTTTAGCCGGGGCATCCTTAATGCCCACATTTCTTCTGGTTTCCAGATAATCTGCCTTGACAGGTGCCAGGTAGATAAAAATTAACCCTATCAAAATCCAACCCCGCATATTCTTCCCATTAAAGTTTGAGTCAAAGAAAAAAGAATATAGGGAAAGATGCAAGAGGGCAGATAAGCCTAATAGGATCTCATTTTGAATTTTTTCCTTAAATCAGCAATGGAATGCTTGAAAACCGTATCGGTCTCAATCATGTCGTTCACCGTCTGAACGGCATGGATTACCGTGCTGTGATCCCTACCCCCGAAATGGTAGCCTATGGATTTTAAGGAATGGTTGGTGAATTCCTTGCAGAAATACATGGAAACCTGTCTGGCGGTCACAATTTCTTTCTTTCGCGTCTTGGCTTTGAGGTCTTCTAGTTTTATGCCAAAGAAATCCGCACAGGTTTTTTGAATAAAGTCAATGCCCACCTCCGTTTCGATGTCCTTTACAATGTTTTTCATGATGGTTTTGGCAAGCCCCAGGTCAATTTCAACCCGGCTCAGGGATGCGTGGGCAATCATGGAGATCAATACCCCTTCCAGTTCCCGGATATTCGTGTCCACGGTATGGGCAAGGTACTCAATTACATCTTCCGGTATAAAGATGCCTTCGGATTGGCTCTTTTTCTTGATGATGGCGACCCTGGTCTCGAAATCGGGCATTTGGAGATCTGCCGTAAGCCCCCATTTAAACCTGGAAAGCAACCGTTCTTCCAACCCATTTAAATCCTTGGGTGGACAATCGGAAGTCATCACGATCTGTTTTTTATTTTGGTGAAGATGGTTGAAAATATGAAAAAACATTTCCTGCGTCCTTCCTTTTCCAGCAAAAAATTGGATGTCGTCGATGATCAAAACATCCACCTGCATATAGAAATTGGTAAATGACTTGATGTTCCCTTCTGTAACGGAGTCCATGAACTGGTTCACGAATTTTTCGGAAGAAACATAAAGCACAAATTTATCCTCAAGTGTGTTTTTGATTTCATTACCAATGGCTTGCACCAAGTGTGTTTTTCCCAGCCCCACTGTACCATAGACCATAAGTGGGTTGAAGGAGGTGATGCCTGGTTTGTTGGCTACAGCAAACCCCGCTGACCTCGCCAGGCGGTTGCAGTCTCCTTCTATATAACTATTAAATGAATAGTTTGGGTTTAGATTGGATTGCAGGGTGGTTTGTTCATCCAGGGAGGTGAAATCAAAGGGGCTGGTATGATTGTGAGCACCTATCTTTTGATTCTCCTTAATTTTTTTACGGGATGGGCTGTTGTTGCCTTGCGGATAACTCACCACATAGGGTTGGTTTTGAGAATTGCCTTTATCCACGACCACGGCGTACTCCAGCTTACCATTTGACCCCATTACTGTTTTTATCGCCAATTTGAGCACATCCACATAATTGTCCTCCAGCCACTCAAAGAAGAATTGGCTAGGCACCTGTATGGTCAGGGTAGAACCATCCAATCTTACTGGATTTACCGGAGTAAACCAGGTCGAAAAGCTTTGTTCATTTACATGTTCGCCTATTATACGCAAACATTCTTTCCAAACTGCCGTAGCCTCTGAACTCATGGTTATACATCGTTAAAGAATGATCAAAAGTGGCCTTGCTCCTTTCTGGGGGAAACAAATTTGACAAAAAGAATTTTAAATAAAAAATTCATTTTGACTTGACTTTTTTACTTTATGGCCAAACTTTCTGCATTGGCCTTTTTTATTTTTTTATTTCTATCAAATTCAAAATCCAGTCGTCCCATGCGTACCCCTGAGCGGCCTGCCTGGTTCACTAAAGTTATCCCCCCGGAAGGGGTGGTTACCCTGGTAGGTGCCTCTAAGAAGGTGTGCGTATGCCCTCCTATGATGAGGTCTATCCCATCTACCTTTGCGGCTAATTTTTGGTCATCTATTTTTTGGGATTTGTACGAATATCCCAGATGGGAAAGGCAGATGACCATTTGACAATTAATTGACAGTAAAGTTTTTACCATTTCATCTGCCACCTCGACAGGATCCAGGTATCTGGTGGCTCCGTAGCTTACGGCAGGCACCAATCCCTCTAGCTCAATCCCTATTCCAAATACCCCTACCTTAATCCCTCCTTTATCAAAAACCTTGTAGGGTAGGAATCGGTCTTTTAAGTTGGTTTCGCTAAAATCATAATTAGAACAAATGAAAGGGAAAGAAGCATGGGGGAGCTGTTCTTCTAAACCATCCAGCCCATTGTCGAAATCATGATTACCTAAGGTGGCAGCATCATACCTCATTTGACTCATGAGCTTGAATTCTAGTTCACCCCCATACAAGTTGAAGTAGGGGGTTCCCTGGAAGATATCCCCCGCGTCCAATAAGAGCAGGTTGGGTTCCTGACGACGGATTTCCTGTATCAGTGCCGCCCTTCTGGCCATGCCTCCTAGATTAGCGAAGGCACTGCCATCATCTGGGAATGGCTCAATCCTGGAGTGCATATCATTGGTATGCAAAACGCATAATTTACTGCTTCTTTTGGCCGCATATCCGCTAAGGGGAAGCGTTATTGCCCCCGCTCCTATCAGGCTTTTTTGTATAAAGGTTCTCCGGTTCATATCAACGATAAATTTGCCTTCCCTCTATGGAGGCATCCACTTTCTGCCCCTTTTCGGTCAGCTGAGCAATTTCTTCCAGCAGCATTTCCCTAAGAAGAAAATTGGTTTTTTCCAACCGCTTCACCTCTATCAAAAAATCCATGTAGTCCCCTCCATTTGCCAGGTAATCATTGATGGCCAATACATAGGTCCGGTTTTGATCTAAGGGTTTCCCATTTATCCTAACCTGGACCAGTTCATTATTCTCAGCTTCCAGATACATCCCCGCAATACCCAGGTTCTTTTTTTCTATAGTATAGTTAGCTAGTCTGATGATGTCTTCCACGTGCATTTCTAAAAGGTAAATGAAATTTTCAAAGGGAGACAATTCGTAAATGTTGCCCACGGTAATGGGTCCACTGGGAATCACGTTTCTCAAACCACCATTGTTGATCACTGAAATGTCCACCTTTGTAGATAATTTTCTTTCCACAAACTTTTGTTGCAGATCAGCTACAAGGTTCCCCAGGTTGCTTTCACTGGTGCCCTTGGTGTTTAATTCTTTTTTTGATTCCCCGATCACGGTGTTCATTTCCTTCTCCAAGGCTTCCTTGTAGGGGACTATAAATGCCCGGGTGGCCTGGTCATCCGGAAGTCTCTCATTGATCTCAAGGTAAGTAGACTGGTGGGTGCCAAGTTGAAGAGGGGCGCAGCCTGGTGCCGAGATCCACAAAAGTGCGCTCAAAAAGGCCAGTATGGGGAAGCCGAAATTTCTTTTCATCAATTTATGCGATGCTTTAGTCGGAAATAGCAAGCGAAAAGCTTATTTTTGACTTAAATGCTCCCGCAAAGATGTGGATAAAAATTTTTCAGGCGCAGCAAAATGACAAAAAAAACCAACTATACCTTCAGCAAAACCCCGAAATCAGAATGGATTGCTCAGCTCCTCAGGGAAGGGCTGAAGGAAGAAGATTTAGTCCATGAGATAGAACAAGGAATAAAACTCTCCGGGATACTTTCCGAAGAGGATAGGCTAGGGGCATTTCGTGACTTTGGGCATTTATCCAGCAATCCACGCAATGGGCGAAACAGGTACTGGAACAATCTGGCCCTGGTGCCAGCCGACTATTCCAATACCGAACTTATGGAACTTTTGCACCTGGGTGCGGAGGGCTTGGTCTTTGAATGGGATGGGAATGAGGACTTGCATGCCCTTTTAAAGAATGTACATCCTTCTTACCTAAATTTCTGGATCAAAACCTCCCCCGGCAAATTGCCGGTAATTTTGAAAAATGTCTCCTCTTGGTTGGAGTCGATAGGGGAAGGCGTTCAAATCATAAATGGTGGAGTTTGGCCTACAGAGGATTTGGATGGCCCCTTGGCTTATTATACGGATGATGCGATGGAGCCTTGGTTAACGAATTCCCCATTTCGTTGTTTTGGCCCCAAAATGACAAAGGGCCTCACCGCAAGTGAAGAAGTTAACAGGTTTGCAAAATGGATGAAGGATAGCTTGACAGAGGTAAAGGAATCCGCACTGGACTTGCCAGTTTTTTTTAGAAATGTAGCTTGTCTGTCACCTATATCATCCAGTTTTTTTAAGGAGATAGCCAAGTTGAGAGCCCTTAAAATGGTCAATCAACTTCTTGCCGAAGAAGAAGGGCTGGAACGGCAGGATTACATGTTGAAGGTATTGGGCATGAGCTATGCTCCTACGGGAAAAATCAGTCCTTACACTTCGCTTATCCCCCACACCCTGCAATCTTTGTCCGGGGTTTTAGGTGCTGTGGATGACTTGTTGGTTCACCCTTTGCAAGGCTTGCCGGATTTCCACAAAGCCCAGAGACTTTCACTCAATATAGGTTTTGTACTCAGAGAGGAAGGCCAATTCGACAAGGTTCCGGATCCCATTGCGGGTTCTTATTATGTGGAACATATCCAAAAATTATTATTGGAAAAAGCAGGTTTTTCCATAGCGCATATTAATGGTCAACAAAATCCGGTAAAGGAAGTGGATATACGTCCGGTAGAATTTCAGGAAGGCATTGAAATAAAGAGGATGCCTGATGGTAAAAACTGCCAGGATTTGGGACATTTGGGTTATCATGCAGGGCAGCCTCCATTTCTAAGAGGACCTTATGCCAGTATGTATTTGACCCGACCATGGACCATACGACAGTATGCAGGATTTAGCACCGCGGAGGAGTCTAACAAGTTCTACAAAGAAAATTTAGCCGCGGGACAAAAAGGACTTTCGGTTGCATTTGACCTTCCCACACACCGGGGATATGATTCTGATCATCCCAGGGTAAGGGGTGACGTGGGAAAGGCTGGTGTGGCCATAGACAGCGTGGAAGACATGAAATTGCTTTTCGATGGGATTCCATTAGGTGACATTTCAGTTTCCATGACTATGAATGGGGCTGTGCTTCCAGTGATGGCCTTTTATATTGTAGCGGCAGAAGAAAGTGGTGTGCCCACCCAAAAGTTGAGTGGTACCATACAAAACGATATCCTAAAGGAGTTCATGGTGAGGAATACATATATTTATCCACCAGAACCTTCCATGCGCATTGTGTCGGATACCTTTGAATACACCTCCAAACATCTTCCAAGGTTCAACTCTATATCCATTTCCGGGTACCATATGCATGAGGCAGGTGCCCCAGCGGACCTTGAGTTGGCTTATACCTTAGCGGATGGTTTGGCCTATGTGGAAGCAGGTATTAAGGCTGGGCTTTCCATTGATGAATTTGCCCCGAGGTTATCTTTTTTTTGGGCTATTGGGATGAATCATGTGATGGAAATAGCAAAATTGAGGGCAGGTAGGTTACTTTGGGCTGAACTGATCCAGTCATTTCATCCACAAAGTCAAAAGTCTTTGTCCCTAAGGGCGCACTGCCAAACCTCCGGCTGGTCGCTCACCCAACAGGACCCCTATAACAATATTGCAAGAACCACCATTGAGGCCTTGGCAGCAGTGATGGGTCACACCCAGTCCCTGCATACCAATTCCTTTGACGAGGCAATTGCCCTTCCCACTCCATTCTCTGCATCCATTGCCCGTGAAACTCAATTGTATATTCAGCAACATACGGGTGTTACAAAGGTGGTGGATCCTTGGGGGGGAAGCTACTATCTGGAGCTGTTGACAGATAAGTTGGTAAGCAGAGCAAGGGGGCATTTAAAGGAGATTCAAGCCTTTGGCGGTATGACCACAGCTATAGAAAAAGGTATTCCAAAAATGAGAATAGAAGAGGCAGCGGCAAGGAAACAGGCACGCATAGACACCGGTGAAGATGTGATCGTAGGAGTTAACCGCTTTCAATATACCAATGACGATGATTTTGATGTTCTGGAGGTGGACGATGAGAATGTGAGAAAACAACAATTGGAAAAACTGCGCCGACTTAGGGAGGCAAGGGATCAATCAGGTGTAGATCAGGCATTGCATGCCCTTACCCTGGCCGCAGAAAAAGGGCATGGCAATTTATTGAAATTAGCAGTGGAAGCTGCCCGAAATAGGGCTACCTTGGGAGAAATCTCCATGGCCTTGGAAAAAGTATACGGAAGGTATCAAACGACAGGAAAAGCCGTTTCAGGTGCTTATATTGCTGCCATGAATCAACCGGAAATGATGAAAGAAGCCCAAAATAAAGCCGACACATTTGCTGAAATGGAAGGGCGTCGACCAAGGATTCTGGTGGCAAAAATCGGGCAGGACGGTCACGACCGGGGTGCCAAAGTAATAGCAAGTGGTTTTGCGGATATGGGATTCGATGTGGACGTTGGGCCACTTTTCCAAACTCCCGCTGAAGTGGCCTTACAGGCTGTGGAAAATGATGTACATGTGGTTGGCATCTCCTCCTTGGCAGGAGGCCATAAAACCCTAATCCCCGAACTGATCCATGAGCTCAAGCGATTGGGAAGGGATGACATATTGGTGGTGGCTGGTGGAGTTATCCCACCAAAAGACTATACCCTACTGAAAACAGAAGGCGTGGCATCCGTGTTTGGGCCGGGCACCCAACTTGCCAAAGCTGCGGTGGAAATCCTTGATCAATTGATAAAGGAGGAATAATGGAGGAGGCAGGCACATGTGAAAGGGGCATTAAACAATTTTAATGTAAAAAGACTTATGGTCTGTAACCCACCGATTTTTAGATGAAATCGAGCATGACGCAAGCGACACGCAAAGGCATGAAAATCATTGCGAGATTCCCCCATAACGAGTTCCCCGAATCGAGTTCCCCGAATCGAGTTCGGGGCAGGCAGGGGCAGGTAGGGGCAGGCGGGCCAGGCTATCCCGACTTACTGTGCGGGACAAGTTCCCGAAACAAGTTCGGGACAGGTAATGACCGCTGAAAAGAAAATATAAACACATGAAA
>PXCO01000095.1 GCA_003565295.1 Cyclobacteriaceae bacterium
CTGACGGCAGTCAGGGCATGAGGAGAACCTCACACAGAGGGATGATTATCAAAGCGAGATTCCACCCCGATAAACCGGGGCAAGTTATGACCGCTGAAAAACAAATTATAAACAGATGAAAGGATATCAAAGATTGAAGATTTCATCGGATGTAATTGGGCCTAAAACGCCCTTAATCATTGGGTTTTCTTTTCCATAATCCCAGTTATTTATCACTTAATACCTAATCTGTTATGCGATCTATTTGGAACGGGGCAATTAATTTCGGCTTGGTCAACATCCCCATAAAAATCTATTCTGCCTCAGAGGATGGTAAGTTGAACTTGGACATGTTGGACAGTAAAGACCATGCAAGGATTCGGTACAAGCGAGTTAATGAAAACACAGGAGAGGAGGTGGAATGGAAGGACATTGTTAAAGGCTACAAAAAGGATGACAACTATGTGGTGTTGGAAGATGAAGATTTTGAAGCGGCAAATATGAAAAAAAGCAGCTCTTTGGAAATTGAAGCTTTTATAGAAGAAAAGGAAGTTTCTGAGCTCCTTTTTAAGAAACCCTACTTTTTAGAGCCTCAAAAAGAAGGTGGCAAATCTTATAATTTATTGAAAGATGCGCTAAAGAAGACTAAAAAGCTTGGTTTGGCCACCTTTGTGATGCGGCAGAAAGAAAATTTAAGTTTGATTGGCGTATATAAAGATGTTTTGGTCCTTCACGTCATCAGGTTTTCGGACGAGATTCGTAACCCAGAAGATCTTAGTATTCCGGACACCAAGGTCTCAAAAAAAGAAGTGGACATGGCCCTTGCACTCATTGAGCAATATACCGCAAAATTTGAGTTTGATACTTATAAGAATGTCTATAACGATCAGTTGTTGGACATCATTGAAAAGAAGGCGGGTGGCAAATTGTCGAAGACCAAAAAGATAGAAAGCAAAGCCACTCCTGCAAAAGATCTGATGGCACAGCTCAAGGCCAGTCTTGAAAAAAGGAAGAAAGCCTCCTGATGGGTCTTGATGAATACAGCAAAAAGCGGGATTTTAACAAAACCCCGGAGCCGAAAGGGTCCTCTACATCAGCCCCTCACCATTCTCGATTTGTTGTACAGAGACATCAAGCCAGGAGGTTGCATTTTGACCTGAGGTTGGAAATGAAAGGGGTCCTTAAAAGCTGGGCCGTACCGAAAGGGCCCTCTATGAATCCCCAGGACAAGCGACTTGCCATACACACCGAAGACCATCCCTTGGAATACTTGACCTTTCGAGGTACAATCCCAAAAGGCAATTACGGAGCGGGAGAAATGACAGTGTGGGACAGCGGAACCTACCGGTTAGTAGCCGGAGATGCCAATGACCCGGTACAGCTATTGGAAAAAGGTGATCTCAAACTTGAATTTTTCGGGAATAAACTCCAAGGAACATTTGCCCTGGTTCGTACAGGTAGAGGAGAGAAAAACAATCAATGGCTCCTGATTAAGAAAAAAGATGCATTTTCTTCCTCCTTATCCTATGATGCCAACGACTATGCGGAGCACAAAGAGAAAGCAGCTGAAACAGAAAATAACCCACATGACATGGTGAAACCCATGTTGGCCACAAATACAACATCGGTATTCAGTAAGCCTGGGTGGATATATGAAATTAAATGGGATGGGTACAGATTGCTATCCAATATCCGAAAAGGAAAGGTCAATATTTATTCCCGAAATGGTATTTCCTATAATCTTAAGTTTCAGGCCATAGCTGACAGCTTAAAGTTCATTCCTCATGAGGCTATTTTGGATGGTGAAGTTGTGGTTGTCAACGAGGAAGGAATCCCCGATTTTCAACAGCTACAAGATTATGGTGAAGATTCAGCAGGTGAGTTACGGTATTATGTGTTTGATTTGCTCTTCCTCAATGGGCATGACATTACCCATCTTCCTTTGGTGGAAAGGAAAAGCCTAATTCCTGAAATTATTGATGACCTGCCTCTGATTTATTACTGTGATCATGTGGAAAGTATGGGTAACACATTTTTTCAACAGGCCCTGGATGCAGGGTTGGAAGGGATCATTGCAAAAAAGGCGGATTCCGTTTACACACCTGGAAGCAGGACAGAAAATTGGCTTAAAATCAAGGGTGTCGAAACCCAGGGAGCGTTGATCTGTGGGTACACCGAATCAGAGGGGGCATTATTTGGTTCCCTCATCTTGGGGCTCTTTGAAGAGAATGAACTCCGGTATATCGGTAACTGTGGGTCAGGCTTTAACAGTGCACTACAAAAGGAACTGTTGGAGGCTTTTAAACATTATGAAATAGATCATTCGCCCTTTCAAAAAAAAATTAGTTTAAAAGGGAGAGTACCTGTTTGGCTGGAACCCATACTGATCTGCGAGGTAAAATTTTCCAATTGGACCAAAAGTGGGTCCATGCGGCATCCTGTTTTTAAAGCATTACGGTCAGACAAAATCCCCACAGAAATCCATATGGAGGAAAGAACTGAATCCCCACAGAAAGCACCAACTCCAAGCAAATCCGAGGAATTGTTGGAAGTAGGCGGAATTGAGGTACCTATAAGCAACCTGGAGAAAGTGTATTGGCCTGAGCAGGGAATCATAAAATATCAGCTGATAGACTATTATCTTCAAATTGCAGACACCATTTTGCCCTATTTAAAAGACCGGCCCCAGAATCTTCACCGACACCCAAATGGCATAGACAAGAAATCTTTTTATCAAAAGGACACTACAGGAATCTTTCCTCATTGGATTGAAACCCTACCCATTTACTCCTCCTCAGCAGGAAAGGAAATAGAATATATGCTGTGTCAGAATGAAGCAACCCTGTTATACATGGCCAATTTAGGCTGTATTGAAATCAATCCCTGGAATTCAGGAAAGGATCAGCTGGATTGCCCAGATTATACAGTTATTGACATCGATCCTTCAGAAGGCAATACTTTTGACGAGGTTATAGAAGTAGCTCAAGCAGCCCACAGTATTTTGAAGGGTGCGGAAATACCAGGTTACTGTAAGACCTCCGGATCAAGCGGCTTACACATTTATCTCCCCCTTGCTGCCCAATACACGTATGAGGAAGCCAGGGATTTCACAAAATTAGTGTGTTATCTGATCAATGAACAGTTACCGACCCTGACGACCATGGAGCGGAAGCTGGACAGCCGCAAAGGTCGTGTATATTTGGATTATCTTCAGAATAGAAGGGGACAGACCCTGGCCTCGGCCTATTGCGTACGGCCAAAGCCCGAGGCCCCGGTATCTGCGCCTTTGGAGTGGAAGGAAGTTAAACAGGGGTTAAAAACAGCGGATTTCAACATTTTCAACATGCCGGAAAGGATTGAGAAAAAGGCTGATTTGTTTAAGAATGTATTGGGTGCAGGGATTCAAATTGAAAAGGTCCTAGAAAGGCTGGAGTTATGAGATCAGGTTATAAGGGTCAAGGTTAAATGTTTTGGCAAAAGCCAACAGTGCAGATGATCTTCCTGTTATCCTCCAACTAAAGCAGAAGGCAATTCAATGGGAGCCAATCCCTGTCATGTCCTCCTGTTTTGGCCATCAGTCATCGGCCAACATCTCAATAGGAATGCGGTTTTAGCCCATTCCAAAAGGGGAATCCAGAGATTCACCGGCTTTAGCCAAATTCTACCTGCAATGCAGTTTTGAGCTTCAGGGATAAATGATTTGGCTAAAGCCAATGATGCTGATAATCTCCTTATGGCCTCCAGCTAAAGCAGGCGGCAATTTGAGGGATCCAAGATTTCTCAAGATTGCAGAATCAGGTAACATCTCAATAGAAATGTGTTTTCCATTTATCACCCTTTTTTAAAGGATTTAGCCTATTTCAAGCGGCAGGCACTGAAGATTCGCTATATTTATCCTAATATAGAAATTGAGGTTGTTGAGCACCTGGTCAATCTCGGTAAACTTGTAATAAAAGCAAAGAATTTATATTATGAAATCGAGCCTGTCCTGACGGCAGTCAGGGCATGAGGAGAACCTCACGCGGAGGGATGCCCCGGATAGCTATCGGGCAATGCGAGATTCCATAGCTTGCCCCGACTATCGGGGTGCCCACTAAGAAACAATTATAAACACATGAAAAAATCATTGGAAGGAAACTTTTACAGAATATTCAATTTGCAACCTAGTCACTTTTTTTCTATAAAATTCACTAGGAAACTATGGCTGTTTGTACCCTTCCTTGTCATTGGTCAGTTAGGGTATTCCACCAATACTGTGGTGGCACAACCCCACTTCCTGGAGGAAAATGAACCTCCTGAGCTTGTAATATTTGATACCGATGTGGGGGGTGATGTGGATGATGCCGGTACGCTTGCCGTTTTGCATGCCTTGGCAGACCGGGGAGAGATCGAGATTCTGGCAATAGGAGTAGTCATTGGCCATGAAGCGGCAGTGCCTTATGTACATGCGGTCAATACCTGGTACGGAAGACCGGACCTGCCTATAGGGACCATTAAGGGAGAAGCTCCCTACTCCCGTGATGAATATATGGTACCCATCGTTGCCGAGTACCCCAACACATTAACCCAAGAGGCGGCACCGGATGTGGTTAAGTTATACCGGCAAGTGCTGGCCGCTCAACCGGACCGAAGTGTAACCATGGTCGCTGTGGGGCCTGCCACCAACATTTATAATCTGCTGAACTCCCCTCCGGACGAACATAGTCCTTTGAACGGCAAGGAATTGATGCGGCAGAAAGTGAAGTTCTATGCGGCCGGAGGAAATGGCAACAACGAACTCCCTAAAGGGAGGTGCGGATTTAACTACCGTATGGATCTTGAAGCTGCCAGTGGGGAACTTGAATTGTTGCCATCCGATTTCCCCACTGTTTTTGCAGGTGGTAGCGGATCGCTACTGAGAATTGGGTCTGCCTACAAAAATGTTCGGCCGGACCACATCATCCGTAGGTCCTATGAAGAATATTACGATGGTACTGCCCAGGATCGGCAAACATGGGACCAACTACGGGTACTTTATGCCTGCAGACCTTCCTCGAGAAGCCTATGGAACACCTCCTCCCCAGGATCGATCAAAGTGACCATGGAGGGTATTCTCTCCTATACAGCTGAGCCAAATGAAAACCGTGCCTGGGCTTACATAAATGATTTTATCACCATGCGGGACGTACTCACCGAGTTGATGGTTTATGATCCCCGGGACAAGTAGACCTAATCTTTTTTAGGTAAACCCTGTAAATTATGCCAAGGAAATTTTAAAATAAACCCTTGGTTATTGATATAAGGCGGGTTTTCCATTACCTCTCAATCTCCCAATGACCGATTTTGAAAATATCCCTTTGTAGTGCATTTTGATTATTACCCCCTAAAACATGTAGACCAACTGCTTCCAAGTGGAATGGTTAATCAGATCAACTTTTTCAAAAGTTTTAACGTTAGAGCAATTATGTAGTTTACTGTCTTTTAATACAAGTATTTTAGCCTTTTTGGTACATTTGAGGTAATTTATAAAAATAAACCTATGATATGAAAAACCCAGTATCAGTGCATAACGAGAGAGAGTCCACAGAGGACAAATTCTGGACAAGGACGTTCTTTATCCAAACATTATTGAATGGCTTGCTATTGGTTTTACCAACCATTATTATTTTATTTTTACTTTCCTTAATTTTTAAGTTTGTCTTTAATTTGGTAGCGCCTATCAGCGCATTGTTGGATAAAAATGCAGAATCTCACGCTTTCTTTATCAATGTGTTGGCTTTGCTGATTCTTGTCGTACTGATATTCATAATAGGTTTAATTTTGAGAAATGCCAGAAGTAAAAGGTTGTTTAAGGTTTTTGAGTATAAATATTTACTCCAAATACCATTATATTCTACCCTGCAGGAAACGATATCCCAATTTTCTGGACTTAAGAAAATGCCATTTAGCCAGGTAGTATTAGTGGATGCCTACAATACCGGCGTACTGCTGACGGGGTTTGTTACCGAAACGGCGGCAGAGGGGATTTATACGGTATTTGTGCCCACAGCTCCTAACCCAATGAATGGAAACATTTACCATGTTCCGGCTTCACAGTTAAAATTCCTGGAAATAGAGCCCGAAAAAGCCATGCGGTCCATAGTTGGAATGGGCACTGGTTCTTCCGTTTTGTTTGCCTCAAAAAACAGGGCTCAGGATAAGGAGTCTTTCAATTGATGCATAAAAGTATACCGTTTATAAAACACATTTATGTTGGATGCCCTAAATGTGCGTTATTTTGGAATGATAGAAACGGTGTTTTGTTCTCTTGCCTTTTTAGGGCTTTATTGCTGGGGTTTCTGCCCAGTAAACCCCATATTAATAGTCAGATTACGACAAATCCCAACCTACTCTTAGGATGGTGGCAAAAGTAAAAGGAGTGAAGAGATCAATTCTGAGTATTTCACCAATAATTTTGGTGGGGATGGAAAAAGCACTGAAAGGATCTTACCTCCAAATCTGCGTACCTAGCCGAGACATTCCCAATTACTTGGAATTATATGAAAATTAGATATTTATTGGATATTAGGCTTATAATTTTTTACTTTGATTTAGCTCTTATGATCTCATTTCATATAGTTGGCAGCTTGTATTCCTAATTATTGAGGATAAAAAAAATAAAATGATAACCAAACCCAATCTAATAACCGTCCTACTATTTTTATTATTCCTTCACCACACATCGCTGCTGGCTCAAGATCAAGCAGCGGAGATAGAAAAGGTGAACAAATCCGTCACCCCCTTTTATTTCCCATTGCTTTCTTTCACGGATCCCAAACAGCGTAAAGCTGATGGGAACGGAGAAGCACAGATTTCCGGGGAACTTAAGGAATGGCACAAGGTCACCCTGACGATGGATGGGCCTTTCGCACATGAGTTGGACGATGAACCAAATCCGTTTACGGATTACCGAATGACCGTGCGTTTTGTGCATGAATCCGGTGATCCTGAATACATCGTTCCCGGATATTTCGCGGCTGACGGTGATGCAGCCCAGACAGGAGCCGATAATGGTACAAAGTGGCGGGCGCATCTTTCTCCTGATAAACCCGGCAAATGGAATTTTGAGGTTTCGTTCTTGAAAGGAGAGTTGGTTGCTGTGTCAGATCACCCATGGTCCAAACCACTGGAACCTTATGATGGGGTTAAAGGCGATTTCACCATCAGTCCTACAGATAAAAAAGGTCGGGATTTTAGGGCCAAAGGAAGGCTGGAATATGTGGGGGAACATTTCCTTCAATTCAAAGGAACGAATGAATATTTTCTGAAAATTGGTCCCGATGCACCGGAAACCTTACTCGCCTATGCAGATTTTGACGGAACCTATAACGTACACACCCAAATATGGGAAACCATGGTGCCCATCAAACATTTCAGGGATCACCTAAGGGACTGGCAGGAAGGAGACCCCGTTTGGATGGGAGATAAAGGAAAGGGGTTGATCGGGGCGGTCAATTATTTGGCATCGAAGGGGTTGAATACATTTTCTTTCCTGACCTACAATGCGGGTGGAGATGGAGAAAATGTATGGCCCTTTATCGAAAGAAATGAAAAGTATAAATACGATTGCTCCAAGCTAGATCAATGGCAAATTGTTTTTGACCATGCCCAGACCAAAGGCTTACATTTGCATTTTAAAACCCAGGAAACCGAGATGGATGACGACAACTATCCGGCAACCAATAAAGCCAGAGGATCATCGGTGATCATTGAGTCCCTTGACGGAGGGGATTTGGGTCCTCAAAGGCGCTTATATTACCGAGAATTGATTGCCCGATATGGATACAGTCTTGCCCTCAACTGGAACCTGGGAGAGGAAAATTCACAAACCACGGAGCAGCTCCAGGAAATAACAAAATTCTTTTACGAAAATGATCCTTACAGGCACAATGTGGTAGTCCATACCTACCCCCAACAGCAGGATGAGGTGTATACCCCATTATTAGGAGAAAACTCCCATCTGACCGGAGTTTCTTTGCAAAATGCATGGGATATCGTACACCAGAAGACCCTCCAATGGGTAAGGGAGTCAAAAATGGCCGGAAAACCATGGGTGGTGGCCAATGATGAACAAAACCCTGCGGGAACGGGAGTACCTCCGGATCCGGATTTTGGAGATTATGAACCTTTGGATTATGATATCCACGATATAAGGAAAAATACCTTATGGGGGAACATAATGGCTGGGGGAGCTGGTGTGGAATACTATTTTGGAAACAGACATCCGGATAGTGACATGCAAAGTGAGGATTATCGCAGTCGGGATAAATCCTGGGATTACTGTAGGATTGCCCATGCTTTTTTTATGGACAATGACATTCCCTTTTGGAAAATGAGCAACCGGAATGCCCTTATTTTTAACGAGAAGGATGAAAATGACAAATATTGTCTTGCACTTGAAGGGGAAAAGTACCTGGTATATCTCGCTGATTCCCCAACCTCAAAATTGGATCTTAGCGAAACAGAAGGCTCATTTGTGGTGAAATGGTATAACCCACGAGAAGGAGGAAAACTATTGGAAGGAAGCATCTCCAAAATTGAGGGTGGAAGTATCATTGAATTGGGCTCACCACCCAGTGATCCGGAGGAAGATTGGGTGGTTTATATTGCTTTAGAATAATTTAAATAAAAAAATAGTTGCCTATTATTTCAAACCTTCATTGACTTAATTAAACTGTTGTTGCCATGAAACCCTTTTACCAGCTTACCAGGTGAACAGATCTTGAGCTATTCAAAAAATGGGATACTCCGAATATGGGCGGATAAAAATGCTGAGGATAATGAAAGAGCAAAAAACCGATACAAAAGTCCATTCTATAAAGTAAATCAAAAACAAACAGGCAATGGCTATAACCTATTTACTTTGGGAGGAATATAAATTCCTTAATGCAATAAGGTGGAGCTATCATTGAATTGTTCAAACCTCAACATATATCGCTTTCTTGGCTACCAATTGGACTTGCATTGCAGGGATTCGAATAAAATTTCATTATTTTGCCTTATCTTCTCTAGAGAATAAAAATCAAAAATTTTAAAGAAATACAATTCTGAATATCGGCATACTATCCTAAAATAATCCCAAATGAAAACCTTTATAACCCATTATTTCTCTCTGCTTATACTTTTTTGTTGGATCGTTTTCACGTCTTGCAACACAGAGGAAAAGAAGGAAAAATCCCCTCCCAACATCATCTACATCATGAGTGATGACCATGCTTACCAGGCCATAAGCGCTTACAGTGACAAGTTGATGCAAACCCCAAACATCGACCGTATTGCCAATGAGGGAGCCTTATTTACCAGGGCCACGGTTACGAATTCCATTTGCGCACCGAGCCGGGCGGTGCTTCTGACCGGGAAACATTCCTTTGTCAATGGCAAAATTGATAACATGGAGGCTTTTAACTGGGACCAGGATAACTTCCCCAAGTTGCTACAGGCAAATGGTTACCAGACCGCCATGATCGGTAAAATCCATATGGACGGCATTCCACAGGGATTTGACTTCTCCATGGTGCTTCCAGGGCAAGGGCACTATTACAATCCCGACTTTCTGATAGAAGGGGAGCGGGTCACCAAGGAAGGGTATGTGACCGACATCATCACCAATACTACTTTGGATTGGCTTAAAAACGAGAGGGATCCAGAGAAGCCCTTCTGTGTACTCTATCACCATAAGGCCCCACATCGTGAGTGGGAACCCGCATCCAGGCACTACAAGGAATTTACAAAAAGACAATTTGAGGAACCATCCACCCTTTTCGACGACTATGAGGGCAGAGGCACAGCGGCCAAAGAGGCTGAAATGAACATCCTTCATCATATGAACTGGGCAGGGGATTCCAAACTGTACCCCGAGACCATTGATAAACTCGGAATTAGCCCCACCGTGGTAGGGCCCA
>PXCO01000339.1 GCA_003565295.1 Cyclobacteriaceae bacterium
GGCTCCTTCAGCTATATCTGGACGGGGGGAAATCTCCCGAAACCCAGGCATGGGAGGAAAAATGCACTCATTCTTCGGAGCGGGAAAAGAGAGCCGCAGATGCAGAAAGAGCCTCCATAAAATACAAGCAGGTAGAATACATGCAATTGGCAGAAGTGAAGGATTACGAAGGGATTGTGTCTGGAATCACGGAGTGGGGCGTGTACGTGGAAATCACCGAGACCAAGTGTGAGGGGATGGTTAGGCTCCAGGACATGACGGACGATTATTATGATTTTGATGAAAAAAACATGCGGCTGATTGGCTCACGTACCAAAAGGATGATAACATTAGGAGACAAGGTATGGGTGAGAGTAACCCGCACAGATATAGACAGAAGAACCATTGACTTGGAATTTGCCGATCAACCATGATAAAATCCGACCAGATCCAAGCCATGCAAAAGGCATTGGAGAACAGCATACATGATTATTCTTTTGGCACGCACCCCAATGCACTTTATGAGCCCATATCCTACCTGATGAACATAGGTGGAAAGCGGATCCGCCCCCTGCTATGCCTACTATCCTACAGGCTTTACAAGGAAGACTATGAGTCCATCCTGCTTCCCGCCATGGCAGTGGAGGTGTTTCACAACTTCACCCTGATGCATGATGACATCATGGACAAAGCCCCGCTAAGGAGGGGAAAGGAAACGGTACACGAAAAGTGGAACGCCAATACTGCTATATTATCGGGGGATGTAATGTTGGTAAAAGCCTATGACCTACTCCTGAAGATGCCTGAAAATAAATTGGCAAAAAGTATCGCATTATTCAATCAAACCGCCAGAGAAGTATGTGAAGGACAGCAATTGGACATGGACTTCGAAGCAAAAAAAACGGTGACTGAGGGGGAATACCTGGAGATGATCCGCCTAAAAACCGCTGTTCTATTAGGATTTTCCCTGCAATTCGGTGCCCACTTGGCCGAAGCCTCCCAAGAGGATCAAGAACGTTTGTATCAATTTGGGGTTAATATTGGCATTGGCTTCCAGCTAAAGGACGACCTACTGGACGTTTATGCAGATAAATCCCTTTTTGGGAAACAGGTAGGGGGTGATATCCTGGCAAATAAAAAGACATTCTTATTGATCAAAGCCTTGGAATTAGCCAAAGGCCCAATTGCAGAAAGGCTCGATTATTGGCTGCATTTAGAAGATTATGACAAAAATGAAAAAGTGGAGGCAGTCACAGATATTTATGATGAACTTGAAATAAAATCATTAAGTGAAGATAAAATGAGGGATTACTTTGAAAGGGGCTTTGACCAACTCCCTAGGCTACATCCATCGAGCGCAGAAGGGTTGAGGCTTTTATGGAGCCTGGCAGAAGATCTGGTAAATAGGGAAAAATAGGCCTATGGAACTTTCCCTGACTGTCATTTTGATTGCTATTACATGTGCATCTTCTTACTATGCGTGGAAAAACCCTGCATTTATAGAAAAAAGCCTTTTTACCCCTTACCGGGTAAATCGCCAAAAAGAATACGCAAGGTTTATCTTAAGCGGGTTCATTCATAAAGACGGGGTGCACCTATTGTTCAACATGTTCACCTTTTACTTTTTCGGACAAGTGGTAGAACAATTCTTAGGTTATTTTTTTGGGGCGAATTGGGGCAATTTGGTTTTTGTGCTTTTTTACTTAACTGCCATAGTGGTTTCTGATATTCCCACCTACATTAAAGAAAAAGACAACCCGAGCTATCATGCCCTGGGAGCATCTGGGGGCACAGCAGCCATGGTATTCGCCAGTATCATTTTGATGCCATTGGCCGATATATGCATTTTCGGCATTTTCTGCCTACCCGGATTTTTACTCGGGGCCATGTTTTTGGCCTATGCCTACTATAAAGGAAAAGTCGCCGACGACAACATCAACCATGACGCACACCTTTACGGAGCCTTGTTTGGGATCGTATTTATACTTTTGCTTGAGCCTGCAAGAGCGGGTCACTTTTGGGATCAAATAAAGGGGTTCCAGCTATTCTAGAACCCCTTTGAGGAATGCTTTCAATTTATTTATTCTTCTGAACCTGCCTGATTAATTTATCCGTGATGGATTTCATCATGGTAATCCAATTGCCCCCTTTTTCATCGGCAAATACTGTGGGGCCGGGCACGCCTAACCTAATGCCCAATTCATTATTGGCGGTAGAACCTTGTCCCTCCACCTTAAAATAAACATCAAATGCTTTAATTTTAGGAGTAAACCTGGATAATTTATCAATAGAAGACCTTATCTCATTTTGAACAGCCTCACTAACATCAATAGTAGGTGCCTGCACGTCAACTTTAACACCTTTATAATTTTCTGTGTAATTCATATGATTTTTATTATATAAACAAATTAAATGAAATTTCCTTAAGGCAAGGTTTTTGATGATTTAATGATGAACAATAAAAATGCCTATAATTTGGCATTTTGTCATTATCATTAATGAAATTTCAAACCGAAAATTTTTATCCATGAAAATCTTCAATAATCAGCAATTTAAAAAACTCCATGAAACCACCGGGAACACCGTGCTAAGTTTCTTCATCCCTACCCAAAGGCACAGTACTGACGGATACAAAACGGATAAACTGCACCTGAAAAACCTGCTGTCAAAAGCAGAGTCCGAATTGGTCAAAATAAAGGGCTTAGAAGAAAAAGAAGCTAAAGAACACTTAAGGCCGGCGAATGAGTTATTGGAAAACTATGATTTTTGGAAATACAATGCCGGGCTTCTTGCCATTTATATCATTGATGGAGAATTGGAATATTTTAGGCTGCCTTTACCCCAAACGGAAAGTAGTTATTTCATAGGTAAACGGCCTTTCCTCCTCCCCCTGATCCCTGAGCTCAATGACGATGGTCAATACTATCTTCTATTGCTCAACCTTGATCGCATCCGGTTATATGAGGCAAATAGAGACAGTATTTATGAAATCGACATTGACCCCGAGGAGGTGGCGGTATCATTTACCGAAGAGGAGTCCGAAATGGAAAACATGGGTAATCTCCAGGCACAAAGTAATGTAGGAGAGGGCGGTGCCATGTTTCATGGACATGGGGATGGTTCAGATGAAGAAAAAAAGGTGACCATCCTTAATTATTTCCATAGAATGACGAACATGCTGGAACCTCTTCTGAATCAGCGTCCACTGCCCCTGTTTCTTGCGGGAGTGGATTACCTGATCCCCTTGTTTCAGGAGGCCAGCAAATACAATGCGCTTAAAAAAGGCCATGTAAGTGGGGCATTTACCGGAGAGGACATCAAAGCCTTGCATAAAAAGTCCTGGGGCATCGCAGGTCCTTATTTTGATGAAAACAGAGAAGAAAGGGTGGAAGATTTCAGGAAAAAGAAAGCCATGCAATTGGCATTGGACAACGATTCAGCCAAAATCATTAAAGCCTCCATCTCCGGTGGGGTAGACACCCTGTTTTTAAACACATCGCACCGGCACCTATGGGGAACTTTCAATGAAACAAACTACTCTTTGAGCTTTGACGACTGTCCTACCGGTCACAATCACTGCCTCATTGACCTGGCTGCGGCTCACGTCATCAACAATGGGGGAAAGGTTTATTTCTTGTCCCCTGATAAAATGCCTAAAGAAAGCCAGATGGTCGCTACCCTAAGATATGAGATATAAAACCTCATCCATAAAAAAAGGCTCTTCGCGTTGAAGGGCCTTTTTTTTGAATTAATGGAAATTTGAATTATGCTTCAGCAGGAACCACAGACACGTAAGACCTGCCTCCGTATTTCTTCTGAAATTTCACTTCTCCATCCACCTTGGCAAATAGGGTATGATCCTTACCTAGACCCACGTTTTCACCTGGATGGTGTTTGGTTCCCCTTTGCCTTACCAATATATTTCCAGCGATCACTGACTGGCCGCCGAATTTCTTTACTCCAAGTCGTTTACTTTCTGATTCTCTACCGTTCTTGGAACTACCTACACCTTTCTTGTGAGCCATAGTAATTATTATTTTAAGTTACCAATACTTATAGGACGATGTCCTCTATCTGAATTTTAGTGTATTGTTGCCTGTGTCCTCTTTTCTTTTTGTAACCTTTTCTCCTCTTTTTCTTGAAGACGATCACCTTGTCACCTTTTACGTGACCCAGGATTTTAGCGGATACCTTTGCGCCATCCAACATGGGGGCGCCTATCGATACTTGACCCTCATTGTCTGCAAAGAGGACCTGATCGAACTCAACGGAAGCGTCAACCTCACCCTGCATTTTTGGTGCATAGATTTGCTGATCTTTTGTTACCTTGAACTGCTTTCCGGCTATGTTAACTATTGCGTACATAAACTGGTTGATATAACTGCGATTATCAAAATGAGGTGCAAATATAGCTAAAATTTTAAAAAGTACCGAATGTAATCCGAAATTAAATTTCAGGGGAATAGAGCTTCCCCCTGGTTCTTTTGGGGCAAAGTACAATTTTAAGATGTCAAGATGGAAATTCCTAGAGCCGAAAGCAAACCCTGAACAGTCTTCATGCAGGTGATATTTAAATTGACCTCCGGTCAAAAAAATACGGAGAAATCAGGCACTTGGAATCTTTAAAATTTTTTCAAAAAAATTATCTATTCTTATTTTGCTCATATTCGCATAATTTTTGCTTCATCAAAACAAGTTTAATATACTGATTTACAGTTTTTTATAACGTTTTGACTTTTGGTCAAAAAAGTATCTGCATCGGCTTTTTTTTATGGGGAAACATGTTCATATTTGTTTAAATCCGAATCAACAATAAGCCCATATATCAGTTGAAACCGCTAAAAAAGAAATTAAAAACTAGCCAATTCCACAGGTAAAGGTCCTGTTGGTATTTGGCATTTCAAAGGCATTAAAAAATTAATTCATGATGAGATCGGAACCTATTTTAGAGCAAGGAGACAGCAGCAGATTTGTGTTATTCCCTATTCAGCACGATGACATTTGGGAATTTTACAAAAAAGCGGAAGCCAGTTTTTGGACTGCTGAGGAGATCGACCTGGGGCAGGACTTGAACGATTGGAAAAACCTGAATGACGGTGAGCGGCATTTCATATCCCATGTACTGGCCTTCTTCGCCGCCAGTGATGGCATAGTGAATGAAAACCTGGCAGAGCATTTTGTTTCTGAAGTACAATATACGGAGGCAAAATTCTTTTACGGGTTTCAGATCGCAATGGAAAATATCCATAGTGAAACCTACAGCCTACTGATCGACACTTATATTAAAAACCCTGCTGAACGGGACAGGCTTTTCAATGCCATCGAGCATTTGGACTGTGTGAAGAAAAAGGCTGATTGGGCATTGCGATGGATAGATCATGGAGATTTTCATGAACGGCTCATTGCCTTTGCGGCGGTAGAAGGTATCTTTTTCTCCGGTTCTTTTTGCTCCATTTTTTGGCTAAAGAAGCGGGGTCTCATGCCAGGGCTCACCTTTTCCAATGAATTGATCTCCAGAGATGAGGGACTTCACTGTGATTTCGCATGCCACCTTTACACTAAGCATGTGGTCAACAAGCTCCCTGAGGAAAAGATCGTCAACATTATCAAAGATGCTGTAGAGATAGAAAAAGAATTCGTGACGGACGCCCTACCGGTAAGACTGATCGGCATGAATGCTGATCTGATGTGCCAATACATTGAGTTTGTGGCCGACCGTTTGTTAATGGAACTGGGATGCGCCAAGGTATGGAACAGCAGCAACCCCTTTGATTTCATGGATATGATTTCCCTTCAGGGGAAGACGAATTTCTTTGAAAAGCGCGTAGGTGATTACCAGAAAGCCGGTGTAATGAAAAACAAAGAGACCACCGGGGGTAATAAATTCTCTATTGAGGAAGATTTTTAAGCACATTTTTCTATTAAACACCTTACTAAGTAAAACTGATTATGTTAGTAATTAAAAGAGATGGACGCCGGGAATCGGTCAGGTTCGACAAAATTACCGCAAGGATAGAGAATCTTTGCAAAGGGCTGGACCCCAAGCATATCCAGCCCATAGAGGTTGCCAAAAAAGTAATTGATGGGCTCTATGACGGTGTCACCACCACGGAGTTGGATAATTTGGCAGCAGAGGTCTGCGCCTCCCTGACGGTAAAGCACCCCGATTATGCTATCCTAGCCGCTAGAATTGCCATTTCGAATCTACATAAAACTACCAGCAAGTCGTTTTCGAACACCATGAAACGGCTATATACCTATATTAATCCCATCACTGAGGAAAATGCGGCACTTATCGCACCCGATGTATACGGGGTGGTGAAGCAGCATGCGGCACTCCTCGACGAGGTGATTGATTATGACAGGGATTTTGATTATGATTTCTTCGGGTTTAAAACACTGGAAAGAAGTTACCTTATAAAACTGGATGGAAAAGTGGTGGAAAGGCCACAACACATGCTGATGAGGGTGGCCATAGGTATTCACAAAGAAGACATTAATGCAGCCATAGAAACCTACCACTTGCTTTCCCAAAAATGGTTTACACATGCCACTCCTACCCTATTTAACGCAGGCACGCCCAAACCACAGCTGTCCTCCTGCTTTCTCCTTACCATGAAGGACGACAGCATAGACGGGATATATGATACGCTGAAGCAATGTGCCAAAATTTCACAGTCCGCAGGTGGCATAGGCCTCAGCATTCACAATGTGAGGGCCAAAGGTTCCTATATCCGTGGCACCAATGGAAAGAGTAACGGCATCGTACCTATGTTACGGAACTTTGACATGACCGCCAGATATGTAGATCAGGGAGGGGGGAAAAGAAAAGGCAGCTTTGCTATTTACCTGGAGCCTTGGCATGCGGACATCAAGGATTTCCTGGACCTCAAGAAGAATCATGGAAAGGAAGAATTGAGGGCAAGGGATCTCTTTTACGCCATGTGGGTCCCCGATTTGTTCATGAAACGGGTAGAGGCCAATGAGGAATGGTCGCTTTTTTGCCCCAATGAGGCGCCTGGCCTGGCAGAATGCCATGGGGCCGAATTCGAAAGGCTTTATGAGAAATACGAAAAGGAGGGCAAGGCAAGGGAAACCATAAAAGCCCAAGAGTTGTGGTTTGAGATCCTGGAGTCGCAAATCGAAACAGGCACCCCCTATCTGCTGTATAAAGATGCGGCCAACGGCAAATCCAACCAGAAAAACCTGGGCACCATCAAGTCATCAAACCTCTGTACAGAGATCATTGAATACACGTCACCAGACGAAGTAGCGGTCTGCAACCTGGCTTCCATTGCCTTACCAAAGTTTGTGGCAACCGGAAAAGACGGCAAAAAATACTTTGACCACCAAAAGCTGTATGAAGTAACCAAGGTGGCCACCAGAAACCTTAACAAGGTAATTGACATCAACTACTATCCGGTGGAAGAAGCCAGAAAGTCCAATTTCAGGCACAGACCCATAGGACTTGGTGTACAAGGGTTGGCGGATGCCTTTATCCTGCTTAGAATGCCTTTTGACTCAGATGAGGCCAAGGGGTTGAACGAGGATATTTTTGAAACCATCTATTTTGCAGCCATGGAGACTTCCATGGAATTGGCCAAAACCCAGGGCACCTACGAAACCTACGAGGGGTCCCCTGTCTCCCAAGGCAATTATCAATTTGACTTTTGGGGGGTAAAGCCTAAATCCGGAAGATGGGATTGGTCGGCTCTTAAGGAAAAAACCAACAAATACGGCATACGTAACTCCCTTTTGGTGGCTCCCATGCCTACGGCCTCAACTTCCCAAATTTTGGGTAACAACGAATGTTTTGAGCCTTATACTTCAAACATATATACCCGTAGAACACTTTCCGGAGAGTTTGTGGTGGTGAATAAGCACCTGATGAAGGACTTGATCAAGCGTGGGCTGTGGAATGAGAAAATGAAGAACAAGCTCATTGCAGCAAACGGTTCTGTGCAGCAACTGGCCGAGGTACCCCAGCATCTGAAAGACCTCTATAAAACCGTTTGGGAAATCTCCCAAAAGACCATCATTGATATGGCTGCAGACAGGGGCGCATACATTTGCCAATCCCAAAGCATGAACCTATTCTTGCAGGAGCCCAATTTTGGCAAACTCACCTCCATGCATTTCTATGCTTGGAAAAAAGGGCTGAAGACAGGAATATACTATCTCAGGTCTAAGGCAGCCAGTAGTGCCATACAGTTCACTGTGGACAAAACCCAACTGGACAAGCCAGAACCTTCCCAAGATTCAGTGAAAAAACAACAGCAAGATGCCATAGCCTGCTCTTTGGATGATCCTGACAATTGTGAAGCATGCGGGAGTTAAGGGGGTGAAATTCTAATCGCATATTGAGGCAAGGTTTCTAATTGGAGATCTTGCCTTTTCTTATTTTACCCCCATTTTTTAAGCTACCTTCAACCACTTTCCCTACAACAAGACTAAAAGTAGTTCGTTTTACACCCCCTTTCAGGTTGATTTCAAAAAAAAACCATAAATGGGTAATTTTTTATACCAAGACTGAATAATATTTGAAAAAAATTAAATATCCTTATTTACTTTTATACGGAATAATTTTCGGTTTAAGTTACCCCTTCATTCATCAGGATCAGTAAAGGGAAATATTATCAAAACACTAATTCATAACTATGTTTATTGCATATACGTTAACAATAATATTATTATATTATTTTATTTGTAACATAAATTACTCTTGTTTACATTTGTGGCATACTTACGTAAGTAATTTAATTATCGCCCAAAATAATTAACCTCAAACAAAAATTTGGCAGAAACCAATCTGCAAGAGGTTTGAATTCAATTCTTACAACCTTCAAAATTTTAACACCATGAGATTAATTATTGCAACAATCCTAGCGCTCAGCATCAGTTTCAGTTCCTATGCAACATCAGGCCCTGACAGAGACAACCCTATCGTCACTTTGGAAAAGGTGGGCGAGGCAAAGTATCAGCTCAAGTATTTGACAAAGCCCGAAGGTAAAGTTACCGTAAACATCAAAAATGAGAAAAACCGTATCGTTTACAGGGACGTAATCAGTAGTGAAAAGCTGTTTTTCAAGAACTACGACCTCAAAAACCTCGGCTTCGGGAGTTATCAGTTTGAAATCCTGGAAACCGAATCGGGTAGGTCTGAAGATTTTGAGGTTAGCCTGGTCCCTCATCAAAAAAGTTCAAGATTCCACGTAAACAAGCGAATCCTTGACAAAAATAGCATTGCCATCCTGGTCTCCAACTTGGATGAGACAGAAAAAACCCTGAAAATTTTTGACAGGGGTAAGGTAATTCATGAAGAGAGTTTCTCAAGCAGGGATTTCGGGAAAAAATTCACCTTCGAAAAGCAGAAGGACCTGAAAAATATCACCTTTGAATTTAAAGACAAAGAGGGTTTTTCAAAGTATATCTCAGCAAGATAGCAAAGTATAAATAACCACTAACAACCCAAAGGCGGCCCAGAAGGGCCGCCTTTTTTTTTGAATCTTTATCGGAGCCGATATGTTAGCTATCCATGAAATTCAGCATGACGAGGACGTCACACAGTTGAATGATTATCGACCTGCCTGCAGGCAGGTCTGACCATTGAAAGACAATTATAAACACATGAAATGCCCATGAGAAAAGTTCTCACACAGGGTGATGATTATTCTGGGCATTCCACCCCGACCTGCGGTACGGAGCAAGTTCCCGAAACAAGTTCGGGACAGGTAATGACCGCTGAAAAGAAATTATAAACACATGAAATCGAGCATGACGAGAGCGACACACGGGGGGATGATTATCGTTGCGAGATTCCATCTGACCATAAAAAGACAATTATAAACAGATGAAAGAACTGCAAATCAAGAATATGGTATGCCCAAGGTGCA